>JBAQCH010000395.1:0-5181 GCA_049294015.1 Anaerolineae bacterium
ACCCGGCGGCGCTGACGAGGGTGTGCGCGTGCGCCGCACCGTCGTGCAGCCCATCAACACCGGCCAGGCGCTGTTGGGCTATGTGGAGCTGAGCGGCTCCATCGGCTACGGCCAGCAGACGCTGGCCACCGCGCGGCGGGCGTTCATGCTGGCGGGCATCGGGGCCACGCTGCTGGCCTTGGTGGTGGGTCTGTGGGTCAGCCGCAGCCTGTCTGCGCCGCTGACCAGCCTGGCAGCCGCGGCGGGCCGGATGAGCGCGGGCGATCTGTCGGTGCGCGCGCCGGTGCAGGGCAGGGACGAGATCGGCCAGCTTGGCCGGCAGTTCAACCAGATGGCCGAACGGCTGGAGGGCAGCTTTGCCGAGCTGGCGGCCGAGCGGGATTCGCTGCGCCGCTTCATCGCCGACGCCTCCCACGAACTGCGCACCCCCATCACAGCGCTGAGGAGCTTCAACGAGCTGCTGCAAGGCCCGGCGGCCGGCGACGAGGCCGCGCGCGCCGAGTTCCTGGCCGAAAGCGCCGGCCAGATCCAGCGCCTGGAGTGGATCACCGGCAACCTGCTCAACCTATCGCGGCTGGAGGGCGGGCTGATCAACCTGGACCTACGCGACCAAGACGTCGGCGAGCTGCTGGAAACCGCTGCCGCGCCCTTCCACCTGACAGCGCAGGAAAAGGGCATCGACCTGGCCGTGCTGCCGCCGGACGAGCCGTTCACCTGCCGCTGCGACCGGCCGCGGCTGGAGATGGCGCTGGCCAACCTGCTGGACAACGCGCTCAAGTTCACCCCGGCCGGCGGTCAAGTGCAGCTCAGCGCGCAGCCGGCCGGCGGCCGGTCGCAATTCGTGGTCGAGGACACGGGGATCGGCGTGCTCCCCGCCGACCAGCCCCACATCTTCGAGCGTTTCTATCGGGGCAGCAACAGCGAAACGGACGGCGGCAGCGGGCTGGGCCTGGCCATCGTCCAGGGCATCGTCCAGGCCCACGGCGGTGCGGTCAGCGTCGCCAGCCAGCCGGGCCAGGGCAGCCGGTTTGTGGTGGAGTTGCCGGGAAGCAGCTAGCGCAGATCGCGGCCAAACGGGAACAGCGCCAGCGGGATCAGTTTGATGTGCTGCGTGGCGAAGGGGATGCCGATGATGGTGATGGCCAACAGCGCGGCCGAGCCCAGGTGGGCCAGCGCGATACCCCAGCCGAAGAGCACGAGCCACAGCACGTTGAAGAGTACGCGCAGACAGCTATTGGCGTTGTCGACCTCGACAATCTCCTTGCCGAAGGGGGCGAAGGTGGCCATGCCCAGCTTGATGTTCTGGACGCCAAAGGGGATGCCGACGATGGTCAGACACATCACCAGCCCGCCGATGATGTAGCCCAGGCCGGCGATGAAGCCGCCGAAGATTAGCCAGATGATGTTGCCGAGTAAGGTCATAGGTCGTTCCTTTGTTTGTTGATGCGGTCGTTAGAGCGTTCGCTTGTTGGACTATACGTGGCAGCGGTGGGTGGGTTTCACAACGCGTGCAGGACTGACTGTGCTGGTTTTGCGGTGGAGCTCCTCACGACGCGTCAAGCCAGCCGATCGGTCGGGCAGCACTGTCAGTCCGCTCGCTCGTCAAGCCGAGCTGGGACCAGCCGTGCGCGCTTGAAAATGGTCTTGCGCAGGCCCCAGGTGTCGGCATCGCGGACATGGTTGATCCAACCCCGCACGCTGGCGTCGAGCTCGGCAAAGGAGATGGCTCCAGCGGCGCCCCTGGACCGCTGGGAAACGACTAAAGTCGTTACTACGAGCTTGCGAGCTGGTAGTGGCGGCTTCAGTCGCTGCGTGCAGACCAGACAAGCCCGGCGCTGTTCTTCTCCTTCGCCTCGGTTGGACGGCGTCGCGTGGACGGCGGCCAACATTGCTGGAACCGGACTGGCGCTGTCAAGAGGATTGCACAACTCGCCGCAAACACCAATGATCCAGATCATAGGCAGCCCCGATTTCCCGGATCTCGTTCGCCCGCTGGCTAGCCGGCTTGAATTCTGCGCCGTTTCGTCGTACAATATGGCTGGATTTAGCTACCTGACACCTTAACTGAGACGACTAGCGAACGTTGGTTGAGTAGCGGGTTGAGGGCGCGCGACTCGCATGAGGGCGCCCGACTCCAGCGTATCGAAACCAGCGAGCGGGTTGCCGCGGCGCCGGTGACGGGTCTCGATACGGTTCTGACGGCGACTATCGGTGGTTGTTGATCCATGCCGAATATCGACGATTGCTGGTCGACGCCGCCAGAAACTACTCGACCCACGTGCGCAACGGTCGGTACAGGCAACCCTCAGGATGCTGGAAGCTAGGCGAAAAGGTGCACGACGATGCTGCACGAAGCCACACTCTACAAACCGCTGAAAAAAGGCTATGTGCAATGCACGGCCTGCGAGCACTTCTGCGCGGTCGAGCCGGGCGGCATGGGCAAATGCGGCATCCGGCGCAACTACGACGGCACGCTCTACCTGGTGGTCTACGGCGAGGCGGCAGCGCTGCACGTGGACCCGGTCGAGAAGAAGCCGCTCTTTCACTTCCTGCCCACCCAACCCATCCTGTCGCTGGGCACGGTGGGCTGCAACTTCACCTGCCAGTTCTGCCAGAACTGGGAGATGAGCCAAAGCGGCGCATCCGCAGTTGTGTCGGACAGACCTTCGAGGTTGCCGAAAACCTCGAAGGTCTTCGGACAGAGCAACGGTCAGCCGGCCATGCCGGCTGACCTGGTGGCGCACTGCCGGCAGCGCGGCATCCCCATGCTGGCCTATACCTACAACGAGCCGACGGTCTTCTTCGAGTATGCCTACGACACGGCGCGGCTGGCCCACCAGCACGGCATCCGCAACGTCTTCGTCAGCAGCGGCTTCGAGTCGTTGGCCGCGCTGGCCATGATCGAGCCCACCCTGGACGCGATCAACGTCGACCTGAAGGCATGGAGCGACACCTTCTATCGCCAGGTGTGCGGCACGCGGCTCCAGCCGGTGCTGCGCAACATCGAGCACATCGCCACCAAGACCAAGATCTGGATCGAGATCACCACGCTGCTGATCCCCGGCCTAAACGACGACGAGGCCGAGCTGCGGGCGATGGCGGCCTGGCTGGCCAGCGTGTCCCCAGACATGCCCTGGCACCTCTCGGCTTTTCATCCCGACTACAGGATGCTCGATCGCCCGCCGACGCCTCACCGCACCCTCGTGCGCGCCTGGGAGATCGGCAAGGAGGCCGGCCTGCGCTACGTCTACGTGGGCAACATGCACGATGGCGACCGCGAGTCCACGTTCTGCCCGGCCTGCAACGCGCTGTTGATCAGCCGCAGTTGGTACAACGTCCAGCAGCACTGGCGCGAGGCGGGCGTCTGCCATGGCTGTGGGGCGGCGATAGCGGGCGTTTGGAAATGATCAATGCTCAATGCTCAATGTTCAATTGCCAATCGTCAATGCCCCGAGGCGCGCGCCATTGACCATTGACTATTGGCAATTGAACATTGGCAATTTCCGAGGTTCTTCCCATGAACACAACAACACCCACCATCCGTCCCCCCGCCGTCGCCGGCATGTTTTACTCCGACCGGCCGGAGAAGCTGGCGGCGGCCGCGGAAAACTTGTTGGGCCAAGCGCGCTATGCCGGGCTGGGCCCGGTGCGGGCCTTGATCGCGCCCCATGCCGGCTATCGCTACTCCGGCCCCATCGCGGCCAGCGCGTTCCGGCAAATGCAAGGTAGCAGCAACGGCCAACGCCGCACGGTCTACCTGCTGGGCCCGGCCCACTACGTCTACGTGGACAGCATCGCGCTGTCGCCGGCCGACGCCTTCGAGACGCCGTTGGGCCGGGTGGCGCAGAACCGCGCGGCCATCGACGAGCTGCTGGCCCGCGGCCGCGCCTACCAGCTTGACCCGCTGGCCCATGAGCCGGAGCACAGCCTGGAGGTGGAGCTGCCTTTCTTGCAGACCACGCTGCACGACTGGGATCTGGTGGCCATGCTGTGCGGCCAGCCGGACGTGGAGCAGGTGGCGGCTGACCTGGCCGAGCGGCTGCGCCCCCAGGACCTGGTGGTCGTCAGCTCCGATCTGAGCCATTTCCACCCCTACGAGACCGCGCAGGCGCTGGATCGTGCATTTCTGGAGGCTGTGGCGGCGGGCGACGTGGCGCGCGCGACTCAGGGCGAGGCCTGCGGCCTGCAGCCGATCCTGCTCCTGATGCGACTGGCGCAGCTCCGGGGCTGGACGGCGCACCTGCTAGACTACCGCAACTCCGGCGACACCGGCGGCGACAAGAGCCGCGTGGTGGGCTATGGGGCCGTGGCGTATGTGGAAGCGCCGGGAATACCACAGCGGATGAAGAACAGCGGATAGATTCGACGCGTGGCGCGAGTCGACGCGCTTGTGGCGTCGCCAACCCACCAATTTACCACTCTACCATCTATCAATCCACCAATCTACCCCTCCCCAATTTACCAACATGGTCATCGGCATCGCAACTATCGAACTGCACATCCCGATGAACGACTCGCTGAAGGGCAAGCGCAGCGTGATCAAGCCGATCATTGCCCGCCTGCGCAGCGAGTACAACGTCTCGGTCGCCGAGGTGGACGAGCAGGACTCGCACCGCCGCGCGGTGATCGGCGTGGCCTGCGTCTCGTCGGACAAGGACTACGCCCACGGCCTGTTGATGAAGGTGGTGGAGAGCGTGGAGCGCTGGCGGCTGGACGCGGAGTTGGTCGATTACGAGATCGAGCTGATCAGCTGACTCCCACCACATCGCCCCGCTCCAGGTATTGCCGCGCCAATTCCAGGCCGATGCCCCGGTTGGCGCCGGTGATCAAGATTCGTTCCACGAACAAAGCCTCTCCAGTCTACGCCACAGGATGTCGCGCCGGTGTGCGATCAAGCGCCAGACGAACCGCCAGCGAGCATGCGCAGCAAGTCCTCTTCAGTCACCACGGGCACGCCCAGCTTCTCGGCCGCGGCCAGCTTGCTGCCGGCCTTCTCACCGGCCAACAGGGTGCTGGTCTTGCTGCTGACCGAGCCGGCCACCTTGCCGCCATTGGCCTTGATCAAGGCAGCGGCAGCCTCGCGGCTTAGCGTTGGCAGCGTGCCGGTGATGACCCAGGTCTGGCCGGCCAGCGGCTGCGGGCCGACCTCGGCCGCGGCCCGCTCAGCGGCCAGCCGCACGC
>JBAQCH010000396.1:0-6076 GCA_049294015.1 Anaerolineae bacterium
AAACGTTGGTTGAGTAGGCGTCTGCGCCGTATCGAAACTAACGTTTGGCCCGCCGCCGGCTGGATAGTTACAGTTGCACAATGAAATCAGGCTGGCTCGTCAAATGCGAACCAGCCCGATTGTACAACGACCTTGCCGTCCTGCCAAAGCAGGCGACGCCCAGCCGCAGGCTACAGCGGCCAGTTCTCCAGGATGCGCGCGGTCTCCTCGGAGTGGCCGCTCTCGTCGCGCACCATGTCCTCAAGCTGCACCATCAGGCCCTTGTCGCCGTACTCCTCGGCTTCCTTGGCCCGCTGGGTGTAGTCGGCCGTGGCCTGCTTCTCGGCCGCGTAAATGGCCTCCAGCATCTCGCGGTTGTTCTTGGCCGCCGGCACTGGCCGCGGTGTGGTGGTCGGCTCGCCGCCCAAGGCCACGATCTTGTTGGCCAGGAACTGGGCGTGCAACTGCTCGTCGGCCACTTCCTGCAAGAAGAAGGCAGATAGCTGCGGCCGGAACGGCCCGTTGGCCTTGGCCGCATAGGTCAGGTACTGGATGATCGCGCCCAGCTCGCCGGCGAGATCCTGGTTCAGGTTGTTGGTCAGGGTTTGCTTGTCCATGGGTAAATCCTTTCGTGATGGGGGAGCTTCTACAAGCTCCGCATGCGGATCAGGTTCAACGCCGACCCGGCCTTGAACCATTCGACCTGGTTCTCGTTGAAGGTATGCGTCAATAGGGCCTCGTGGCTGGTCCCGTCACTGTGTTGGATGCCCATGCGCACGGTGGAGCCGGGAGCCAGATCGGCCAGGCCCAGCAGGCTGATGCGGTCGTCCTCGCGCAGCAGGTCGTAGTCGGCTGGGTTGGCGAAGGTCAGCGGCAGCAGGCCCTGCTTCTTGAGGTTGGTCTCGTGGATGCGGGCAAAGCTGCGGGCGATGACGGCCACGCCGCCCAGGTGGCGCGGCTCCATGGCGGCGTGCTCGCGGCTGCTGCCCTCGCCGTAGTTCTCGTCGCCGATGGCCACCCAGGGCAGGCCGCGCGCCTTGTAGTCGCGGGCGATGGTGGCGTAGGCCAGGTCGTTCTCGCCGGTGACGACATTCCTGCCCTTGCCGGCCGGATGCTCGAAGGCGCTGATCGCGCCGATGAACATATTGTTGCTGATGTTGTCCAGGTGGCCGCGGAAGCGCAGCCACGGGCCGGCCGGCGAGATGTGGTCGGTGGTACACTTGCCCTTGGCCTTGAGCAGGATCGGCATGTCCACATAGTCCTGGCCGTCCCAGGGCTGGAACGGCTCCAGCAGGGCCAGCCGCTCGCTGCTGGGGGCGACCACCACGTCCAGCCCGCTGCGGTCGTCCAGGCGCGGCACGAAGCCTTCCTCATCCTTGATGAAGCCGCGCACCGGCAGCTCCTCGCCCAGCGGCGGGTCCAGCCTGACCTGCTCGCCAGCCGCGTTGACCAGCGTGTCGGTCAGCGGGTTGAAGTCCAGCCGGCCGGCCAGCGCGAAGGCGGTCACGATCTCCGGCGAGGCGATGAAGCTGTGGGTGCCAGGGTTGGCGTCGTTGCGGCCGGCGAAGTTGCGATTGAAGCTGTTGATGATGCTGTTGCGCTCGCCCTTTTCGACATCGGTGCGCCGCCATTGGCCGATGCACGCGCCGCAGGCGTTGGCCATGATGCTGGCGCCCATGGCCTGCAAGACGCCTAGTTGGCCGTCGCGCTCGACGGTGGCGCGGATCTGCTCGGAGCCAGGGTTGATCAGGAACTGCACCTGGGAGGTCAGCCCCTTGGCCAGCGCCTGGCGGGCCACGTTGGCCGCGCGGCTCATGTCCTCGTAGGAAGAGTTGGTGCAGGAGCCGACCAGCGCGGCCGTCAGATCGACGGGATAGTCCTTCTCGGCCAGCTCGGCCTTAAATACCGAGATGGGCCGGTCCAGGTCGGGCGTGTACGGCCCGACGATGCGCGGCTCCAGCGTGCTCAGGTCGATCTCGATCACCCGGTCATAGAAGCGCTCCGGCTCGGCCTCGACCTCGGAGTCTGGCTGCAAGTGCTGGGCGATCTGCTCGGCCAGCTCGGCCACGTCAGCCCGCTCGGTGGCCCGCAGGTAGGCCGCCATGCGCGCGTCGTAGGGGAAGAGCGATGTAGTGGCGCCGATCTCCGCGCCCATGTTGCAGATGGTGCCCTTGCCGGTGGCGCTGATGGTGCGCGCGCCGGGGCCGAAGTACTCGACGATCGCGCCGGTGCCGCCCTTGACGGTGAGGATGCCGGCCACCTTGAGGATCACGTCCTTGGCCGAGGTCCAGCCGTTGAACGCGCCGGTCAGCTTGACGCCGATCACGCCCGGCCAGCGCAGCTCCCACGGCATGCCCACCATCACGTCCACTGCGTCCGCGCCGCCGACGCCGACGGCCACCATGCCCAGCCCGCCCGCGTTGGGGGTGTGGCTGTCGGTGCCGATCATCATGCCGCCAGGGAAGGCGTAGTTCTCCAGCACCACCTGGTGGATGATGCCCGCGCCCGGCTTCCAGAAGCCCATGCCGTAGCGTTGGCCGGCGCTGAGCAGGAAGTCGTAGACCTCGGCGTTCTCGTTGACCGCGATAGGCAGGTCGCGGTCGACGCCGAACTGGGCGCGAATCAGGTGGTCGGCGTGGATGGTGCTGGGCACGGCCGTGTCATCGCGGCCGGCCAGCATGAACTGCAAGATGGCCATCTGCGCGGTCGCGTCCTGCATGGCCACGCGGTCAGGGTTGAAGTCCACGTAAGTCTGCTTGCGCACCGGCGGCGCGGCCAGCTCGCCGTCCACGTGGGCCAGCAAGATCTTCTCAGTCAACGTCAGCGGCCGGCCCATCAGCCGGCGGCCCGCCGCCACTCGCTCAGGCAAAGCGGCGTACAGTCGCTTGATCATGTCGAAATCCATGGTCATGAAAGGGTTGCTCCTCGTTCTCAGTGAGCAGTAAACCAGTGAACAGTGAACAGTCATCTGTACACTATTCACTGTTCACTGGTTACTAAACGTTCGGCGCATCGAACACTGTGCCGTCGGACAGCACGATCTGGCCCTCGACGCGCTCTTCGATGGGCAGCCAGTGGGCCTCGACCGCGCCGACGTACTCGGCGCGCGGGCGGATCAGGCGGTTGGTGCGCAGTTGCTCCTGGATGTGCGCGGTCCAGCCGGCCACGCGGCTGACGGCAAACAGCGGCGTCATGTACTCCACCGGGATGCCCAGGCTGTAGAGGACGGTGACGGTGTAGTAGTCCACGTTGGTGTACAGCCGCCGGTCCTGGAAATAGGGGTGGCTGAGCGCCAACAGCTCGATGTGGCGGCTGATGGTGTAGTAGATCGGGTTGCCGGTGCTGAGGGTCAGCTCGCGGGCGTGCTCGCGCAGCACCGTGGCGCGCGGGTCCATCACCTTGTAGACGCGGTGGCCGATGCCGCTAACCCGCTCCTTGCGCGTCATCGCCACCTCGAACCACTCCTTGACGCGGTCGGGCGTGCCGATCTCGACGATCATGTTGTAGACGCCGGTGGGCGCGCCGCCGTGCAGCGGCCCCTTCAGCGCAGCGATCGCGCCGGTGACGGCCGAGTAGGTGTCGGTCAGCGTCGAGGTGATCATACGGCCAGCAAAGGTGGAGGCGTTGAACTCGTGGTCGGCCAGCAGCACCAGGTAGGTGTCCAGCGCGCGGGCGGTGCGGGCGTCGGGTCGGTTGCCGGAGAACATGGTGAGGAAGTTGGCGGCATGGCCGAGGCTGGGATCGGGTTCGATGGGTTCCAGTCCCTGGGTCAGGCGGCGAAAGGCGGCCAGGATGGTTGGGAACTTGGCGGTCAGCGAGATCGAGCGGGCCTGCACCGCGGCCGGGCTGTTGTCGTTGGCGTCGGCCTCGTACTGGCCCAGCAGCGACACGGTGGTGCGCAACACGTCGATGGGGTCGGAATCCATGGGCATGCGGCGCAGGATGTCCATCACGCCGGCCGGCAGAGCCCGATTGGCGGCCAGCCGCTCCTTGAGCGCGTCCAACTGCGCCTGGGTGGGCAAGGCGCCGAACCACAGCAGGTGCATGACCTCCTCGAACGAGGTCCTGGCGGCAAGCTGGGGCACATCGTAGCCCCGATAATACAGCTTGCCGATCTCGCCGTCCACAAAACTCAGTTGCGACTCGGAGACGACGACCCCTTCCAATCCCTTGCCGACAGTAGACATGCGCGAACCTCCAGGCTTTGAGTTGATTTGTTATGGCTTTGATGGCTTTTCGTGCTCAGATGTTACCAGCAATGTGTCGTCAGCCGGTCGTTGTCGGCCTGTAGGCCAAACAATGCCCTCCGCTGGCCTGAACTGGCGCAGGGAGGGCACAGCTTGCACGCGGGCCGTTGGATGACGATAGCTTGCGCTGACACGATCGAGCGACCACTGCGTCCCAGCGCTGGACGACGATAACCGCAACACGATGGCTCAGATTATACCGTGCTGGCGGGTTAGTGTCAAAAGAAGGCACCAAGAGCCTACCCAATGAGCGCCTCGATCTCTTCGATATAGCGAGGGTAGGTTAGGCTGCTCAAAGCTCACATTCGGCGCGGGAGTTCGATTCCGTTTGATATTGGGAGGCACGTGCTTGTGGTGAGGATGTGTGCTCTGTAACGTCATATCGTCGGGATGTGGCTGAGAGTCGTACCAATAGAGCCTGTCACCAGCTTTCCAACCCTCATAGCTGTAACCCTCAATGCTCAATCTTCCGGTTTCCCATGTCAAGCGCTCATATACAGACAAGCCGAAGCCGTCTGCGAAGATCACTTCACCCGAAAGCTCAGCATAACGACGGCCGCGTTGCGCAATGATCAGCGTCGAACCCGACACCGATGGGAACTGCTTAGCCAACGTGTAGACGAACACCTCGTAGTCACGCAGGGACTGGAATGGGCTCATGCCGGGCTGTCCTCGCAATGACACCGCTCATCGTGGACGCTTCTTGTCGCAATGAGCGAATTACGGAATCGTATTGGCTGCGACGCCGCAACCAGAGATGGTAACCACTAGCCCATGCCGTCCAATCACGTACCCAAGAGTCGTCTGGAGGCTCTTCTCCGCTA
This sequence comes from Anaerolineae bacterium, assembly GCA_049294015.1. Lineage (GTDB taxonomy): Bacteria > Chloroflexota > Anaerolineae > JAAEKA01 > JAAEKA01 > JAAEKA01. The sequence goes on from JBAQCH010000396.1 coordinate 5,051, forward strand.
CTGTAAGCCTCTATGAATGTCGCAGACAGGACGCCATACGTACGCTCATATGATCGCATCTCTGTCTCTAGAGCATAGATGTCTTGTAGAATATCATCTAGGGTCATGCAACTCGCTCCTTAAATCTCACGGCCATACCTGGTTAGACCAACAACAAGCGTATTTTAAACCCAGGCCTGCCCAGTGCAAAACAACTATGGCGCGGCCACCTCAAATACCAACACCCGGCACGTTTGGCTGTCCACCACCGCCACGCGGGTCACGCCGTCGGGGCCGGGCGCGGCGGCGATGCCTACCGGCTTGACCAGGCCGGCGTCCACGCCGAACTGGCCCAGCGGCCGGCCGACGGCGTCGAAGAGCAGCACACGGCGTCCCTCGGGATCGCTGACCACCAGCCCACCGGCCGGCAGCAGGGCCAGATGCGGCCCCTCGATGGTGCTGGCCGACGCCGGCCCGCTCCAGCGGCTCAGGCCGCCGTCGACCGCGCGGCGGGTGACTGCGCCGTTCTCAGCTTCGACGAAATACAGCTCGCCCGTCGCAGCCAGCGCGGCGTCGGTGGGCTGCTGGCGTGCCACGTCGCTCTCCGGGCCGCCGATCTGTCCCTGTAATCCGCCGGCCGGGTCCAGCAGCACGATGCGCACGCCGCCGGTATCGGCCACCACGATCTGGCCGGCCGGATCGAGGCCCATGCCGCGCGGCCGGTAGAAGGTCCACTCCGCGCCGAAGGTGGCCACGAACTGGCCGTCGGGGGTGAAGCGCAGCAGCCGCTGGTTGACCGCGTCCAGCGCCAGCACGCGGCCGTCCGGCTCCACGGCCAGATCGACCACCTCCTGGAACTGGTCGGTCCCTTCGCCGGCCGCGCCCCAGGCGGCGACGAACTGCCCGTCGGCATCCAGGCGCACGATGCGGCTGTTGCCGGTGTCGGCCACGAAGACCTGGCCGCTGGCCGGGTCGATGGCCACGCCGCGCGGGGTATTGAGTTGGTCCAACCCCGGCCCGCAGGCTGCGCCGTAGCTCCAAATCAGC
>JBAQCH010000397.1:0-5136 GCA_049294015.1 Anaerolineae bacterium
CGGCTGACGCGCGCGGGCATCTCCAGCACCCAGTCGGCTGGCCAGCCGGGCACGGCCCCGCGGTGCGGCGTGTTGACGATGTGCGTCTCGCCCAAGTCATTGTAATGGGCATTCAGCAGTTGCGTGGCCAGGGTCGAGTACCAGGCCCCGCCGCGCTTCATCAGGTCGGCCGGCGGCTCGGTGCGGTTGGGGTCGGCGTACTCGGCCAGCAGGTCAGCCTCCACCTGCATGACCGTCTCGGCGCGCGAGGGGGGCCAGGCGTCCTGCTCGGCCAGCTTCTTGGCCGTGCTGTAAAAATAGGACAGATAGTAGTTGGGCAACATCTGGAGTGTTTCGATCAGCGCCGGATCCCAGGCGGGATGGTCGCTGCTGCGCAGCTCGGCCAGCGTCGCCTCGATGACAAGCGGCCAGACGTCCGCGCCGTCCACGGTGAAGCCGCGGTGCCAGGAAAGGTGGTTCAGGCCCAGCGTCTTCAGCTCGGCCCGCTGCGGCGCGATGGCCTCGCCCGTGCGGCGCTGGAGGAGATCGAGGATGCCCATCTTGGCCGTGATGGGAACGTTGCAGACGCCGATGGCTGGCGTGGCGGGCGCGTAGCGGGCCAGCGCCTCGGTGACCAGGCCGGCCGGGTTGGTGAAGTTGACCAGCGGCGCGCCAGGCGCCAGCTCGGCCATGTCCGCCGCGATGTCCAGCGCCACCGGGATGGTGCGCAGCGCCTTGGCCATGCCGCCCACGCCGGTGGTCTCCTGGCCGATCAGCCCGTGGCGCCTGCCCAGGTATTCGTCGTTCTTACGGGCAGCCATGCCGCCGACGCGTAACTGCGTGGTGACGTAGCTGGCCCCGGCCACGCCCGCGCGGCGGTCGGTGGTCAAATAGACCTGGAAGGGCGAGCCCTTAGCCGCGACCATGCGTTGGGCAAAGCCGCCCACCACCGCCAGCCGCTGCGGGTCGATGTCCACCAGCCACAGCTCGCTGAGCGGGAAACTGTCGACGCGATCCAAAAAACCCTTAACCAGCTCCGGCGTATAACTCGAACCGCCGCCTATCACGACTACTTTCATGTGTGCCTCGCACCGTCCGTAGGTCCGGTTATCAACCGGACACTTTCAGCCACCAGTCGTCACGCTGGTAGCGTGACCTACTTTCATGTGTGCCTCGCACCGTCCGTAGGTCCGGTTATCAACCGGACACTCTCCAACCACCAATCGTCACGCTGGTAGCGTGACCTACATTTCGCTCTCTACCACCATCTGTCACGCTCAACTTGATACGCCTCGGATCGTCCCAAGCGCGACCAATCTACCTTGTCTACTTGTCTACCTGTCTACCTGTCTACTTGTCTACTTGTCTACCTGCCGACTTGTCTACTTGTCTACCTGTCTACTTATCCACCCCCGTAATCACAATCCCCTGCACAAAGAAGCGCTGGGCAAAGATGAACAACAGCAGCGGCAGGAGCAGGGTCATCAGCGCGCCCGCCTGGATCAACTGCGGCTTCTGGCCGTAGATGCCGTTGAAGGTGTTCAGGGCCACGGAGACCGGCCAAGCTGCGCGGTTGGTGGACAGGTAGATCAACGGGCCGAAGAAGTCGTTCCAGGCGTAGACGATGTGGAAGACGGTGACCGCCAGCAGCACCGGGTAGGACTGGGGCAGCAGGATTGACGTCAGGACGCGGAAGCGGCTGGCGCCGTCGATCATGGCCGCCTCGTCCATCTCGCGCGGGATGGTCATGAAGTACTGGCGTAACAAGAAGACGTCGAAGGCGTTGGCAAAGAAGGTCGGCACGATCAGCGGCAGCCAGGTGCCCACCCAGTCGATGCGCTGGAAGAAGGTGTAGGTGGGGATGACCGTGACGAAGGCCGGCAGGAAGATGGTGGCGATCAGCACCACGAACAGAAAGTCACGCCCCGGGAAGTCGAAGCGCGAGAAGCCATAGGCCACCAGCGTGCAGGAGATCAGCACGCCGACAGTGGTGGCAACCGCGTAGAAGAAGGTGTTCCACAGCAGCCGCGGGAAGTTGATGCTGTTCCAGACTTCGGTGTAGTTGCTGAACGTCGGCGAGAACTGCCAGGGGCGGTCCAGCGCGCGCCAGGAGACCTGGCAGACGAACTCGCCGCGCGCCAGGTCGTCGGGGTCGACGAAGGTGCTGGCGCGCGTGCCCTTCTTGACCAGCGCCAGGCCGTTCGTGTCGTTGCTGTCCTCGCTGCCTTCGCACTTGTTCATGGGCACCGTGTACATGTCCAGCTCTTTGCCGTTGTACTCGAAGGTTGCGACCGCCGCCGGCCAGATCGGCGCGCCGATGACCGAGATCTGCTCCGGCGTCTTGAGCGAGGTGAAGACCATGAAGGCAAAGGGGGACAAGAACAACAGCAGCAAGATCAGCGTGAAGCTGGTGACGAGGAGGGTCTTGGCAGCCCGGCGTGGCTTGATGGTCGCTAATGATGCCATGGCGTCCTCCTTATGACCGCTTCTCGCCGGCGTAATAGACCCAGTACTTGGCCGACCAAAACAGGAACACCGTCGTGATCAGGATCAGCACGAACAGCAGCCAAGCCATGGTGGCGCCATAGGACATGTTCTGGAAGGTGAAGAAGGTCTTGTAGAGGTACAAGTTGAAGAACATGGTCGCACCCCCGGGACGACCGGTGCCCTGGTTGACCACGAGCGGCACCAGGAAATACTGGAACAGGAAGACCACGCCCAACACCAGGTTGTAGAAGACCACCGGCGAGATCATGGGAAAGGTGACCTTCCAGAAGCTCTGCCAGCCGTTGGCGCCGTCCACCTTGGCGGCGTCGTACAAATCTGTTGGCACGCCTTGCAGGCCAGCTAAGAAAATCAGCATGGCGTTGCCGATGCCCCAGATGCCCATGATGACATAGGTGGGATAGACCCAGTTGATGTCGTTGGCCCAGTTGGGCACGCTGGCGCGCGGCACGCCCATAGCCATCAGCGCCCGGTTGATCCAGCCCGTCTCCGGGTTGAGCATGCCGCCCCACAGGAAAACCGCCGCCACGAAGGGGATGATGAAGGGCATGTAGAACGCGCTGCGAAAGGCCATCTGCCCCTTGAGGTGCCGGCTGTTCATCAGCAGCGCGATGGCCAGCGGCAGCAGCAGCCCCACCGGCAGCGAGATCATACCGAAGAAGAGGGTGATCCACAGCGAGCCGCGCGTGCCGCTTTGCAGCGACCAAATCTGTGGATCCTTCAACATCTGCTCGTAGTTGGCCAGCCCCACGAACTTGGGCGCGCTGGTAATGCCGTCGGTAATGCGCAGGTCCATGAAGCTAAAGACCAGGCTGGCCAGGATCGGTAGCAGCGTGAAGATCAGGAAGCCAACCAGCCAGGGCGAGATGTAGAGCAGCCCCTCGCGCATCTCCCGCCGTTTCAGCGGCGTCATCGCGCGATAGGATCGAATCGTCGGCAGCTTGGGCAGGCCGCGCTGGAGTTCTTGAAACATGGGGCGTCTCCTCTGGGCTTATTGGCGGGAGAATTATGGACTGCTCTAGCATGATACGTGAAACGTGAAACGTGAGAGGCAGGAGGAGACCATCACGTTTCACGCTTCATGTCAGCGGCCGGTGAACGAACCCACCAGTGCAGGCGCGCCCGCTCACCGGTCGCAACAGGGCCTACTTGTTGTAGATGACGTTCAAGTCATCGATCATCTTCTGCCACTCAGCATCGAAGTCGAGCTGATCGGGCGGCGTATTCTGGATCAGATCCCAGAGGGTTTGCTGGCGGGCCCAGGCCTCGTTCCAGTTGGGCTGCCACTGCTCGGCGCTGGGCGCATCGGGGAAGGACAGGCCAGCCTTGAAGACCTCCCAGGTCTCAGGCGTCACGAAGGGATATTGGGCGGACTTGGCCTCGAAGAAGGGTTCCTGCTTCTCGGGAATGGCGGGCAGCGCGCCATAGACGGGCAGCAGCTTGTCGCCGCCATCGGTGATCAGGTAGTTGAGCACGGCGAAGGCTTCGGCCGGGTGCTTGGTGCCCTTCCAGACGCGGAAGGTGTCAGCGTCGACGCGGCCATGGACATTGCCGTCCGCGTCCGAGGGCATGGCGCCCGCCTGGAACTCGAGGCCGGCGGCCTGAAAGTCGGCCAGGCAGCAGGTGTACCAAAGCGGCGTGAGGGCCATGGCGGCCTTGCCCATGTTGAACAGGTTGCCATTGCCGAACTCAGGTGCGCCGCTCATGGGGCCGGTGGCCATCCACGGCTGCTCGCCGTACATGCCGTCGTAGGCCCAACGCAGCGCTTCCTTCCAGTTGTCAGGCATGTTGACCGAGTAGCTGCCCTTGGCGTCGCCGTCGACGATGTCAGCCGAGCCGGCGATGTAGGCGCCGAAGTAGTTGGGATGGGTCTGCCACTGCGGGCTGTAGCCCACCTGCACGATCTTGGTGGGATCGAAGCCATCCTCGGTGGAGTTGAAGCCGTTCACGTCGATAGTCAGACGCTTGGCAACCTCGGTGAAGGTTTCCCAGTTCCACTCGACTTCCTGGCCGTCCAGCATGTACATGTCGCCGTAGTTCTGGGGCGGGTACTCCAGGCCGACCTCATCGAAAAACTCAGGCACGAAGTAGACGGCTGACGGGAAGACGGCGAAGGGCAGGCCGACCTGGCCTTCCTCGGTCTGATAGGAGTCGACCAGCGCCGGGTCGAAGATGGTGGTATCGAAGCCTGTCTCTTCGATGTAGGGCGTCAGGTCAAGCCACTGGCCATAGAAGGCGTTGGATCCGCCCCAGCCCACCGGGCCGATGATGTCCGGGCCGGCGCCGGAAGCAATCTGGGTTGCCAGCGTGTCTTTTGCCGCCTCAAAGGGCACGATCTCCAGAACCAGTTGGATCTGATCCTGCGATGCGTTGAAGTCGGCAACGACTTCCTCCTGGATCGCGATCTGATCAGGGCTGGTGCCGGAGCCCAAGCCCACGAACCAGCGGATTGCGACCTTGCCGGAAGCTTCGGCCGCTTTCATGGCTTCGGCGGCGGCGGCGCTGGCGATGGCGGCCTGTTCCGCAGGCGTCAGTGTGGCTTCTGTCACAGGCTCGGCGGTCGGCTCTTCCGCAGCCGGGGCTGCGGTCGGCTCCTCGGCAGGAGCGGCGGGCGCTTCGGTGGCCACGGGGGCGGGCGCCTCAGTAGCTGCG
>JBAQCH010000398.1:0-3786 GCA_049294015.1 Anaerolineae bacterium
GTCTGGCCGTGTTCGGCGGCCAGCCGCTGGACTACGACGCCGCGGCCATGGCGGCCGTGTGGCAGGCGGACGAAGAGCAGGCGCTGGACCTGCGGCTGGCGCTGGTGGACGCGGGCCTGGTGGAGACGGCGCAGGCCAGCGGCGGGACGCGCTACGCCCTGCACCAGGTGATCGCGGCCTTTGCCGACGCGCGGCTGGCCCTCGATCCCGGCGAAAAACGGGCGACCGCCCTGCGACACGCGCAACATTACGGAGGCGTGTGGGGCGGTTACGACAAAGCCCTTAGTGCGGGGCTCATGACCTATGACGCGCCGTTGGAGTGGGAGAACGGCGCCGTGGCGTTGGAGCGCCTGGCGGCCTGGTCGGCAAGCGACGACGAGGCTGCGGCCATCCTGCTGGACTACGCCCGCTCGTGGCGCAACGTGCTGACCAACAACTACGACCCGCGCCGCATGGGCTGGCTCGAAGCGGCCGTGGCCGCCGCGCAACGCGTCGGCGACCCGAGGGACCAGGCCACCACCCTCCAGGCCATCGGCGACGTCCAAAACTTCCGCAAGGATATGGACGCCGCCCTCGCAAGCTACCGCCAGGCCCTCGATCTCTTCCGCTCCGTCGGCTCCCGCCTCGGCGAGGCCAACACGTTGCTTGCGCAAGGGGACATCTTGCGGAGCCAACACTCGTTTGCGCCGGCATGGGAACATTACACCCAGGTTGCTGCGCTCTATGCAGCCATCGGCGACCGCTATAGCCTGGCGCGCGTGCTCTATCGCATGGGCGATTGGCACGCAGCGCAGGAGCAGCGCCAGCCCGCGGCCGAGCTGTATCGCCAGGCCATCGACCTGTGGCGCTCGATTGGCGTCGATGATCTGGTCGACAGCATTCTGTTGCCGCGTCTGCGCGCGGTGACCTAACAGGGATTGAACCCGGTCATTGCGCCGCAGCGCCGCCTGCGGTTGATGAAAGTTAAGAAAATGTTCCGGCAATAGTCGCTTGCGGCGAGTCGTCCCTCATGCGAGCCCGCCCGGCGATGAATCGACCGGGCTATCAAGCAGCGCCCCGTCAACGGGGCTAAAAAACGTGCTTGACACGCGCCAGCCCGTTTCAACGGGCGCTGTTATGTAGCCGGGGAACTTCATTCCCCGGCGGGACGCACCTGGACGCGCTTCGCTCTATTGCCGGACTATTATCTTAAGGTCCGTAAACCGCAGGCTGGCATGCTGCGCAAAAGCATGCTAAAGCAAGCTGTTACGCCTGACTGAGCTTGCTTTAGTAGAACCAATCAAAAAGCCGGCGCTTACAGCGCCGGCTTTCTGGCTATTGGCGGAGAGGGAGGGATTTGAACCCTCGATCCCCGGAGGGATACGCGCTCTCCAGGCGCGCGCACTAGACCGGACTATGCGACCTCTCCACGAACGGTTGGATTATACCATCTGGCTCTTTGGCGGTCAAAACACCAGGCCCTCGTGGCGGCGCTGCCTCCCAGAAGTGCGACTTCGCCGAGAAGTTGCACTTCTTCGCCGCCAGTATGACCTGGATCATAGCGCAGGCCGGCAAAAGCGGCTATACTGGCTGTGACGCGCCGTGTCACGCCTCTTTGCCCTAGAATCGCCAAGGCCCTGCCGGCTGGCAGGGCCTTGCAAGACCGTGGCGGAGAGGGAGGGATTCGAACCCTCGAGGGTGATTAGCCCTACGCGTTTTCGAGACGCGCGCACTAGACCGAACTATGCGACCTCTCCACGAGGCGAGATTATAACACAGCGCCCGTTTTCGGGCAAAGAAAGCGACACCGATTGCTTATGAACCACAACCCCACTGAGCTGGCCGAGCTGCGCGATATGCGCGCCCGGGCCATGGCGGCCGGCGGCCAGGCGCGCGTCGACGCCCAACACGACAAGGGCAAGCTGACGGCACGCGAGCGGCTGGCCGCGCTGCTGGACGAAGGCACCTTCCAGGAGATCGGCGCGCTGGCCACCCACAACATCAGCGACTTCGCCATGGCCGACAAGAAGTACCCCGGTGACGGCGTGGTGGCCGGCTTTGGCAAGATTCTCGGCCGCAAGGTGGCCGTCTACGCCCAGGACTTCACCGTGCTGGGCGGCTCCTTCTCCGAGGTCCAGTCGCACAAGATCTGCCGCATCATGGACGTGGCCCTGGACAGCGGCATCCCCATCATCGCGCTGATCGACTCGGGCGGCGCGCGCATCCAGGAGGGGGTGCGCAGCCTGGCTGCCTACGGCGAGCTGTTCACCCGCAACGTGCTGGCCTCGGGCGTGGTGCCGCAGATCGCCGTCATCCTCGGCCCCAGCGCGGGCGGCGCGGTCTATTCGCCCGCGCTGATGGACTTCGTCATCATGGTGCGCCAGATCAGCCACATGTTCATCACCGGCCCCGACGTGATCAAGACCGTCACCGGCGAGGACGTCAGCTTCCGCGACCTGGGCGGCACGCTGGTGCACAACGCCAAGAGCGGCGTGGCCCACCTGCTGGCCGACAACGAACAGCAGGCCTTCTTGCAGGTCAAGCAACTGCTCAGCTACCTGCCGCCCAACAACGCCGAGGACCCGCGCCGCGTCGAGCCCTACGACGACCCGCTGCGCATGGACGATACGCTCAACTACCTGGTGCCCAGCATAGACACGGAACCCTACGACATGCGTGCGGTCATCGACCGCATCGTCGACCGCGACAGCTTCTTCGAGGTGCAGCCGTACTACGCGCGCAACGCCATCACCGGCTTCGGCCGGCTGGACGGTTACGTCACCGGCATCGTGGCCAACCAGCCCGCCTACCTGGCCGGCGTGCTGGACATCGACAGCAGCGACAAGATCGCCCGCTTTGTGCGCATCTGCGACGCCTACAACATCCCCATCGTCACCTTCGTGGACTGCCCCGGCTACCTGCCCGGCGTGGAGCAGGAGCACCACGGCATCATCCGCCACGGCGCTAAGGTGATCTACGCCTACTGCGAGGCCACCGTGCCCAAGATCAGCATTGTCACCCGCAAGGCCATCGGCGGCGCTTACATCGCCATGAGCAGCAAGCAGATGCGCTCCGACCTGGCCTTTGCCTGGCCGACCGCGCAGATCGCGGTCATGGGGCCGGAGGGCGCGGTCAGCATCCTCTTCCGCCGCGAGCTGGGCCAGGCGGCTGACCCGGCCGCCTTGCGGGCCGAGATCGTCGCCCAGTACCAGAGCACCTTCATGTCCCCTTACGCGGCCGCGGATGTGGGCCAGATCGACGAGGTGATCGAGCCAGCCGAGACCCGGCCGCGCCTGATCGCCGCGCTGGACGTGCTGCGCGGCAAGGTGTCCAGCAACCCGGCCAAGAAGCATGGGTTGATGCCGGTGTGAGGGGGAGAGGTAGACAGGTAGACAAGTAGACAGGTAGATTGGTAGATTGGTAGATTGGTAGATTGGTAGATTGGTAGATTGGTAGGCAGGCAAGGAAAGGTTGGAAGGCAGGTTGACATGAACGAAACGTTCGTGCAGGGATTGATCGTTTCGGCCATCGGCATGGGCATGGTCTTTGCGGCGTTGGCTGGCCTGTGGGCGCTGATCGCCGTGCTGGGCCGGCTGCGCGTGCCCGGTTGGCTCGGCGGAGGCTCTGATGACGCTTCGGTTTTGACAGAGCTGGAGCAGCGCGAGCCCGAGCCGTTGCCCACGGCCGATGAGCTGGCCGCGATCGCCGCGGCTCTGGCGCTGCTGCACGCCGAGGATGAGGCGGAGGCCAGCCTGCGCTGGCGCCTGCCACCGCTGCTGACCCGCTGGGCGGCGGTCGGCTATGGCC
>JBAQCH010000399.1:0-1858 GCA_049294015.1 Anaerolineae bacterium
ACGGCGAAGGTGGACACGTGCCAGCCCATGCCGGGCAGCCCGCCGCCGGTGACGACGTCGGCCGCGCCGGCCGGACACCAGCACCAAGGCCCGCGATCGCCCCGCGTGTGGTCGTAGCGGGCGTAGATGTCCTGGTTGGCCCAGCCAGAGTGGCTTTTGGGCGTGATGCGCACGTAGCCCCGATAGCCGGGATCGCCCAATTGATGCAGGCCGTCGGACCAGAGCATCACCAGATCGGGCGAGGTGACAGGATTGCCGTTCAGGTCCAGCACGCGGGCAAACAGATGGTGGTCGGCGCCGGCGTCGTCGAAGTAGTCGGGCGCATCGCTGGGGCGCAGGTAGGTGTCCCGCGCCCAGGCCGGCAGGCTGCCTGGGATGTTGGGGTTGGGCTCCCATGAGCTGTCGCGCGTCGTCCACAGGTCCACCAGGCGGTAGACGATCTCGCCCTGCGGCTGGTCGGGCCGGTTCTCGTTGCGCACCACTTCGATGTGGAACGGCTCGATCCAGTCGCCCTTGCGCAGGGCTGGCAGCGGTTGGGGCGGCAGGGGCGGCGCCACCGGCAGAGGCGGCGCTGGATCCACTGGCGTGGGCGGTGCTGGATCGACTGGCGGCGGCGGCGCTGGATCGACTGGCGTGGGCGGGGTCGCGCCTTGCCAGCTAAAGCGGCGCTCGAAGGGCCCGATGGCCTGCATGGCATCGATGGTCTGCGTCAGCTTGCCGTCAGGGAACAGCGGGTTGTCCCACCAGTTCTGGCCCTGGAACGTCCAGGAGCCGGCGATCCAGGCGGTGATGCTGAACAGGTAGTCGGGCAGCGGCTGGCCGTTGGACAGCACGCCGGTGCGCAGCCACTGGAACATCTCCGCAGTGTAGCGGGCGTGCAGCGGCGGCTCGACCTTGGGATAGCGCCGGTCCTCCTCCGCGCCGGGCAGCCAGCCCCCTTCGCCGCCGATCAGCGGCAGCACGAAGCCCAGCCGCTCCTGCATCCACGCGGCGTGGGCCTGGAACTTCAGCGCGCAGATGTAGTCGTCCAGGATGGTGCGGCCAGGATTGTCCTGCTGGTTGCGGGCGTCGTAGGGGTAGTCCGGGGGATGGTTCTCGCCGTAGTTGTGATGGACGAAGAAAGCTCGCTGCCAGATATCCTGCCGGCCCATGGCCGCAATCGCATCCACAGCCACGTCGAAACCGGGCCGATCCAGCACCTGGATGCCAGGGTAGCCGCCGGCGTCGTAGATGCGCACGGCCTGCTGCGCCCAGTTGCGGCCAAAGATCTGCGGCCAGTTGGAGGGCATTTGCCAGCCGGGCGGCTTGTCGTGCGGCATCCACTCACGCCAGTCCTCAGGCTCGTTGTAGACCTGCACATACAGCGGAGGCCGGGCGGGATCGTGGGGAAAGTCGCTGGCCGCCAACGCCCGGCGCAGCCCCTGGACGTAGGGCGCGGGATCGAAGCCCTCGTCGATCAGCTTGCCGATGCGCACCACTGGCATGATGCCGGCGCGGAAGCAGGCCACGGCCGCGCGCTCTGCTAACTGCTCATCCTGGGCGTAGATCATGGTCCAGGTGGCGCGAATCGACTTCAGATTGGTCACGGTGCGCTGAATCAGCTCTGGGCTTAGGTCGACGTGGAAGTGCAGGCCGATGCCGTTGTCCTGCGGCGGCCGCGGGTAGGTACTGAGCCGCGCGATGTTGTCAGCCGAGAGCGTCACCTGTGGGGGGCGAGTGATGGACATGGGTGTCTCCTTGGACAAACGAAGGGGGCTGTGCGCCGGCCAGCCCGGCCGGCGCACAGGGGACGATCAGCCGGCGGCGCTGAGCCGCTCGAAAGACTGCGCTGCGGCGCGCAAGGCGCCGGCCAGCCCGG
>JBAQCH010000400.1:0-7042 GCA_049294015.1 Anaerolineae bacterium
GCGCCGAGGGGATTCAAGTTGACAAGATCTACAGCGCGCCGGGCAACTACGACGTGACGCTGGTGGTCAGCGACGACGCGGGCCTGACCGGGGTCGCCGTGCAGCAGGTAACCATCGCCGCGCCCACGGCTACCCCTACGCCCATCGCGCCGCCCGTGGCCATCATCAGCGGCCCGTCCCAGGTCACAGCCGGCGTGGCCGTCACCTTCGACGGCAGCAGCTCGACCCCGGTGGGCGGCCTGAGCAGCTATCAGTGGAACTTCGGCGACGGCGGCACAGCCAGCGGCCCGACCGTCAGCCACGCCTTCGGCCAGGCCGGCGTCTACAACGTCACGTTGGCGGTGAGCAATGCGGCTGGCCAGACCAGCCAGGCTGCGTTGACGGTGCAGGTCAGCGCGGCTCCGCCCGTTGCGCTGCCGCTGGAGGGCACGCGTTGGACGTTGCAAGGCGCGCAGCCAGGCACGACGCTCACGGCGCTCTTCCAGCAGGGCCAGATCAGCGGCTCTGGCGGCTGCAACACCTACAACGGGTCCTTCACCACGTTTGGCCCCGACATCACCATCGGCGCGCTGTCGGTCACCGGACTGGTGTGCGATCCTGCCGTCATGGAGCAGGAGAACACCTATCTGGCGCGCCTGCAACTGGCCGCTACCTACCAGATCGATGGCAACCAACTGCGCCTGGCGGGCCAGATCGGCAGCGACAATTTCGTCTTGATCTACAGCGGCGCCCGGCCGTAAGGCGCCGGTTAAAACAGTTGCCAACTTTTCCGAGAAGTTGGCAACTGTTTTTTTTATCGAGCGTCAGCCCGACAAGTCGATACCACAGGAAGCAACCAATGTCACGTCTTTCGAGCTTGGTGCGTGTGCTGCGGCGCTTTCTGCTGGTCTGGGCAGTGGATGCCGTTTCCCTGATCATTACGGCGGCCTTGCTGCCTGGCATGGCCTTTCTTGCAGCGCCGGGGAGACCCGCATGGTTGGCCGCAGCGGGTTTGCCACTTCCCTGAACCCAGTGTAGAATGGCGTCCATCGTCGCTCCCCCTTTTTAGACTCAGTGAGGAGTCACAGCCGTATATGACCGCGAAATCCAATGCCGTCGCCAAGGCCGTCCAAGCGTCCTGGCTCCCGCTGGCAATCATCGTGCTGGCCCAACTCCAGATGGGCATCAACATCAACGCCCTGCCGGTGTCGCTGGGGCCGATCATCGAGGACATCAACGCGCCGGCCACCTCGGTAGCTACAGCGCTCGTCCTCTACTCCCTCTTCGTAGCCGCTTTCGTCATGCTGGGCGCCAAGCTAGGCAAGATGTTCGGCGAGCGGCTGGTCTTCCAGGTCAGCGCGCTGGCCCACGGCGGCGCCATGGCCTTGATGGCGGTCAGCGTCAGCGCCGAGACCATGAATACCGCGCAGGCCATCGCCGGGCTGGCCGCGGCCGCGCTGGTGCCGACGCTGGTGGTGCTGATCGCCGCCAACTATCGCCAACGCCAGCAGGAACAGGCGCTGGGCATCCTGGCTGCCATCCCGGCCGTCGCCAGCGGCCTGACCTTCGTGGTGGCCGGCTTCATCGCCACCGCCCTGAGCTGGCGGGTATCGTTCTGGCTCATCTTCGCCATTTCGATTCTGGTCTTCATCCTCAGCTTCCGCCTCCAACCGATCCCGCGCAGCAAAGGTATCAGCATCGACCTGGTGGGCGTGGTGCTGTCGGCCCTGGCCATCGCCTGCATCCTCTTCGGCTTCAACAACCTGAACACCTGGGGGCTGATCGCGGCCAAAGAGGCCGCGCCGATCTCGCTGTTAGGGCTGTCGCCGGCGCCGTTCCTGATCGCGCTGGGCATCGTGTTTGGCCAGGCCTTCTTCGTCTGGTCGGAGCGGCGCGTGGCCGACAAGAAGACGCCGCTGTTGGCGCTGGAGGTGATCAACTCCACCGAGCAGCGCGCCGCGGTCGGGGCCTTCCTCGTGGCTGGCGGCATCGGCTCGGTGGTGGCCTTCATCATTCCCCTGTACATCCAGATCGTCCAGGGCCAGACGCCCCTCTTTACCTCGGTGGCGATCGTTCCCTACGCGCTGACGGTGGCGGCCGCGGCCATCCTGTCGGTGCGGCTGTATGACCGCCTCCCCCCGCGCCGGCTGGGTGTGATCTCCTTCAGCCTGGTGGCGGTCGGCTCGACTTTGCTGGCGTTTACGATCAGCAACGAATGGACGACCCCGGTCGTGATCCTCGGCTTGGCGATCGTCGGCCTGGGCGAGGGCACGATGCTGACACTGCTGTTCAACGTGCTGGTCTCGTCCTCGCCCAAAGAGCTGGCCGGCGATGTGGGCGCGCTGCGCGGCGTTGTCAACAACGTCTCGTCGGCCCTGGGCGCAGCCTTCGCCGGCGTGGTGGCGGTCGGCCTGCTCAGCCTGTTCATCGTCTCGGCCTTCAACCAGTCGAACCTGCCGGAGATCCTGCGCTCCGAGATCAATTTCGACAAGATCGACTTCGTCAGCAACGACCAGCTCAAGGCGGTGCTTGACCAGACGTCGGCCACGCCGGCCGAGGTGGATGAAGCCGTGCTGATCAACGCGGCAGCCCGCCTGCGCGCGCTGAAGGCCACCTTCCTGATCCTGGCTGCCCTTGCGCTGCTGTCCATCTTCCCGTCGCTGCGGCTGCCTGGCTACAAGCCAGAGGAGCTGTCGCCGGAGGATTTGTACGCCGACCGGCCGCCCGCCGGCGCGTCGGCAAGCACGTGATTAGTTCAAATCGCCGAACCATTTCACAGCGGAGTGAGCACCCCCAGGTGCGGTCCGTGGACGCCCATCCGCGCGTAGGCGTGCTCGACTGCGCGCAGCGTGTGACCTTTCTGCTGCGGAGTGAGCACCCCCAGGTGCGGTCCGTGGACGCCCATCCGCGCGTAGGCGTGCTCGACTGCGCGCAGCGTGTGACTGTTTAATTTAGAGAGGAGAATTGCCCATGACTCAAGCAAGCGATGCTGCACGCGCCTACTCGCGCGACCACAGCGACAAGTTTCTGGACGAACTAAAGGCCATGCTGCGCATCCCCAGCCTGAGCGGCGACCCCGCCCATGCTGGCGACGTGCGGCGCATGGCCGAGTGGCTGGCCGAGCATATGGCCGGCCTGGGCCTGGACACGGTCGAGGTGATGGAGACGGCCGGCCATCCGGTGGTCTACGGCCAGTGGCTGGGCGCGGGACCGGACAGGCCCACCGTGCTGGTCTACGGCCACTACGACGTGGTGCCGGCCGATCTGGCCGACGGCTGGGACAGCGAGCCCTTCGAGCCGCTGGTGCGCGACGGCAAGATCTATGCCCGCGGCGCCACCGACGACAAGGGCCAGTTGTTCGTCCACGTCAAGGCGCTGGAGTCCTACCTCCAGACCGGCGGCGCGGCCCCGGTCAACCTCAAGTTCCTGATCGAGGGCGAGGAAGAGGTTTCGTCGCCCAACCTGAAGCCCTTCATCGTGGAGCACCTGGAGCTGCTGCGGGCCGACGTGGCCGTGATCAGCGACACCTCCATGCGCGCTATCGAGGAGCCGGCCATCCTGCACAGCCTGCGGGGCATGACCTACATCGAGGTCTACGTGCACGGCCCCAAGGACGACCTGCACAGCGGGCTGTGGGGCGGCGCAGTACATAACCCAGCCATCGCCCTGGCGCAGATCCTGGCCAAGCTGTTCAACGACGACAACACCATTGCCGTCCCTGGCTTCTACGACGATGTGGTCCCGCTGACCGAGGCCGAGCGGGCCATGATCGCCAAGACCGACCTGACCGAGGCGCAGTACAAGGCGTCCACCGGCGTGCCGGCCGTCTGGGGCGACGCGGCCTACAACATCCGCGAGCGCATCGCCGCCCGGCCCACGCTGGATGTCAACGGCCTGTGGAGCGGCTGGTCTGGTCCTGGCCCGAAGACCATCGTGCCGGCCAAGGCTGGCTGCAAGCTGAGCTGTCGGCTGGTGGGCAACCAGGACCCGCACAAGATCTATGAGCAGCTCAAGTCTTATATCGAGTCGCTGGCCCCGCCCACCGTCACCGTCGAAGTGCGGCTCCTCACCACCGGCAAGCCGGCGCTCTTCCCCTTCGACAGCCCGGCCATGCAGGCGGCGCAGCGCGCCTACGTCGCCGGCTGGGGCGCAGAGCCAGTCTTCACGCGCGGCGGCGGCAGCATCCCGGTGGTAGCCGACATCGCCGACCTGATGGGCATTCCGGTGGTGCTGATGGGCTTCGGTCTGGACGACGACGGCCTGCACTCGCCCAACGAGCGCTTCAGCCTGGAGATGTTCCAGCGCGGCATCGAGACCACGATTGTCTATCTGGAGGAGTTGGCGCAGGTGTAGACGGCACTCCACACTGGAAGTGTGGAGTTTGCCCGGCGAAGCCCCACCTTTGCAATGTGAGGCCTATCGCCCGCCGATACAAACGCAGCCGTCGACTGGACGGATGCGATATGAGACTGCGAAGGTTGCCATCTTTTCGGAAAGATGGCAACCTTGCCCCTTGATTGGAGGCTGAAATGACCGCGAAATCTGCTGCAGAGCCGAAGGGTCCCTCGTTCATGGACAAGTTGCTGAACGCCGTCGAGCGGGTTGGCAACAAGGTGCCCCATCCGGTGCTGATGTTCTTCTACCTGATGATCGGGGTGATCATCCTCTCGGCGATCTTATCGCTCTTCAACGTCAGCGTCACTGAACAGATTGCCGTGCCGGTGCCGGTGGAGGTGACGCCCAACTTCTATGAGGATGTCAGCGAGTACACGCTATCAGGCGTGGGCAGTGGCGATACCGAGTTCGTGATCCAGGAACAGACCATCACAATCAACAGCCTGCTAAACATCGACGGCATCCGCTTTTTGTTCACCTCCTTTGTCTCGAACTTCCAGGGCTTCGGCGCGCTGGCTGTGACGCTGATCGCCATGATGGGCGCCGGCGCGGCCGAGGTGGCCGGGCTGATGGCTGCCCTGATCCGCAAGTTGGTTACAATTGCTCCCCGTGCGCTGATCGCCTACCTCATCGTCTTCATCGGCGTGCTGGCCAGCGTCGCCTCGGACGCGGGCTATCTGATCTTGATTCCGCTAGGCGGTGCGGCTTTTCTGGCCGTTGGGCGACACCCCGTCGCCGGCATTGCCGCCGGCTTCGGCGGCGTCGCTGCGGCTTTCATGGCGAACCTGATCCCGACGCCGACAGACGCCATGCTGTTCGAGATTACCAACGAGTCCATTGCGCTGGCCGGCGGCTCGCCAATATCCATTACGGCCGATTACTTCTTCCAGGCCTTCTCCGCCCTCTTTCTGACGGTAGTCATCGGCTTCGTTATCGTGCGCGTCGTCGAGCCGCGCCTGGGTACCTATGACCCGTCGCAAGCAGGCGACCCCGACCAGGCCGCTGCGGCCGACGAAGTCGAGCCGGAGCTGGAAGCCCGCGGGCTGCGCCGGGCCGGGTTGGCCTTCCTGGCCGTCTTGGGCGTCGTCCTGCTGGCCACCCTGCCGCAAGGCGCGCCGCTGCGCGATCCGCAAACGGGCGCCATCATCGGGCAGACGCCCTTCATGCAGAGCTTGCTGTTCATCGTGATGCTGTGCTTCCTCGTCCCCGGCATCGCCTATGGCTCGGCGGTCGGCAAGTACAAAAGCGCCAACGACGTGATCGCCGCGGTGGTCAAGACCTTTGCCGGCCTGGGCGGCCTGATCTTCATGCTGCTGATGATCAGCCAGTTCATTGCCTATTTCAACTACTCCAACCTGCCAGCCTTTATAGCCACGGTGCTGGCTGAATGGCTGGGACAGGCCGGCATTCCGGCGATCCCACTGTTGGTCGGCTTCGTTCTGGTGATCGTGGTGCTGGACTTCATCATGCCGGGCTCGCTGGCCAAGTGGGCGATCTTTGCGCCGATCTTCGTGCCGCTCTTCATCCGGCTGGGCGTGCCGGCGCAGACCGTTTTCGCCGCCTACCGCGTCGGCGACTCGCCCATCAACACCCTGACGCCGCTGATGGTCTACTTCCCAGTGATCGTCGCCTTCGCCCAGCGCTATCAGAAGAGCGCAGGCGTTGGGTCGTTGGTGGCGCTGATGCTGCCGATCGCAACCGTCGTGCTCGTCGCCTGGCTGCTCCTCTTGATTCTCTGGTTCGTGCTGGGCATTCCACTGGGGCCCGGCTACCCGGTGCGTTTGTAGAGACGCGCCCACGACGGAGGCGTCGTGCGAGCGCCTGCGCAGATGCAAGCGCTGGTGGACGAAGCCTAGCGATCGGAACAATTGGGTATGACTCTGTTTGTATCCCAGCCAGAGCAGGCAGTTCAGCGCTGAGCCGGCTCGCAATTACACCGTTTTTGCACCTACAAGGCGGTTGTTTATCAGCTGAGGCAGTGTTATCTTTGTATAGACTCTGTCTGCCAGGCGCCGTTTGCTTTGCCGAAATCGAGAGGTCACGTCTCTCGGTTGGCCGCGCGCCTCAATAAACTTCGTTTACAGTGTACAAAATCCTGAATCGCTGAGTTTGTGCCACATTGGTAGAGTGCTTTCAGATATCGCAGGGTTCTCAGTCGATACTAGTGTCGCGTCAACGCTCCTCTGAGGAGCAGGCATCCCCAGATGCCGGGTTCGCACGTGGGCGTGCGAACTCCTCTGAGGAGTAGGCATCCCTGGATGCCGGGTTCGCACGTGGACGTGCGAACTCCTCAAATCACTGGCCGTCCATTTTCATTGACGGTTGTGCGCCCAGCGCATGGATGGCTGACGAGTTATCTGCGCTTCTATGTGCCAGATCAATCCAGATACACGAAAGGAAAGATTCGATGAACGACAACCCCATTCAGGTCATTATCGCCGCCTTCAACAGCCCCGATGGCGCAGGCCAGGTCATGGCTGACCTCAAAGCTGGCAAGAAGGAAGGGCTGATCGGCATCCTGGACGCCGCCGTGGTGGTCAAGGACGCCGAGGGTCAGCTCAAGATCACCGACTCCAAGCGGCGCAGCCGCAAGGGCTTTGTCACCGGCGGCTTGATCGGCGGCGCGCTGGGCCTGCTGGCCGGGCCGGTCGGCTGGCTGGCCGTGGGC
>JBAQCH010000401.1:0-4956 GCA_049294015.1 Anaerolineae bacterium
GATCGCCGGCCTCTACGACCCACAGACCGGCCAGCGCGTGGCCGTCGACGGCGGCGCTAGCGATTATGTGGAGTTGGGCGCGGTCGCGGTGGAGGCGTCTGCGCCCGGCGCAGTCGACCTGGCCGCACAGCGTTTTCAGCCCAACCATGCCTTTGGCGAAGTGACGCTAGAAGGCTTCCAGCGCACCAAGCAGAGCTACGACTATGCGCCCGACACGCCGCTGGCGCCTGGGGACGTGCTGGACCTGATCTTTACCTGGCGCGCCCATCAGCAGCCCACGACCGACTGGACGCTGACCGCACGCCTGCTGGATGAGGACGGGCAGACCGCGGCCGCCGTGACTGCGCCGCTGGCCGGCCCGCGCCATCCGTCCAGCCAGTGGCGCGCCGGCGAGATGGCGCGCGGCCAGCACAGCCTGACCTTGCCGGCCGACCTGCCCCCTGGCCGCTACCAGGTTCAGGTAGCCGTCCACCGGCCCGACGACGCCGAGCCGGCCGGCTGGCTGAAGCTGGGCAAGCTACAGGTGACGCCATGAGCCTGCACGACGTGCCAACCACCGACCGCGGCCAGCAGAAAGCGCTGGCGGTTGGGCTGACGGCGCTGGCCCTGCTAGTCTTCGCCTTCGTCTACGTGCGCCAGGTGGACAAGAACCCCCTGCGCATGGACGAGGCCGACATGTATAGCTCCATCGCCAACTGGGTGACGCTGGGCCAGCCCCTGCTCTACCTGGGCCAGCCGCCGCCGCCCGCCGACTGGCTGCTGCCGCTGGGCGAGCGCACCTTGGGCGATGGCCAACTTTATCGCTTCTACCGCATCAAGCCGGAAACCGGCGTCCAGAAGGAGTTCTTCATCGCGCTGCGCGATGGGGTGGTGGGACGTTACACCTACTACCCGCACCCGCAGCTCTACCTGTTCGTCCATTCGCTGCTCTTCCGGCTGGCCCCGCTGACCGTGGAGACCAGCCACCTGATGCGCTACTTCAACCTGTTGTGGGTCGCCGGGATGCTGGCCGGCCTGGCCTTGCTGAGCCGCGAGCTGTATGGCGCCCGCTCAGGCCGATCTTTGCGCAGCAACCGAGCCTGGTGGGTGTTTGCCGTGACGCTGCTGCTGCTGGCGGTCAACAGCTTCTTCGTGCGCGCGTCGTTGCTGATCGACTTCCAGGCCCCTACCGCCTGCCTGGCCGTCTGGTACGCCTGGGCCTTCGTGCGCAGCCAGGAGCGCGGCCGGTTGAGCTGGCCGTTGGCGCTGGTCACGCTGTTCTTCTGGTTCAGCAACTTCGGCGCGCCCATCAGCGTGTTGCTGGGAA
The DNA here is from genome assembly GCA_049294015.1 of Anaerolineae bacterium. Classification (GTDB taxonomy): domain Bacteria; phylum Chloroflexota; class Anaerolineae; order JAAEKA01; family JAAEKA01; genus JAAEKA01. The sequence continues at coordinate 1,307 of JBAQCH010000401.1, forward strand.
CGGGCGTCTACGTGCTGCTCATCGGCTGGCGGGCCCGGCCGTGGCGCGCGCTGCTGTCAGTAGCTGCCGGCACGGTCGCTTTCGTCCCGGTCTACTGGCTGTTCAGCCGCATCTTCGACCTGCCCTTCAGCCAGCCTTTCATCTACATTGCCAACCGCGCGGGCGGCGGGGGCGGCCTGGCTGGCCTGGTCGCGGACGTGTGGCGCTACTCGCTGTGGTACAGCCGGGAGATCGGGCCGTGGCTGGTGATTGCGGCCCTGGCGCTGTTCGTCCTGGCGCTGGCCAGCCGGCGGGCTATCGACCGGCCGGCCCTGGCGTTGGCTCCGCTGCTGGCCTTTACGGGCATCCTGTCCCAGGCCGCGGCGCGCGGCGATGCCTTCCACTTCCCCAAGTACGTCTACTTCGTCGCGCCGCTGTTGTGCGTGTTCGTGGCGGGCGAATTGGTCAAGCTGCTGGTGGACGAAAGAGACGCTTCGGCGGCCCTCAGCGTGACACAGCGAGAGACGCCCGCGGGGGACGCTTCGGCGCCTTCGGTCAGCGCGGCAGACACCCCGCCTGGTCGTCACCCTGAGGCTTGGCGAAGGGTCTCGGCGGCGGTTATGTTGGCGGCGCTGCTCATCCTGTCGGCCGCGCAGGCGTGGCGTTCCATTCAGGCGCCGGGCGGCACGCTGTACGACCCCGGCGAGGTGGGGCTGGTGGAGGCCGCCCAGGCTGCGCGGGCTGAGGCGCCGCCCGACGCCATCCTGCTGGCGCGCAAGGACGCCGCCTTCCTGGCGCAGCGCGATTTCATCGAGTGGGAAGGCCCGCTGCTGACCGATCCGGCGCTGCTGCAACAGACCATCGAGCAGTATGGCATCCGCTACCTGATCGGCGGGCCGCTGCTGCTGGGACCCGAAGCCCAGGCCACCTGGCCCTACCTGGCCAGCGCGTTCGAGGTGGTGCTCGACGCCGGCGACTACGTCCTGCTGCGAAAGTATTGACCATGACGACCGCATCGACCCCAGCCGCCTCACGCCGTCCGTCCCTGGCCACGACGCTCCTGTTGCTGGCCGGCGTGGCGCTGCCCTTCGTGCTGGTGGCCTTGTTGCCCAACACCTACCACAAGGGCGACCTGATGGCCTACGCGCGTTGGGCTGACTGCCTGCAAGCCTTCGGGCCGCGCACCTATCTCGAATGCGCCGCCTACCGGCCCGAATCGCCGCTGGGCTATCCCGCGGTCGGCCTGTGGCTCAGCGGCGGCGTGGTGCAGGGCATGCGGCTGCTGGCCGAGAGCGTCTTCAACCGCACCCTGGACACCCAGACCACCGACGCCCTGGTGCGCTTCTACCTGGCCATCTTCGCCGCGCTGGACTTCCTGCTGCTGGCCTGGCTGGCGCAGCTCATGCGCTACCCGCGGCCTGTGCTGACCGCGTTCCTGCTGATGCTCCTGCCCTGGATGGTGGTGGGCGGCATCCTGTGGGGCCAACTGGACGGCATGTCGCTGGCCGGCGCGCTGTTGGCCTTCATCGCCCTGTGGAAAGCCTGGCACGCGGCCGGCCGCCAGCGCATCGGGCCGGCCGCGCTGTGGCTGCTGCTGGCCGCGCTGAGTCTCGTCCTCTTCGTGCTGATCAAACAGCTCAACACCTTCGCCCTGCCCTTCTTCCTTTTCGTGCTGGCGCTGGTGGTTTGGACCCTGTGGCGGGAGCTGGGTGGGCACGGCGCGGCCGCGGCGCTGGCCGTGCTACTGCTGGCGCTGGCGGTCTTTCGCCTGCTGGACAGCCGCTTTGCGCTGCCGCCCGAGGCGCTGGGCTCCACCTTCTGGCATGGCTGGCAGGTCAGCCCGCACGGCGAGGTGATCTCCGGCAACGGCTTCAACCTCTGGGTATTGCTGGGCCGCGACATGTGGTCGTCATCCCAGGAGCCGTTCACCGCGCTGCGGCTGGGCGCGTGGCAGCAGGAGTTGACGCCGTATCACAGCGGCATCGTGCTCTACGCCCTGCTACTGCTGTTTCTGTTCGCGACGGCCTTCGCGGCTGTGCGGCCGCTGCTGGCCAGGGGCGCGCTGGCCCGGCTGGCAGGCGAGCAGCAGGCCGCGCTGCTGGCGCTGTTCAGCCTGCTGTTGGGCTTGACCCAACTGGGCTTCAACGTGCTGCTCACCGGCACCCACGAGCGCTATCTGTTCCTGGGCTACCCGTTCCTCATCCTGTCCACCTGGTGGTTCGCCAGCCGCGGCCAGATGGCCAGGGGGCTGGCCGTGTGGACGCTGGTGGCGGCCATCCTGAACGGCGTCTTCGTCCTGGGCGCGATGCAGCCGCTGCCCGGCATCCTGTTCGTGGTCTACAGCAACGCCTTCCAGGCCGTGCTGCACCTGATCCTGCTGGTGGCGCTGCTGGACGCCTGGCTGCGCGTTGCGCGGCGGTTTGCACGGGACCGATCGCTGATTCTCGAAGCTTATGACTGAACCAACCTCGTCACCCACCCTGAAACTACAAGCCGCGGCCGCGGCCTTGCTGCTCTTCGCCATCTACTGGCTGACGGCCAGCGGCGCGTTCCACTCCATCGACGAGCAGGCCGTCTTCGCGGTCAGCCGCAACCTGGTTTACCACGGCCGCGTCGACGAGAGCACCCTCTTCTGGGGCTCGCCCTACGACGAGCAGGCGCGGGTGGGACTGGACGGCGAGCTGTACTCCAAATACGGCATCAGCCACTCGCTGCTGGTGGCCGGCGCGGTCGCGCTGGCGCGGCTGATCCCTGACGCGGGCCTGGCCAGCAGCGCCATGCTGCTCAACAGCCTGGCCACCGCACTGACCGCCTTCTTCCTGATCCTGGCCGCGGCGCGCCTGGGCTATTCGCAGCGTGCCAGCGTCACGGCCGGGCTGCTCTACGGCCTGGCTACCTACGCCTGGGTCTACGCCAAGACCATGTTCAGCGAGCCGCTGGTGGCGTTGGGCTGGATGGTCCTGGTCTGGCTGCTGCTGGGCGAGATCAATGGACGGCGCGCGCTGCTGGCCGGCCTGGCCATGGCCGCGACCGTCGCGATCCGGCCGGCGTCGATCCTGCTGGCGCTGCCCTTTGCGCTGTTGCTGTGGGACCGGCGGCCGGCCGTGCTGCTGCGCCGGCTGGTGTGGTACGGCCTGCCCATCGCGCTGGTCGCCGCGGGCCTGCTGGCCTTCAACTGGCAGCGCTTTGGCGATCCGCTACAGTTCGGCTACTCCGAGACGTTCAACGGCTCACTGTTGACCGGGCTGGCCGGCTTCCTCTGGAGTCCGGACCGCAGCATCTTCCTGTTTGCGCCGCCGCTGTTGGCGTTGTTTTGGGCATTCCCGGCCTTTGCCCGCAGCCACGGCGCGCTGGGCTGGCGACTGCTGGCCATCGCCGGCTTCACCGTGGTGTTGTACGCGTTCTGGCCGGTCTTCTGGGGCGGGCCAGTGTGGGGGCCGCGCTACGTGCTGCCGGTGCTGCCGCTGTTGATGCTGCTGACCGTCCCAGCCGTGGAACGAGCCTGGCAGCAGCGCGGCTGGCCGCGCTGGGCCATGATCTTGCTGGCCGTCCTGGGCGTGGCCATCCAGTTGCCCGGCGTGCTCTGGAACTCGCTGCCTGAGACGCAGCAGTTGGGCCAGCGCTACCCCCTGTGGACGCTGCGGCCGCAGGGGGCCTGGCTGGACGTGGCC
>JBAQCH010000402.1:0-14235 GCA_049294015.1 Anaerolineae bacterium
GCGGTGGGCTCAGCTGCGCCGCCGCAGGCAGCCAGGATCATGCTGAGCATCAGAACGACGGTGAGAAGGACGAACAGGTGTCGCTTCATCATGGGTAGGATTCTCCTCCAGAAACTTGAATTTGCGAAAGGTCGGTCAAAACAACGGGCACTACGTGCCCTGGCTAGTGAAAACGGATGTCTGTCGCTTTGCTTGTCACCTCCTTTTCTGCCGGTAGTAACGACTTCAGTCGTTAGTGGGTCCAGCGGGCGACTCAAGTCGCCACTACCAACCTGGGAACTTCCCGCGCGCTGCTTCAGCATGGCGGCGGCGCCGTGGAGCCGCGCAGCGCCAGCTCTAGTGGCAACTGCTGGCACACTGACTGGCCGTCGATCTGCTCCATGGAGCGCAACAGCACCTCGATGCCGCGGTAGCCGGACTCGAACAGCGGTTGATGCATCGTGGTCAGGTTGAGGTATTCGGCGATCTCGATGTCGTCGAAGCCGATGACCGACAGATCCTGTGGGACCCGCAGGCCCAGCTCGCGCGCCGCTTGCATCACACCCAGCGCCTGGGTGTCGCTGGCCGCGAAGATAGCCGTCGGCGGCTCGTCCAGCGCCAGCAGTTGGTGCGTCAGGCTGCGCGCCTGATCCTGGCTATGTTCGCCAGCCTGGTGATACGCCGGACGAAAGGGAATGCCGGCCTCGGCCAGCGCCTGCTTCATCCCCACCAGCCGATCCCGGCTGGAGGTGAAGTTGAAGGCCGTGTGGATGGGATCGCCCACAAAGGCGATGCGCCGGTGCCCCAGCTCGATCAGGTGTTGCGCCGCCCGGTAGCCGCCCTGCACGTCGTCTACCACGATGCGCGGCAGGGCTGGGTGGTGGGTGTCCACCAGCACCACCGGCACGCCTGCCTCGCGCCAGCGCGCCACGTCGCTGTCGGCCGGGGTCAGCGAGATGACCAGCAGGCCGTCGACGCGGCGGTTGTCGGCCGTGGCGCGGAAGATGGCGTCGCGCTTGGCAGGCGTCTCGACGTTGTAGACGATCAGGTCGTACTCACTGGTCGCGGTGAAGGCCTCGACGCCGCGCAGGCGTTCAACGACGGAGGGACGGGTGAAGAAGACGGCGATGACGCCGATGGCCAGGGTCTTGCGCCGGGAGAGGCGCTGGGCCATGGGGCTGGGGCGGTAATTGAGGGTCTGGATGACCGTGAGCACCCGCTGCCGGGTGTCCGGACTGACCTGTGGATGGTTGTTCAACACGCGCGAGACGGTGCCTACCCCTACGTCAGCTTGTTTGGCTACGTCGTAGATCGTGACCGCCACGGCATGTTCTCCGTCGAACAGGAAAGGATGCGGGTGCTCGTCAAGTTGGAAGCGGTTCCATTCTAACACGAAAGGACGCGCTTGTCAATAGTGCGCGCGTAAAAAAACGCAAGTGGCGGACAGGTTGTTGGGAGGGTGCGTCAGCCGCCGATTTCAACCGGCGGCGACGCCCTGCCGCAACGTCCTTGCCATCAGCAGCGCGTCCTCGCCGTTGTCGCGATAGTAGCGCTTGCGCCGCCCCGTCACGTCGAAGCCCAGCTTGCGATACAGCGCCTGGGCGCGCACGTTGCCCACCCGCACCTCCAGCGTGCAGACCTGGGCGCCCTCAGCTTGCATCCGGTCCAGCGTTGCCCGCAGCAGATGCTCCCCTAGCCCGTGCCCTTGCCAGCCGGGCGCGATGGCGATGTTCATCAGATTGGCCTCGTCGTCCAACAGCCAATAGCCGGCGTAACCTGCCAGCTCAACTCGCCCCGTACCCTGTTCAGCGCTGCCAAGCTCCAAGATGACGTAGATGGAATGCTCGTTGGCCAGGTCGCGCTCGAAGAAGCTGGCCGGCCAGGCATCGTCGCCGAAGACCGTTTCCTCGATGGCTACCACGGCCGGCAGGTCTGACGACTGCATAGACCGCAGGCGCGGCGTCCACTGGCTCATGGCTCGTGCAGGTAGATGGGGCTGAGCGCGGCGGGGTCGTCCACCTGGCCGGCCTGCCAGCGCAGCCAGGCCAGCTCAGCTACGTAGCCGGCGCGGCGGGCGGCCACGGCAGGCCCGGCCAGCTCGGCCAGATTCCCGGCCTTGCTGGCCAGCAGGGCGCGCAGCTCAGGCGTCAACTCGCCCACCAGTCGGGTACGCCGGTCGATGGCGGCCGCCAGGCCGTCGTGGTCGGTCAGGGCCGTGGCGGTGCAGTGGCCGCGCCATCGGCCCAGCTCGATCGCTCGGCCGCCGTCGGCCGGTGGATCAGGCTGGTAAATCGACCACAACACGCGGCCGCGGCCGGCTTGCACCACGGCGCACACCGGGTCATCGTCGCCCAGGTGCGGATAGGCGGTCGCATCCAGCGTGGGCACGCCGATCAAAGGCAGCCCGTGGGCCAGCGCCATGCCCTTGGCCAGGCTGAGGGCGACGCGCAGGCCGCTGAAGGAGCCGGGGCCGAGGCTGACGGCGATGGCGGCCAGATCAGCCGGCCGCACGCCGCCCCAGCCCATCACCTGCTCCAGCCGCGGCAGCAGCTCGGTGGTCTGAGCGTCGACGGAATGCCAGTTCAGCTCGGCGACGATCTGTTGGCCGTCGTAGAGGGCGAGGCCAGAGTGGCGGGTGGCGGTGTCGAGGGAGAGGAGCATGTCAATTACCAATGGTCAATGGTTAATGATCAATTGCTAATGACCGATCGCCGGCAGGCCGCGCGTTTCCGGAGCATTGACAATTCACAATTGAACATTGACAATTGAATATTCTCCGGGCAGCTGCTGAACCAGTTGCGCCGCGCGCGGGCCGTGCGGCTCGAAGATAAGCTGGCGGCGGGTATCGTCCAGCACTGCCAGGGTGATGCGCAGGTGGTCGGCCGGCAGCAACGACTCGATGCGCTCGGCCCACTCGACCACAGCCACGCCATCGTCGAGCAGCAGATCGTCCAGGCCGATGGCCTGCGCCTCAGCCGCGGCCCGCTCCAGCCGGTAGCAGTCGGCGTGGTAGAGGGGAAAGCCGCGGGCGGTGGTGTACTCGGCCACCAGGATGAAGGTGGGGCTGGTGACCGGCTCGTCGATGCCCAGGCCGCGCGCCACCCCGCGCGTCAGGCAGGTTTTGCCCGCGCCCAAGTCGCCCACCAGGGCCAGCACGTCGCCCGGCTGCATCAGCCGGCCCAGCGCTGCTCCCAGCGTCTCGGTTTCTGTTTCGTTGTGTGTGATCAGTGTCGGTTGCATAGCTGCTCGCCCGAATTATAGCGCACCTGGCCCAGTCGCCCAATCTTTCCACCCGAAAATCTCGCACCAACCAAGCGTTGCAGGTTGCAGGCGGCAAGTTGCAGGCGGCGCCTAACGGACGACGCCGAGTCTGCCACCTGCCACCTGCGACCTGCAACCTGCAACCTGCAACCTGCAACCTGCCACTTGCCACCTGCCCCCCGTCAATGGTATCATCCCTCCAGGAGAAGGATATGCGAGTTCTGGTGATCTCTGACGTACACGCCAACCTGACAGCCTTGGACGAGGTGTTGGCCGACGCGAGCAGCGTGGAGTGGCTGGGCCGGACCGGCTTCGACGCGATCTGGTCGCTGGGCGACATCGTGGGCTACGGCCCGTGGCCCAACGAATGCATCGCTCGCCTGCAGCAGTTCGACGGCCATTTGCGGGTGGCCGGCAACCACGACTGGGCCGCGCTGGGGCGGTTGGACGTGGAGGAGTTCAACCGCGAGGCGCGCAAGATGGTGCTTTGGACCCAGCGGCAGCTCAACCCTGCCAGCCTGGCCTATCTGCGCAGCCTGCCAGACCGGCCGCTGCTGTACGATGATTTCACCATCACCCACGCCAGCCCGCGCGAGCCGGTGTGGGAATACATCAACAACGGCACTGTGGCGCGCGAGAACGCAGGCTCCTTCGACACCCCGTACTGTCTGGTGGGCCACACCCACGTGCCGCGCATCTATCGGCTGACGCCAGGTCCCGAGCCGGCGCAGGTAGCCTGTACAGTCCATGGGCCGGTGATCGACCGCGATATTTCACTGGCCGGCCCGCATAGCCTGATCATCAACCCCGGCAGCGTCGGGCAGCCGCGCGACAACGACCCGCGCGCCGCCTATGCCTTGCTGGACACGGAGCACGCCCTGTGGCGCTACCGCCGCGTGCGCTACGACGTGGAGATCACCCAGGCCGCCATGCGCAAGGCCGGCCTGCCAGAGCGCCTGATCGCACGCCTGGCCTACGGCTGGTGAGGGCGCGTCTGCATCACGGATTGCCACGGATTGATGGATTGCACGGAGCCGCAGGGCGCGCCGTGCGTAGCCCGTTCCGTAATCCGTGAAATCCGATAGTCAGTCAAATCCGTGATTCAGACTCGCCACTGAACCCCTGAGGGCTGCGCTACGTGTAAGCCGTTGTGAGCGCCAATCGCTCTCGCCAATTGCCCAAGATTTGGTTTGCTTTGCAGGAGGAACGATGATGAGACGAACTCTACCCTTTGCCTTGCTGATTGTGACCCTGGTGGTCATGGCAGCTTGTGGCAGCGCCCCAGCTCCCCAAGGGGAGATGAACATGGCCATGCCGGCTGAGGCGCCGGCCGCCGCCATGCCAGAGATGGCCAGAGACAGCGCGGGGTCCGAAGACTCCGCCGCCGGCGGCGCGGTTGTTCCCCAACAGGTTGCCCCCGACCCGCGCAAGATCATCTACACCGGCAACATCGGGCTGCAGGTCAAAGATCCGACGGCGGCTATGCAGCAGATCCAGGACCTGGCAACCAGCGTGGGTGGCTACACCTCCCAAGCTCAGATCTATCAGTACAGCGGCGACCTGATGCGCGGCATGGTGGTCATCCGCGTGCCGGCCGAAAGCTATGACAGCATCCTGGACCGCATCCGCGGCCTGGGCAGCCGTGTGCTGAACGAAAACAGCAGCGCCAGCGACGTCACCGCCGAGTACACCGACCTGGAGGCGCAATTGCGTAACCTGGAGGCGGCCGAGCGGGAGCTACAAGCGCTGCTGACCGAGGTGCGTCAGCGCCCCAACGCCAAGCCGTCGGACATCCTGGAGGTATTCAACGCCCTGAGCCAGAAGCGCGGCGAGATCGAGCAGGTCAAGGGGCGCTTGCAGTACTTGCAGAACCAGGTCGGCTTCTCCACCATCAGCGTCGATCTGGTGCCCGACGAGGTGAACGCGCCGGTGATCGACCAGGGCTGGCAGCCGTTGGTGACAGTCAAGAATGCCTTCCGCTCGCTGGTCAGCATCCTGCAAGGGCTGGTCACTCTGCTCATCAACCTGGTGATCGTGGTGCTGCCGGTACTGGTGTTAGTCGCCCTGCCCATCGTGCTGCTGGTATTGTTAGTGCGTTGGTGGCTGCGGCGGCGCAAGGGCAAGCAGCCAAGTACAACGGCGCCAGTCGCTGGCGACGAGAAATGACCGCCAGAAAAGACATTTCTTCCGAGAAATGTCTTTTCTTTTCCCCCTCCCCTGCGTTCAGCGCGGCGGCTGGTTGCTGCCCAGCGTCTGGACTCCGGGCGGCGGCGGCGCGCCAACCCACTGATTGCGCGTCGCCCAGTCTTGAATCAACTCGTTGTAGATCTCCAACGTCTCGCTGAGCGCCGTTTGTTGCTGATCGCGCGTGCGCTGCGCCTGGGCTGCGCGGGTCAGCCCCAGGCGCAGCATCACCTCTTGCTGCACCTTACGGGGATTGCCAATGTTGAGGAACTCGAATTTGCCCTCGACCGAGGCTGTCTCGACAACCACCGTGCCGAAGTTGATCATATTGGCCCATATGCCGGGCACTACGTAGTTAGCATTCTGCACCTTCTCCCACTCCGCCTGCCGCCGCCGCTCATACAGCCCCAGCGGGACCTTGTAGATGTAGGTGATGTGGGTCTTGGTGAGGATGTATTTGTCGTTGCGCCAGTTCTCCACCCGAAACCAAAGCCAGCAGAAGCAAACGACCAGAAAGATAGCATAGGCTGTACCGAGCGCCCGGAAGCTCTCGCGGAACGTGCTCAGTCTGAGTTCGCCAAAGATCACCAGCACCGCCGTGCCGACGATCACCGCCAGCGGAATAGCGGCTGCTTTGAGCAGGAACCAGGGGTGTTTGCGATAGACGATGTCGTCCTCCATCGGCTTGATCTCCTGGCTTTTCTTGATCGCTCGCTCCCGGAGCAGTTTTTCCTGGGTATGCTTGGGCAAGACGCGAATCAGCGTCAGGTAGATGGCCTCCGGCCGCGAGCGCAGCCAACGCCAGAAGCGGCGCCAGGGGTTGGTGAGTCTGTACCAGAAGCGCTGCCCGCTCGTAAGCTGGGGCGGCATGGCCATGCCCTGCGGCAGCACCCGTTCGGGGATGTCCGGGGTGAGCCGTATCTTCAGACGGGAAAGGATCTTGTTGCGCAGATTCTCGCGCTGTGCGCCCAGTTCACCGGCGCGCGCCTTGCCTTGCAGCCCGCGTACCTTGCCCTCCACTGATTCGGGGTTGGGAATCATCTCGAATAAGATCACTCCCATGCCTGCGGTGGTAATGGTGAGCCGCGCATAGTTGAACAGCTTGCCAAAGATACTGGCCTGGCTGGTGACATCCTGGATACGTTCCAGCGGGGCCGTCTGCTGGTCCTCGTAGACCAGAAACACCCGCTCGTGTCTTAAAACCCGTTTGTTAGTGATAACGTAATAGTCGTTGAGATAATCGATCACAAACCACGCTACCGGCAGCCCCAACAGCAGCAAGGCCACCAACGCGTAGGTGCTCCACTGCAACGTGACAGAGAGAAGATCAGCCATGGCCACCAAGAGCGCATACGCTGCAAAGACCATGACGAAGACCAGCGCCAGTCGGCCAATCAACCACAACCAGTGCCGGCGTTCGAACAAAACAATCTCTTCGTCGACCTCTTGCCAGCCATAGCGCTTCTGCTGCTTGGGTTTCTCGCTCAATTCCTGCCACAGCCGGGTGCCCAGCCACAGGTCGCTGTTGGACTGCGTCAGGTAGAGCACATCGTCGTGCTGCAAGGTATACCAATCGGTGCCATCCAACGTCTCTCCACTCAGTCCCTTTTCGGTCATGGAGCGCACCGTGGCGCCGTGCCGGTCGCCGCGCAGTAACGCGTTGATGCCATAGAAATCCTTGACGCCGATGCGGCTGTAGTGGCGTGGGCGTTCCCGACCATCGTCGTCGGTGGCTCGCACCAGCGCCGCGCCGTCCGCCAGCACGTAGAGCTTGGACCCCACCTGTCCTTGACGCGTCACGTCCAGGTTGGACGGCACGTGCTCCCAGCCCGCGATCGTCTCCAAAGCAGCCCAGTGCGCGTCCGTCAGGTCTGCAAACAGCGGCTCGCTGTGGAGGGCCTGTTTGAGCCGGCTGGCAATCGCTTGCCGGTGGCGCAGGACATACTGTACGTCGCCGAAGCGTTCCTCCAACTGCTCGACATAAGTGGCGGCGATGGAGATCACACTGACCTTGGTGGCCGCAACCGCTGTCACGCTTAACTGGTGCGGGATGCGCATCAAGCCGCCGACGAAGAAGTTGCCAGCGGTCAGCAGGTGTGGTAGCGCGCTGAAGCCCTGCTGTTGAACAACCTCGGGCGTTGGCGTGGTGGCAATCAACTGGCCGCCGCCGCTCAGCTCCGTTTGCATTTGCTGGGTGATGCGCACCTGGCCCCAGTCGATCAGATACAGATGGCCAGCGGGTTGATCGGCCGTGCAGATGGCCTCGCCCGCCTCCTTGACGACCTCTTCGGCCGTCACCGACAGGCGCTCGATCTGGTCGTCATCCAGCGAGCGCAGCAGGGGGATGGCCTGTAAACGCGCGGCTGTGTTGGTGTAGAAGATCACCCACAGATCAGGGTGTTTGGTCAGCAGCTCACTCAAGATGGCCGCGCTGACGCGCAGCAGGATCGAGTCGATCTCGGCTCTGGCGCTGCTGGCAAAGCTGGCCCCCCGGAACAACGCTTGCTGCGTGAAGAACTCCCCGGCCGGCAGGATGCGGTGCCACCACTCGACCCCCTGTGCGCTGGCGACCGACTGGCGAACCTGGCCCGAATAGACGAGATAAGCATCGTCGGCCTGATAGCTGGTGTCGAACACCAAGCCGCCGGTGGGCACGTCAATCACCACGACGTCTCTGGCCAGTTGCTCGACTTCAGCCTGCGGCCAAGCGGCGAGACGGGGCCGGTCCTTGAGAAAATTGTAGATATCGTTCCAGCTTAGGGTGGTTTCTGCTGCCACAGGAGTCGGCTCCTCGTTGCCGGTTGATCTGGCCTGAACCGGGCCGCTTGGGCCGGTCTCCGACCGAGCCCGCCGTGTTGGCCAACGCATGACTGTCCAACCTGCCGGCCGTGCGCAGGGGGCCGGACATGCTGGATCCGATTATAGCATAGATTGCTGACACAGGCACATCCGTTCTGCCAACAGGTTGCCGGCATGGACGCTGGCTTTCACCCTTTGGCCTGGCGCGGGCGCAGCTTGCACTGCGCCATATCACGACCAGCGTGAAAATTGGCGCAGCGCGTCACAGGATGGTATAATCAGCCTCACTCGATTCGCGACTTCTGTTCAGACAATTCGCAGAGAGCTCACAAGGAGGTGACACCTTGAACTTCGTCGTTTGTGTGAAGCAGACACCCGACACGGCCGAACTGCCCAAGATCAGCGCAGCCGAGGCCGTCAGCGGCGACATCAAGGCGACACTCGTGCTCAACCCCTGGGACGAGTTCGCCGTAGAAGAGGCCCTGCTTCTCGAAGATCGCTTTGGCGGTGATGTGACCGTGGTGACGGTGGGGCCAGAAAAGGCTACCGAGGCGTTGAAAGACGCCATCGCCCGGGGCGTGAAAAGCGCTGTGCTGCTGGACGATCCGGCCTTCGCCGGCTCCGACGCCTGGGGCACCGCCGCGATTTTGGCCGCCGCCATCAAGAAGAACGGCGCGGCCGATGTCATCCTGACTGGCAAAATGTCGGTCGATGGCAACAGCGGTTTGGTGGCTCCGGGCCTGGCCCGCAAGCTGGGCGCCACCCTGCTGACCCAGGTGACCAAGATCGTCGACATCAGCGGCGGCAAAATCACCGTGGAGCGCCAGCTCGAAGAGGGCCGCGAGACCATCAGCGCCAGCCTGCCGGCCGTGGTCTCGGTCAGCAAGGAAATCAACGAGCCGCGCTACCCCAGCTTCATGGGCATCCGCAAGGCCGCCAAGGCCGCGATCCCCGCCTGGAAGCTGGCCGACCTGGGCCTTAACGCCAGCGACGTTGGCGCTGGGGCTGCCAAGGCCAACTGGACCGACGTTCGCAAGCCGCCAGCGCGCGCTTCGCAGGTTGTGCTGGTCAAGGAAGCGACCGTCGAAGCAACCGCCGCCAAGCTGGCCGACCTGCTGATGGCCGAGAAGGTCATCTAGGGAAGGAGAAATCAGATGAGTATTCTAGTCTACATCGAACAGTTTGACGGCAAGGCAGCGCCGGTTTCCTGGGAAGTCCTGGGCAAGGCGCGTGGCTTGGCTGACCAGATGGGCGGCAAGCTGGCGGCCGTGGTGATCGGCAGCGGCGTCGAGGCTGTGGCCAAGGACGCAGTCAGCTACGGCGCCGACGTGGTTCACCTGGTGGAGGACGCCTCGCTGGCCGCCTTCCGCCTGGATCCCTACGCCGCCGTGGTCGAGGACCTGGTCAAGGCGCACAGCCCCAAGGTCGTGCTCTTCCCGGCCACCGCGCGCGGCCGTGACCTGTCGGCCGTGGTGGCGTGCGACCTGAACGCCGGTCTGGCGGCCGACTGCAGCGACCTGTCGTTGGTTGACGGCGGGCTGGCGGCAGTGCGGCCGGTCTTCTCCGGCAATTTGCTGACCACCGTGCTCTTCAACGGCCCGTTGGCCGTGGCCAGCGTGCGGGCGCGCTCCTTCCCGACCCCCGAGGCCAACCCGGGCCGAGCCGGCGAGATCCTCAAATCAGGCCCCGTAGCCCCGGCCACCGGCATGCGCGAGGAGATCAAGAGCTTCGAGGTGACGGGCACGGGCGAGGTCAGCCTGACCGACGCTAAGATCATCGTCAGCGGCGGCCGCGGTGTGGCCAAGGATCCCGAGCTGGGCTTCAAGCTGGTCAAGGAGCTGGCCGACACGTTGGGCGGCGCGATGGGCGCCAGCCGCGCGGCCGTGGACGCGGGCTACATCCCCTACAAGCACCAGGTAGGCCAGACCGGCAAGGTTGTGCGGCCTGACCTGTACATCGCCAACGGCATCAGCGGCGCGATCCAGCACCTGGCCGGCATGGGCAACGCCAAGATCATCGTCGCGGTCAACAAAGACGCCGAGGCGCCGATCTTCAGCGTGGCCAACTACGGCGTCGTCGGCGACCTGTACGAGGTGGTGCCGGCGCTGACGGCCGAGTTCAAGAAGCGGCTCGGGTAGCGGAACCGGTAACCGGTGATCGGTGACCGGTAATCGGTCGGAATGCGTAACCCGGAAGGGCGTGGCTGATGCCGCGCCCTTCCTTTTTTGGGTGAGGTTGTTCGGCCCGGTGAATGGAACACCTGCACTTGCAGCGCAGGTGCAAGTGTTCGCCGTCTGACAGCACAAAGCCGCCTTGGCGGCTGGGGAAGGGTTCCCAGCGCCTGAGGGCGCTTGGTGCTGTCAGCCAGGGATTTCCAATCCCTGGTCTGCTTGGGTTATAATGGCTCATCCGGTTCGATGTGCCCCCCACAGAGTGATCAGCGAGGTGTCGACCGTGAGCGCCAGCCGGCAACTACCCGTCATGGAAGACCTAAGCCAGCGTCTGGTGGACCTGCTATCCAGCCAGGCGTACTATCCCTGCGTTTTGCTGACAGAGACGGGCGTCGCCCGCCTGCACGCTGCAGCGCAGCTTCTGGCTAGCCAGCTTGGCTGGCCCGTGGTCTCTGCTGGAGAGACGCTATGCGCGGCGCTGCTGGACATCCCCCGCAAGCGCCGGCCGCAGGCAGCCCGTCAAGCGATCATGGACCAGATCGAACGACTGGCGCCTGGCCCGCTCCTTTGCTGTGACATCGACCTGCTGTTCGACCCCGCGCTGGAGCTGGACCCGCTGCGCCTGCTGCGCGACGCCAGCCGGCAGGCGCCGCTGGCCGTCTTCTGGCCCGGCGCCTACACCGACGGACTGTTGAGCTACGCCGTCGCCGAGCACGCCCACTACCGCGCCTGGCGGCAGACCGAGCTGTGCCAGGGATGTATCATCCCGCTGTAAACCACACCACTCCTTCGTAGGTGCGACTTTAGTCGCCTCCGGAGTTCAGAGCGACTGAAGTCGCCACTACCAACCAGGCAGGGAGCCTCATGAAATACCGCGACCTGATCCAGTTCGAGCCCATCGAGAGCATCATCCAACTGCGCGAGGCGGACGCCAAGCACAAGGCCGCCCGGCTGGTGCAGAGCTACGTCATCTCCGACCGCATGGCCGACCAACTGGCCAATCTGGTCTTCGAGCATCTACAGCTCGACCGGCCGGTGGACAACAAAGGGGTGCTGATCGTCGGCAACTACGGCACCGGCAAGTCGCACCTGATGGCCATGGTCTCGGCGCTGGCCGAGCACGGCGACCTGGTGGAGGCCGTGCGCCATCCGGCCGTGCGTGCGGCGGCCGGCGCGATCGCCGGCCGCTTCCAGGTGCTGCGCGCCGAGATCGGCGGCGTGGAGAAGAGCCTGCGCGACATCGTGCTGGACGAGATCGAGCTCTTCCTGGCCGAGCGCGGTGTCGACTATGAATTCCCGCCGGCCAGCCAGATCAGCAACAACAAGGCCCCGCTGGTGGAGGCGCTGGCCCTGTTCAGCCAGCGCTTCCCCGGCCAGGGCTTCCTGCTGGTGCTGGACGAGCTGCTGGACTACCTGCGCACCCGGGAGGAGCGGGCGCTGATCCTGGACCTGGGCTTCCTGCGCGAGCTGGGCGAGATCGTCGAGCTGACGCCCTTCCGCTTCATGGCCGGCGTGCAAGAGACGCTGTTCGACAACCCGCGCTTCGCCTTCGTGGCCGACCAACTGCGCCGCGTGCGCGACCGCTTCGAGCAAGTGCGCATCGCGCGCGAGGACATCGCCTACGTGGTGGCCGAACGGCTGCTGCGCAAGAGCGACAGCCAGAAGGCGGCCATCACGGAGCACTTACAGGGCTTTTCCAACCTCTACCCGCCGCTGGCCGAGCGCATGGCCGAGTTCGCCGCGCTGTTCCCCATCCACCCGGCCTACATCGACACGTTCGAGCGGGTCTACATCGCCGAGAAGCGGGAGGTGCTGAAGACCTTCAGCCAGTCGATCCGCGCGCTACTGGACCAGGAGCTGCCGGCCGACCAGCCGGGGCTGATCTCCTACGACCACTACTGGGGCGTGCTGCGCGACAACCCCAGCCTGCGCACCCTGCCCGGCGTGGCGCGGGTCGTGGAGGCCAACGCGGTGCTGGAGGGCCGCGTGCGCAACGCCTACACCCGGCCCGCGCTGCTGCCCCTGGCGCTGAGGATCGTCGACGCGCTGAGCGTCCACCGCCTGACCACCAGCGACATCTATAGCCCGCTGGGCGTGACGGCCGAGGAGCTGCGCGACAGCCTCTTCCTGTGGACGGCCATGCCCGCTGCCGTGGCCGGCGCCGAGTTCCTGGCCGACACCGTGCAGGCCGGCCTGAAGGAGATCATGCGCACGGTCAGCGGCCAGTTTATCTCGCACAACGAGGCCAACGGCCAGTACTACCTGGACCCGGCCAAGGTGATCGACTTCGACGCGCAGATCGCCGAGCGGGGCGAGTTCATGTCCGAGGCCGACCTGAACCGCTACTTCTACGACGGCCTGCAGCAGTTGCTGGGCCTGCCCACCAGCACCCTGGTGACCGGCTTCAAGATCTGGCCCTACGAGCTGCCCTGGGCCGAGCGCAACGTCACCCGGCCCGGTTACCTCTACTTCGGCGCGCCCGACGAGCGCAGCACGGCCCAGCCGCCGCGCGATTTCTACGTCTACATCCTGCCCCCCTTCCGCCCAGCCACCGCCCGGCCGGCCGCCGGCTATGAGCCGCGCACCGACGAGGTGCTGCTGGCGCTGCACGGGTTGGACGCGGACTTCGAGGCGCTGGTGCGGCGCTACGCCGGCGCGCGCGTGCTGGCCAACACTGCCTCGGAACACCGCCAGGCTTACGAGGACAAGGCCGAGGCCAGCCTGCGCCAACTGCTGCGCTGGCTGAGGGAGCACCTGGCCGGCCGCTTGCAGATCACCCACCGCGGCGCGACCCGCACGACCGCCCAGGTGCTGGCCCAGACCCGCAGCAGCGCCAGCCGCGACCCCAAGGAGCTGCTGGACGTGCTGGCCGCGCACCTGTTGGCGCCCGGCTTCGGCGACGCCTACCCCGACTACCCCCGCTTCAGCCGGCCGACGCAGCCCATCAGCGAGGCGGGTCGGCCGGCCAGCGCGCTGGATGCCATCCGCATGATCGCCCTGCGCACCCGCACCAACCTGGCGGTGGCCGTGCTGGACGGCCTGGGCCTGCTGGCCGCCGACGAGACCTTGCAGCCGCTCAACTCCCCCTACGCCCGCCACCTGCTGGACAAGCTGCACGCCAAGCCCGACAACCAGGTGGTCAACCAGGGCGAGGTGATCGTGCAAGTGGCCAGCCAGGCCTATCCGGTCTTCAAGGAGGAGCGCTTCAAGCTGGAGCCGGAGTGGGTGGCCGTGCTGTTGACGGCGCTGGTGTTCGACGGGCAGATTACCCTGACGCTGGCCGGCAACGTGACCCTGGACGCGGGCAACGTGGACCGGGCCGCGACCACGGCGCTGGCCGACCTGACCGACTTCCGCCACTACGGCCGGCCGCGCGAGCTGCCGCTGGCGGCCTGGCGGCGCATCTTCGAGGGGCTGGGTTTGCAGAGCGGCCTGTTGCAGAGCGAGGGCACGCGCGTCGCGGCCGTCCAGGCGCTGCAAGCCCAGGTGCAGGCCGAGCTGGCCCAGGTAGCCGCGTGGCAGAGCCAGGTGCAGGGCGGCCTGCGGCTGTGGAACCAGTCGCTGTTGACCGACGCGCTGGAATACAGCACCCGCGACGGGCAGGTGGCAGCCCACGACGCGCTGCCGCCGACCAGCCTGGCCCGCACCGACCTGCTGCCGGCCCTGCGCCAAAGCAAGGAGTTCCTGGAGACGCTGGCCCGCTTCAACACGCCCGGCAAGCTGCGCAACCTGCGCCTGACGGAGGCTGAGATCGCCACGGCCCTGCAGGCGCGGCGCACCGCCCTGCGCGTGCAGCAGATGCTGGAGGCCGTGGCCGCCTTGCAGCCGGCCACGGCCTACC
>JBAQCH010000403.1:0-5157 GCA_049294015.1 Anaerolineae bacterium
GGGCGGGGCCAGCGGCGGCGAGGTGGAGGACGGCCCGTAGCCGTCGCCCCTGGCCGTCACCCTGGCCAGCTTCACGGCTCAGGGCGGCATGGATCGGGTGCGGGTCGTCTGGCAGACGGTCAGCGAGCTGGGCAACGCAGGCTTCAACCTCTACCGAGCGGCCGACCCGGCCGGCCCGCAGACGCTGCTGGGCTACGTGCCGTCGCAGGGGCCCGGCAGCAGCCAGGGCTTCGCCTACAGCTACGACGACCTGGACGTGCAGGCCGGTCAGACCTACTGGTACTGGCTGGAAGATGTCAGCCTCGCTGGCGCGACGACGCTGCACGGGCCGGTCAGCGCGACCGTGCAGGCGCCGACGGCTGTGACGCTGAGCGTCATGGACGCCAGCCCGGCGGCCGCGGCCGCGTGGCCCTGGCTGTGGCTGCTGGCAGGCGCCGGCGCAGCCCTGGCCATAGGACGCCGACGGCGCGCGTAAGCGCCGTCTGACCGCAGAGAAACCGGGTTTCTTGCGAGAAACCCGGTTTCTCGCGTCTACATGTGAGGAGTAGGCGTCCCCAGACGCCGGGTTCGCATGTGGGCATGCGAACTCCGCAAATCATGTGAGGAGTAGGCGTCCCCAGACGCCGGGTTCGCATGTGGGCATGCGAACTCCGCAAATCATGTGAGGAGTAGGCGTCCCAGACGCCGGGTTCGCATGTGGGCATGCGAACTCCGCAAATGATGCCCAACGGACTACGGAGCGCCGCAACTGCTCGGTCTCAGGCGTCGGATGCATGGGTCTGTTGTAACTTTCACAACCTCCTTGACAAGACCTATTTTTGGTGCTATCCTTGGAAGTAATAGTACTAAAGTACTATGACGATCGCCTCGCACGGCTTGGCGGCGTAAGCTGGGATGCGACGATATGGGTCGGTCCACTGCTCTCTCGTTGCAACATCTATACCTCCTCACTATCTGCCGTTTTCGACTGCGACGCTGAGTTGCTGTTGGGGTCTAGGGGTCTGTCGATGGAGGTACCTTATGAAACACCGGAGTTTCCTGGCTGTTCTGTTGTCGTTGCTGTTTGCGTTGGCGCTGGTAGCGGGCGTGCGAGCAGAACCTATCGTTCCTGGGGACGGGATAGCCAGCGGTTCGCCCCAGGTGGAGCAGACGCTGGCTGACGCGACCGGCTGCGTGGACAGCACGTCCAACTGGCTGGGCCAGGGCCAGAATGTCTCGACCAACAGCGGCACCCACTGGGCTGGGGTCATCTTCGTGCATATCCCGCCGGGCGATCCGGCGATGACCCCCACTTTTTGCACCGACCTGGGGACGACCATCGGCCAGGGCAAGTGCTTCGTAGCCGACGGTCCCACTGCCTGCCCCATCACCTGGCTGCTGAACAACGGCTATGGCCCTGGCAACCCGGCCAGCAACGCCGAGGCGGCGGCGCGCCAGGCCGCTGTGTGGCACTTCTCTGACGCCCTGGTGGTCAGCAGCAGCGATCCGGTCTACGCCCGCACGCAGGAGATCATCGCCGCTGTGCCTGATCCGTGTGTGCTGCCGCAATCCGCGCCGGTGATGACGCTGGAGCCGGCCAGCGCAATCAACTTTCTGCCGGGCGGCGAGGTGCATAGCATGACGGTCACCGTCACCCAGGACGGCGCGCCGCTGGCCGGCCGGGTCGTCAACCTCAGCACGACCTTTGGAACGTTGAGCAGCAGCACGGTGACGACGGGCCCGGATGGCACGGCCAGCTTCACGCTGACCTCGAATGTCACCGGTTCGGCCACGGTCACGGCCAGCTTCGCCTACACGCTGCCGGCCGGCACGCGCATGGTCAAGCTGCCCGGCCAGGCGGACCAACAGGTGATCGTGCTGGGCACGCCGCAGTCCGGCAATGTGATCGCCGTGGCTAGCAAAGTCTGGCAGACTGGCACCATGATTATCGTCCACAAGTTCAGCGACAACAACACCAACGGCATCCAGGACGGCGGCGAGGAGTCGTTGCAAGGCTGGAGCATGAAGCTGGTCCGCTGGACAGGCAGCGCCTGGCAGTTGGTGAGCACCAAGTCTACCGACGCGGCCGGCAATGCGATCTTTACGAACCTGAGCCCAGGGACCTACCGGGCCGAGGAAACCTTGCAGAGCGGCTGGACGAATACCACACCCAACCCCAGCGCCGAAGTCACGCTGGCGGCCGGCGGGCAGGCAACCATCAACTTCGGCAACGTGGCGCTGGCCGTGATCAAAGCCTGGAAGTTCTACGACCTGAACATGGACGGCGTGCATGACGCCAACGAGCCGCTGCTGGACGGCTGGCAGATGAACATCTTCCCGGCCATCAACGGCATCGGATCTGGCCTGACAGCCGGCGGCGCCTACAGTTTCATCGACCTGCCGCCGGGTAGCTACCGCGTGTGGGAGACGCAGCAGCCCGGCTGGATCGCGACCACACCGGTCGAGGTTACCCTTGCCCTGGCGGCCAACGACTTCCGTGAAGTTTGGTTTGGCAACGTGCAGATGGACTTGGGCGACCTGCCCACCGACGGCACGGCCGGCGTACCGTATCCGGTGCATTACCCAACGCTGCTGGCGCAAGATGGCGCGCGCCATGTGATCCACGACATCCAACTGGGGCCGGCGATCACGGCCGAGACCGACGGCAAGCCCTGCCCGGTCTGTGGGCTTGATCTGGATGACGGCGTGACGGCCCTGAACCTGCCCTGGACCGCAGGCGTGGGCGGCGGGGCTGTCGCCGTACAGGTGTCGGCCATCGGGTCGACCAGCATCACCACCGGCTACGTCAACGCCTGGATCGACTGGAATCAGAACGGGCAGTTCGATGCCGGTGAGCAGATTCTGGTCGATGCCCCTGTGCCCGTGGGCACGACGCAGGTGCTGACCTTCGACATTCCTGGGACGCAGTGGCAGTTGGCTGACTTTTACTACGCGCGTTTCCGGCTCTACGAGACGCCGCAGAACACCTGCCTGGCGCTGCCAGACAACCTGCAGTGCAACCCGGCTCCCACCGGTCTGGCCGTGAACGGCGAGGTCGAGGACTATCGCTGGGACTTTCACCCGCTGGGCGTGATGTTGGGCGCGTTCAACGCCGATCCCTACGGCGAGGGCATTCTTGTCAACTGGGCGACGGTCACCGAGGCTGGCAACGCCAGCTTCAACCTCTACCGCGCGGCCGACCCGGCCGGGCCGCAGACGCTGCTGAGCGCCATCCCCTCGCAGGCGCCCGGCAGCACGCTGGGCTTCGCCTACAGCTACGTCGACCTGGACGTGCAGGCCGGCCAGACCTACTGGTACTGGCTGGAGGACGTGTCGCTCAGCGGCGCTACGACGTTGCACGGGCCGGTCAGCGCGACGGCGACGGCGCCGACGGCCGTGACGCTGAGCTCCGTCAGCGCCAGCCCGGCGGCCGCGGCTGGGTGGTCCTGGCTGTGGACGCTGGCAGGCGCGGGCGCGGCCCTGGCCATAGGACGCCGACGGCGCGCCTAAGCGCCGCCTGACTGCAAAGAAACCGGGTTTCTCCCAAGAAACCCGGTTTCTCGCGCCTGGCGCGCAACGGCGCGCGGGCCGCTTGCCAACAACGCCAACTGGTGTATAATTTCGCTATCCCTTGTTGGCATAGAAGACGCCACAGCGGCGGCGTGCATCGCAGCCTTTCCGTGCAGTTCCAACAGCGTTCGACGACGAACCTCCCCGGCGCATCCTTCCCCAGGTTGCCAGGGTCGAGCGCGGCTGAGCTGCTCCCCCAGCGTGTTGCTGGCCAGCCCTTGACTGCCACCCTCGTTCCGTCCCCAAACCCCTGGAAGGTCACCACCCTGTTCCGCCCCAGGCCATTGGCCTGTCAACTCACCCTGTGACCGTGTTTGTTCAGGAGGCTATCCCATGCAACCCTAGACCTATCGACTGATCGGCGTTCTGTTGCTCGTGGCCCCGCTGCTGTCGCTGGCAGCGCCGGCGCGGGCGCGGTAAGCGGTAATGCGTTGAAGCCAGCGGGTTTTTCGCAGGAACCCGCTGGCTGGTATCGTGCGACGCGGATCACAGGCTGATCTGCGATCCGCGCTGCATGTCAGGCGGCCTTGGCTCGCACGGGTGGGTTGCGCAGCCCTGGCCAGCAACATGCACGACGCTATCCGCTCTATCCCAGGGGTAGAGCAGCCACATCCCACCCGATCGATTGTTTCGTTACGGAGGAAATCTCATGATTCGCAAGACAACAACCTTCCTGTTCTGCCTGGCGCTGGTGGCCGGACTGTTTGGCGTGCCGCCAGTTCCAATGGCGGAAGCTGCAACCGTCACGGAGTGGTGCTTCCAAGACGCCGCTGGTACAACATTTACGCTGACTCCCAATCAAGGTACTGGAACTGCCACAGCTGGCTCTGGCATTACGACAAACAACTTCGGAGGCAATGGGTCGGCAACTTGCGTAGCGGGTCGAGCCTGGGCTGCTACAGGTTGGACAACCGCAGCGTCGCAAGATCCGAACGACTACTTTGAGTTCGCGGCTAGCACAGTCGGAAAGAGCGGTATCTCCTTAAAGGTCGACTATCAGCGTTCACCACAAGGACCCGTCAATTTCGATCTGTACTACAGTACGGACGGCACGAATTTCACTGCATTTGTGACTGGTCAGAATTCTCCCACGGCATTTACGACTAACCCCATGAGTACCTTTGATCTGTCGTCGATTACGGCGCTTAACAACAACGCCAATGCTAAATTCCGACTGTATGGCTATGGCGCCACTAATGCAACCGGAACGTGGAGAATCGACAATGTGCTCATCGAGGACTCCGGCTTTCTGGCCGTCACCCTGGCCAGCTTCAACGCCGAGGCGCAGGCCGATCGGGTCGCGGTCGACTGGCAGACCGTCAGCGAGACCGGCAACGCGGGCTTCAACCTCTACCGCTCGACCGACCCGGCCGGGCCGCAGGCGCTGCTGGGCTACGTGCCGTCGCAGGGGCCCGGCAGCAGCCAGGGCTTTGCCTACAGCTTCGAGGACCTGGACGTGCAGGCCGGCCAGACTTACTGGTACTGGCTGGAGGACGTCAGCCTGAGCGGCGCGACGACGCTGCACGGGCCGGTCAGCGCGACGGTGCAGGCGCCGACGGCTGTGACGCTGAGCTCGGTCAGCGCCAGCCCGGCAGCCGCAGCCGGCAG
>JBAQCH010000404.1:0-42218 GCA_049294015.1 Anaerolineae bacterium
ACGCCGGCCCGCTCGGCCAGCCGCGCCGCGCCCACCAGACGATCGGTGGAACCCAGCTTGCGCAGCGGGTCGCGGCCCAAGCGCAGGACGGTGTCGCCCAGAGCGCGGTTGGCGAAGCGGCGGGTCAGATCGACGATGTGAGCGTCCAGCCAGGCCAGGTCGACGCCATGCTCGGCCACGATGCCTGCTTTGCTCTCGGCCAGCGCGGCTTCAAACCAAGGACGAATCGAGGGATCGCTGAGCGCCTGGTAGCTGTACTCGTGGCCGGCCAGGTGTCCGAGGTAGGCCAGCACGGCATGGCCGCAGTTGTGGATGTAAAGCTTGCGAGCGGTGTAGGCCGGAAAGTTGTCGCAGACTTCCATGCCAACAACCTGGGGCGCTGGACCGATCAGGCCGGCGCGGTCGACCGGCAGCTCTTTGTACGGCTCGACGGCGATCAGCGTGGGGTCTGCGGCGCGCAGCTCCGGCGTGGGCGGCGGGACCATGCGGCCGATCACTGTGTCGACGAAGCCGATGTGATCCCTCAGGTAAGGATGGAGGCTGGCGGGCAGGTGCTGTTCGACCATGGCGCGAAATGTCGCCGCCGCGCCCTTGAGGTTCTCGCAGATGATGAGGTTGAGAGGAACTTCGATGCCGGCCGCTGCGCGCTGGGCGACGCCGTCTGCCACCAGCGGCGCCACGAAGGGCAGCGCGCGCACGCCGACGGCTGTTGCAGCGATGCCGGCCGAGGCCACGGCCTGTGCCACGGCGTCCGCGTCGCTGGCCAACAGCGCGCGCACTGGCGCCACCGTGACCTCCTCCTGCCAGTCGTTGTCCACCAGCCGGATGGTATAGCGCCCGCGCTGCGCCAACTCGCGCACCAACGGCTCGTCTACGTCGACAAAGACGACCTCGTAGCCAGACTGCGAGAAAAGCTGGCCCAAAAACCCGCGGCCCACGTTGCCGGCGCCAAAGATGATAGATGATTGAGTCATAACAACAAACGCAGCAACTCCTCCTCCGCCTCCACCGTCCACGCCTCGCCAGGACCCAGCTTGGCGTAGACCTGTGGCAGCCGCTGGCGCAGCTCGGCTAGCGGGGTCAGCCCTAGCCCGATGACGTGCGGATAGACGACGACCTTGCCGGGGAAAGTCCCCTGGCTGACCGCGTAGATGCCGTCGTAGACGCCATCCAGACCGGCGATGGCGGCCACGGTGCGGTTGGTGTCCAGCGCACCCTGCTCCACCAGCACCAGCATCGAGCGCATGTCGGCGATGCTGGAGCCGCTGCTGCCGATGAAGCGGATCTGCCGGCCGTCGATCACGGGGTTCAAATCGAGCAGGGCTTCGGTGCCGCGCGTCAGGCCGGCGAAGACGTTGACCACCCCGCCCGGCGCCAGCAGCGACGCGGCCTCCTCGATGGCCTGGATGCTGGGCGCCAGGATGACGATGTCGTCGAAGCCCTCTCCGCCGGTCAGCTCCAGCAGGCGCTGGTGGAAGCCGGCCGGCCCCAGCGCCTCCTCGGTCAGGCAGACCAGCTCGACGCCGTGTTCGGCCGCGCTCTCGCCGTACAGCTCGGTCAACGCGTTGATGCGGTCGGAGCTGCGGTTGGTGGCCACCAGCAGGCCCGGCCGCGGGCCAACCTGGATGGCGCGCTGGACGTGCATGTGGCCCATCGGCCCGGCAGCGCCCATCATCCAGCAGCGGCCGCCGTAGGCCAGTTTGGAGCGAATCGGCCCGTAGCTGGC
The DNA here is from genome assembly GCA_049294015.1 of Anaerolineae bacterium. GTDB lineage: Bacteria > Chloroflexota > Anaerolineae > JAAEKA01 > JAAEKA01 > JAAEKA01. The sequence continues at coordinate 1,727 of JBAQCH010000404.1, forward strand.
CGCGATGTCGCGGCTGGTCGTGCCGATGATGGTCATGTGGTCGTAGTGCAGCCAGCCGGCGTCGATGGGCGCGCGCTCCGGCAGCGGGACATCGCTGACGATGCTGAGCATGCCGCCGCGCGCCAGGGTGCAGAAGGCGTTGGCGATCAGGTCGCCGCTGGCCGGGCCGAGCAGCACCAGGTCGTCCACACCTTCGCCCGTGCCGCTATCCGGCCCGCAGCAGGGGATCAGATCGGCCAGCGCGTCGCGAAAGTCGCGCGGCTGCACGCCGTTGCGTTCCACTACCTCGACGCCCAACTCAGCCGCGCGAGACTTGATCCAATCGGCAAAGGCGCCCGGTACGTCCGTCAGGATCACCGTGGCCGGATGGCTGAAGCGGTCGAAACCGCGGCTGATGGTGTAGGCGCGCGAGGACTGACAGTCCTCCGAAGGACTGTCAGTCCTTCCCTGTGCGCCCACAATCCACATTATACCGCCCGGCTTGATCGACTGGCGGTAGCGGATACGGTACGCCGCCTCGACGCAGGCCCAGGGCTCGGTCAATGCGGCCTGGGAGTAGCCTGAATGCGGCGGTGCAGGCAGCAAATAGCAGCCGTGATCGCCGCGCAGCACCGGATCGCCCAGCACGCTGTACTGCGACTGGCCCCCTTGCAGCATGTAGCCGTAGGCCAGGTTGCGGCCGTGGTGATAGATCTCGGCCTGCACCACGTAGCGCTGGCCGACGGCGAACTGATCGCGCAGGTTGTCGCCCACGCCGACGACAGTCAGCGCCACCTCGTGGCCCAGCACCACCGGTTCGACCTGTAAGTCGCGCCCGAACAGCCGCGGATGCGCCCCGCCCGCGCGGATCACCTTCACGTCCGAGAAACAGATCCCGCACGCGTCATGGCGCGCCAGCAGCTCATCCGCCCCATACGACGGCATGGGAACCTCGATCGGCCGGCCATCCAGTCCCAGGTTCTCGAAGCCCTTGCCGTACAACGGCCATAGCCAGTAGTTGTCCGGCAGCGGCTCACTCGCTTCTTGATACTGCGTCAGTTTGTCAGTCATGTCACGTCCTGGTCACACGGGGATGCTTCGCTGGCCTCTCGCCGCCGTGCGAGTCGCGTGGCCGACTCGCTCAGCATGACACGCGCCGCCTTGCCTACTTGTCTACTTATCTACCTGTCTACCAATCACCCAATCACCCAATCACCTAATCCATCTGCTGCCCGCCCGTCACGTTGATCGCCTGCCCGGTCATATAGCTCGCCTGCTCTGAGGCCAGGAAGACCAGCACGTTGGTGACGTCGTCGTAGGTGCAGCCGCGCTTCATGGGCACCTGGTCGATGTAGCGCTGGCGCACCTCGGCCTCGCTGATGCCCCATTTCTTGGCGTACTGGCTGTAGAGCGAGTTGACCCACAGCGGCGAGTCCAGCAGGTTGCCGGGGCAGATCGCGTTGCAGCGCACGCCGTACTCGGCCAGTTCCAGCGCAATGCTCTGCGTCAGGCCGATGCCGCCGAACTTGCTGGCCGCGTAGGCCGAGTTCTTGAAGCTGCCCTTCTTGCCCGACTTGGAGTTGATCTGGAGGATCACGCCGCTGCGCTGGGCCTTCATGACCTGCGCGGCGTGCTTGGCCAGCAGGAAGTAGCCGGTCAGGTTGACGTCGATTACGGCGCGCCACTTGTCGGCCGGGAACTCGTCCACCGCCTCGGCGATCAAAATGCCGGCGTTGGAGACGGCGATGTCCAGCCGGCCGAACTCAGCCACGGTGCGCTGCACGGCTGCGGCCACATCCGCCTCGTCAGTGATGTTGACCTTGATCGCCAGGCTGCGTCGGTCGGTCTGGGCTGCGATGTCGGCCGCCACCTGCTGCGCGCCGTCCAGGTTCAGATCGGCCACCACCACGTGCGCGCCCTCAGCCGCCAGCCGCTGGCAAATGGCTGCTCCTAGCCCCTGCGCGCCGCCGGTGACGAGGGCGATCTTATCTTCTAGTGTTCTTGGCATGGGAATTGTCTCCTGGGGAAGGTAAATTGGTAAATTGGTACATTGGTCTGTGCGCTTCATGCTGCAGCTGGGCGCCGACCAATCTACCAATCTACCAACCTACCGCAGCATTATCCGCAAAAACTCCGCCTCCGCCTCCACCGTCCACTCGCGGCCGTCCTTGAGCAGGGCATGGACGCTGGGCAGGCTGTCGGCCAGGTCGGGCAGGGCAGTCAGCGGCAACTCCTTGATGTGCGGGAAGATGACGACCTTGCCGGGGAAGACGGTGTCGCGCACGGCCGCCAGGCCTTCTTTGGCTGCGCTGAGCGAGCCGACCGCAGCCAGCGAGCGGTTGGGTGACAGCTCGCCGCTTTCGGCCTGGTGCAGCATCAGGCGCAGGTCGTCGATGGTCGAGGCCGAATGGCCGATGACGCGTGCGTCCTTGAGGTAGACGTCGCTCAGGTCGAGCTGGGTCGTCACGCCTCTGGCCACGCCGGCGAAGACATTCATCACCCCGCGCGGGGCCAGCCAATGCGCGGCGTCGGCGATGACGGCCGGCACCGGCGCCAGGACGATGATATCGTCGAATCCGTACCCCTCTCCCTGGGGAGAGGATGGGTGAGGGGTGAATCTCGCCATGCTGGCGGCATACGCTTCCTTGTCCATCGGGTTGAGGCAGATGAGCTCGATGCCCTTGGCCGCAGCCTCGGCCGCGTAGGACTCCCTGAGATCGTTTAGCCGCAGATCGCTGACGTCGCTGCACACCATCACGGCCGGCGCGCCGGCCACCTCGATGGCCCGCTGCACATGCATCCGGCCCATGGGCCCGCCCGCGCCGACGAACAGCGCCCGGCCGCCTGGCTGCAGCGCCGAGCGCACCGGCACATCGGCGTAGGCGCGCGCCACGTCATGGCTCTGCGTGCCCACGTAGAGCCAGCGGTTGTAGTGTACGCGGCCGATGTCCACGTTGACCTTGCGACTTAGCGGCTCATTACCCAGCAGCGCCACCACGCCAAAGTCGGCCAGATGCGGGCTGACCAGCTCGATCAGATCGGGGTCGGGGTGCAGCAGCACGATGTCGTCGATGGGCGTCACGGGCGGACGCGCTGTGTCGGGCGCGTCGATCACCTCGATGCCCAGTGCGGCGGCCTGCTCGCGCAGCCAGGCGTCGAAGGCCGGCGGCACCTTGCTCAACAACAGCCGCGCCGGATGGCAGCACTCGTCCAGGCCAGCGCTGATGACATAGGACTGACAGTCCTGGTCTTGCGCTGGACTTCCACTCGACGCGTTGAGTTGGCCCGTCTCAGGACCAGGACTGTCAGTCCTGACTGGTGCGCCGATGATCCACGCCGTGCCGCCCGGCTTGAGCATAGTGCGATAGGTCAAGCCGTAGGCCGCGGTGACGCAGGCCCAGGGCTCGGTCAGCGCGCTTTCGACGTAGCCGGTGCCGGGCTGGACGGGTAGGAGGTAGTTGCCGCCGTCGCCGTTGAGCACCCGCTGGTCGATGACGTTGTAGAGCGACAGCCCGCCCTGGATCTCGTAGCCGTAGGCGTAGCCCACGCCGTCCACGAAGACGTCGGCCTGGATGGTGAAGCGATCGCCCACCTGGTACTGGTCAGCCAGGTTCTCGCCCACGCCGACCACGGTCAGGGCGATCTCGTGGCCCAGGGTGATCGGGTTGGCGCGCATGTCGCGGTAGATGCGCGGGTGCTGCTCGCCCAGGGTGATGACCTTGATGTCGGAGAAACACAGCCCGCAGGCGTCGTGCCGCACCAGCAGCTCGTCGGGGCCGTAGCTGGGCATGGGCACGTCGATGGGCTGATCGTTCAGCCCCAGGTTGTCGAAGCCGGCGCCGTACAGCGGCCAGAGGCGGTTGCGCTCCGGCAGTGGTCCATCGGCGCGGCGGAAGTTGGTGAGTTTGTCGGTCATGGAGGGGTCCTTTGGGAAAGGTAGACAAGTAGACAAGTAGACAAGTAGACAAGGGGGGAAGTAGATTGGTAGATTGGCACAGGACGCGCCACGAAAGCGTTTCCTTGTCTCCTTGTCTCCTTGTCTACCTGTCTACCTGTCTACTTGCCTACTTGTCTACCTGCCTCAGCATCTCATGTGGCGTTGTGTTTTCGTTCATAGCTCGCAGCATGGCCAGGCCGGCGGGGCCGGGCGGGACGGCGTAGCCCACTCTCGTGTAAAAAGCGTTGCGCTGGCGGCGGGTGGGCAGGTGGGACTGTGCCCAGGGCGACTGGTAGCCCAGGCCCAGCGCGCGCTGCATGGCGGTGTGGCCGTAGATGAAATGAGCGCCATCCAGAAACGCCTGGCGCACAGGGGCCAGATCGGGCGTGTCGAAGTCGTCTACCAGTTTGTTGCCGGGGCTGTTCATCTCGGTACCCACGTTGAGCGGCAGATCGAGCTCGCCGGCCAGCCGCACCACGTCGTACAGGTGCTGCACCTTGCGCCGCCGTTCGTCCGGGTCGGCCAGGTTCCAGTTGCGGTCGGGGATGATGTTCAGCGCGGCGACGCCCTGGTCGATCAGCAGGTCCAGCAGCTCCTCGATGGCCTGCTCGCCGGCCGAGGCGCCGTCCAGCCAGGCCGCGCAGGGCAGCGCGCCGCAGGCCGTGATCAGCCGGTGAAACGCCTCGACGCGCGGGAAGGCGTCGTGGCCGGGCTGGACGTAGCCCACCCCGCCGCGCTTCATCAGCTTCGTGCGCACGGTGTTCTGGAATCTGGCCTGATCAGCCAGCAAGGCCGTCACCTGTGCAGCATCCATGCCTAGCTTACCAGCCCAGAAGGCGGCCAGTTCCGCCGAGTTCCCCTCAGTTCCCCTGAGTTCCCCGGCTTCCCGCTCAGCCGCCCGCACATAAGCCAGCACCATGTGCCGCTCGGTGGCGTTGCCGGCCGGCGTCAGCGGCAGCACGTCACGGTCATAGTCTACCGTCACCGGGTCGAGATAGGCGTTGACGCGGCGCACGATCTCACGGTTGCGCTGCCCGGCGCGCGCCCGCATATCCTCCAGAATGCCGGCGACTTCAGCCGGAACCTGGCCGCTGCTGAAGCCGATGCCCATGTGGTAGTAGATGCCCGGCTCGCCCGGCGAGTTGATCTCTCGCGTGGCGAACTCAGGGATGAACACCCGCGTTTCGATGCCTGCGCTGCCCCGCACATCGACCAGCTCGCAGGCGTCCAGGAACTCGTCCACCGCGTCCAGCACATCGAAGTCGACGATGCCCAGCAGCCGGTAGCCGTGCTTCCTGGCCAGCCAGGCCAGCCCGCTGGGCGAATAGCCGTAGGCGTTGAAGGAGAAAAACGTGTGGCAGTGCATGTTGGCCACGGCCTTCTCCGACGCCAGCGCGACCTCGCCCCGCTGCGCCGCCGCCAGCAGCGCCTTCAAGGCATCCGCCCGCTCGGCGGGATCGAAGTCGTTCAGTTGGGTTTCCAGGTCGGTGATGTTCGTTTGCATGGCTAGTTCGTGGGTAGATAGGTAAACAAGGAAACAAGTAGACAAGGACCAGAAAGCGCGCGCATGCACACCTTGTCTACTTGTCTACTTGTCTACTTGTCTACTTGTCTACTTGTCTACTTGTCTACTTGTCTACCTCCCTGCCAACACCTGCGCTTCATACGCCCTGATCTCGTCCAACACAGCCATACCGACAGGCGCGCCTTGCTGCAGACAGTGGTAGTCCCACACCGAGCCGAAAGGCATACCCTTCAGCTCCTCCAGTAGGGCCAGTCGGGCGGTGTAGTCGCCGGCCTGCTCCAACGACCGCATCTGCTCGATGGGCTCCAGCAGGGCCAGTAATAAGGCGCGCAGGGCGTTGCGCGCGCCGATGGCCCAGGCCGCCACCCGGTTGATGCTGGCGTCGAAATAGTCCAGGCCGATGTGGGTGCGGCCCAGGAAATCGCCGCGTGCCAGCTCCTGCATGATGGCTTGTAGCTCGTCGTTGAGGATCACCACGTGGTCGCTGTCCCAGCGCACGCCGCGGCTGACGTGCAGCAACAATTCAGGAATGTAGGCCATGACCGCCGAGATCTTGTCGGCGATGGTCTCGGTGGGGTGAAAATGGCCGCTGTCCAGGGTCAACAGCACGCCGCGCGTGATGGCGTAGCCCAGGTAGAACTCGTGCGAGCCGGCCACATAGGCCTCGGAGCCGATGCCGAACAGCTTGCCTTCGACCGCGTCCAGGTTGAAGGCCGGATCGATTTTTTCGGCAAAGACTGCATCCAGCGACTGGGCCAGCAGCTCGCGCGGCCGCCGGCGGTCCACCGGAGTGTCCTTCAGGCCGTCGGGAATCCAGACGTTGGTGACGCAGGGGGTGCCGAGGCTGCGGCCGAAGTGCTCGCCGATGCGGCGGCTGGCGATGCAGTGCTCGACCCAGAAGCGGCGCACGGCCGAATCGTAGCTGGCCAGGGTAAAGCCGCTGGCGGCCATGGGATGGCCAAAGCAGGTGGGGTTGAAGTCCAGGCCGTGGCCGTTGGCCTTGGCCCAGTCCACCCAGCGGGCGAAATGCTCCGGCCGCAGGTCGGTGCGCTCCACGCGCCGGCCGCCGGTCTCGGCGTAGATGGCGTGCAGGGCGAGGCGATGCCGGCCGGGGATCAAGCTGTAGGTCTGGTCCAGGTCCTGGCGCAGCTCGTCGGCGTTGCGGGCCTTGCCGGGGTAGTTGCCGGTGACCGCCAGACCGCCGCCCAGCTCGCCGCCGGCGCTCTCGAAGCCGCCGACGTCGTCGCCCTGCCAGCAGTGCAGGCTGATGGGGATGCCGGCCAGCCGTTGCAAGGCCTGGTCGCTGTCGACGCCCAGCAAGGCGTAGCGTTCACGCGCCAGCGCATACGCGTCGTTGATTTGTCGCTCGGAAGGTTGTGTTGGATGGTTCATAGGGTCCTGCTTGTCGCTGCCCACGGCCGCAGTGGGTCAAGGCATGAGTTGGATGAAGCGAGCGTAGGCGTCATCCCAGCCGCTGCGATCGCCCGGCTCGAAGGTAAGGACTTCGCTGGAGGCGCGCACCACTGCGCGGGCCTCCCACAGCGAGCCCAGGTGGCCCAGCGCGACGGCCTGTAAAAGGCAATTGCCCATGGCGGTCGCCTCGATCGGCCCGGTCAGCGCCGGCCGGCCGGTGGCGTCGGCTGTGAACTGCGAGAGCAACTGGTTCTGGGCGCCGCCGCCGACGATGTGGATGGGTGCGAGGGTCTGGCCCAGCATCTCCTCGGCCTTCTCCAGCACGTAGCGGTATTTCAGCGCAATGCCTTCCAGCGCGCTGCGCACGATCTCGCCTTGGGTCTGCGGGACGGTCTGTCCGGTCCTGGCCGCGTAGGCCTGGATGCGCGCCGGCATGTCGCCAGGCTTGAGAAAATCGCTGTGGTCTGGGTCGATCAGGCAGGTGAACGGCCGAGCTGCGGCCGCCATCTGGGTGAGTTGGGCGTAGCTCAGTTCCTCGCCGTGGCCCGCCCACCAGCGCCGGCATTCCTGCACCAGCCACAGCCCCATGATGTTTTTCGAGAAGCGGAAAGAGCCGCCTGCGCCGCCCTCGTTGGTGAAGTTGTAGCGCAGGCTGTCCGGCGTGATGATCGGTTCCGGCGCCTCGACGCCCATGATCGACCAGGTGCCGGAGCTGATCCAGGCAAAGCCGGGACGCTCAGCCGGCACGGCCACCACAGCCGATCCCGTGTCGTGGCAGGCAGGTGCAATCACCCGGATGCCCTGCGCGCCGGTCTCTTCAGCAATGTGGGGCAGCAAGGCCCCGCGCACCGTGCCTGCTGGAAGGACTTGTGGAAAGATGTGCGTGGGAATGTCGAGCGCTTGCAGCAGGGGCCAGGCCCACTCTTTGCGGCGCGGATCGTAGCATTGCGTCGTGGTGGCGTGGCTGAACTCGCAGGCCTTGACGCCGGTCAGCCAGAAGTTGAACAGGTCCGGGATGGTAAGAAACGTCTCGGCGATGGACAAGGCCGGCGATTGCTGCGCCGCCATCGCGTACAGTTGGTAGAGGGTGTTGAGCTGCATGAACTGGATGCCGGTCTGGGCGAAGATCTCCTCCCGCGGCACGCGCTGCAGCACAGCCTCGACCATGCCATCGGTGCGATCATCCCGGTAGTGGTGCGGGTTGCCAATCAGCGCATCCTGCCGGTCCAGCAGGGCAAAATCCACGCCCCAGGTGTCGATGCCGATGCCGGCCAGCGGCTGGTTCAGTTGGCGCGCCGCTTTGGACAGGCCGGTCTTGATCTCCGTCCACAGGCGCAACACATCCCAGTGCAGCCCATCGGGCAGGCGCACGGGGCCGTTGGCGAAGCGGTGGATGTCGGTCAACGCCAGCCGCTGGCCGTCGAATTGGCCCAGGATGGCCCGGCCGCTTTCTGCGCCGAAATCGAGAGCGAGGGTGTTGAGCGTGGAGGTCATGGCGGCATCCTTGGCGCGTTAGCAAAGGCAGGCAACAGCAGGATGGCAGGTTGCAAGCACTTTTTCTGCGCTCACAACCTGCCACCTGCCACCTGCAACCTGCAACCTGCAACCTGCAACTTGCAGCCTGCTGTTTACCAGTTGAAGTTGTCGATGTTGTCGGCGTTGTAGATGAAGGGCGGGCCCAGCAGGACGTTCTTACCCAGCGCTTCGTCTTCCTGGATGGTGTACTCGCCCAGGCGGCCAGCGGTGAAGGTGTCGCCCACCGCGCCGGTGATCTGGCCGGTGGCCAGCGCGTTGAGGATGTGAATGGCCAGGTAGCCCAGGTCGGCCGGGTTCCACAGCGCAAACTGCGGCGAGGCGCCGTTCTTGACGTACTCGCGCATCTGGTTGGGGGTGCCCAGGCCGGTGACGGCCACCTTGCCGATCAGGTTCTGGTCGGTGACCGCGCGCGCCGAGGCGGCGATGCCCACGGTGGTCGGGGCAATGATCACCTTCAGGTCGGGGTACTTGGTGAACAGCGCCTGGGCCTCGTTGTAGCTCTTGGTGTCGTCGTCGTCGCCATAGACCACGTCGACCAGCTCCAGGTTGGCGTACTCAGGCTGGGTCAGCACTTCCTTCATCACCTCGATCCAGGCGTTCTGGTTCGGGGCGGTGGAGGTGGCGCTCAGGATGGCGATCTGGCCGCCGTCCGGCCCGGCCAGGTCGCTGGCCATCTGGATCTGGATGGCGCCGATGTCCTGCAGGACGGCCTGGTTGATGTGCAGCACGCGGCCGTCGGGGCCGATGGCCGAGTCCCACGAGACGACCGGGATGCCGGCGTCCATGGCTTCCTTACCGGTGGGCACCAGGGCGTCAGAGTCGTTGGCTGCCACGGCCAACCCGTTGACCTTCTGCGCAATCAGCGAGTTGATCAACTGGATTTGCTGGGTGGCGTCGGCCGCGGCCGAGCCCTGGTAGAGCACAGTCACGCCCAGCTCCTCGGCGGCTTCCTGCGCGCCGACGTTGCCGGTGTCGAAGTAGGGGTTGCCCAGGTTCTTGGGCACCAACACGAAGGTCAGCGGGCCAGCGGCGGGCGCTTCCGCGGGCGGGGCTTCAGCCGCAGGCGCTTCTGTAGCCACGGCCGCCGGCGCGGCCGGGGCGGGCGCAGCGGTAGGGGCGGCACAAGCGCTCAGCGCCATGCTGAGCACGATGATCGAAGCGAGAACCATGTAGAGTGAACGGCGTTTCATGTTTCCTCCTAAGTGAAACTGAACGGTTATATCAAGCCAGGCAGATGCCTGAGACTTGTCAGGGATCGGTGAACGGTGAACAGTGAACAGTGAACGGAGGCCACGACCGATGCACTCCGAGACTGTTTACTGTTTACTGTTTACTGTTAACTGTTTACCGTTGACTAGCCTGCGCCCAGCACCTGAGCGCGCGACCAGAAGAAGAAGAGAACAAACAGCGCCAGCGCCCCTGCCAGCAACGCGGCCTGAGCCAGCGACTGGCGCTGCCCGCGTCCGCTGCGGGCCGACAGGTTACGGACGATGTTGGGCAGCAAGATCGACAGGATCAACAGCAGGCCGATCACCATGCCCTGCACCTGGCCCTGAATGTTGAGCAGCCCCATGCCGAAGCGCAGCAGGCCGATCAGCAGCAGCGACAGCACCGCGCCGCCCATGGTGCCCACGCCGCCGTTGATGTCCACGCCGCCCAGCACGGCCGCGGTGATCACCGCCAGCTCCAGCCCCAGCCCGATGTCGGGGCGGGTGCTGCCGAAGCGCGCGGCCAGCACGATGCCGGCCAGACCGGCCATCAGGCCGGAGATGGTGTAGACCGCGATCTTGATGCGCGCCACAGGCACGCCGGAGTAGGCGGTGGCGTTCTCGTTGTTGCCGATGGCGAACAGGTAGCGGCCAAAGGTGGTCTTGTGCAGCACCAGGCCAAAGACAATGGCCAGCACGACGAACAGCGCCACCGAGAAGGGGATCAGCGTGCCGGGCAGCTTGCCCTGGCCGATGAAGGTGAAGGCCTCCGGATAGCCGCGTGCGGCCTGGTCGCCCAGCAGCACATAGGCGATGCCGCGGTAGAAAGCGTAGGTGCCCAACGTGACCACCAGCGGCGGCAGCTTGACCCGGGCCACCAGCAGGCCGTTGAACAGCCCACCCGCCGCGCCCAACAGCAGTGCAGCCAGCGCAGCCGGCCAGATGGGCACGCCGCGCATGAACAGCCAGCCCATGAACGAGGCGCACATGGCCAGGTTGGAGGCCACCGACAGGTCGATGCCGCCGGTGATGATGATGAAGACCATGGGCAGCATCATCAGCCCGATCTCCATGAAGTCGGACGATGTGCGCGACAGGCTGCGCGCGTCCAGGAAATAGGGCGACAGCTGGCTGTTGAGCACGACGACCAAGGCGATCAGCCCGACCAGCATCCACTCCCAGCGCTGGAAGCGGGCCAGGAAGGCGCGGCGCGGCGGCGCGGCGCTGAGGAGCGAGGTCGGCTGGCTGCTGCCTGAGGACGGCGCGGCGGCAGGGTGGGGATCGGTCATCGTCTACGTCTCCGTTGCGCGCGGCGCAGGATCAGGTTGTCCACCACCACGGCGGTCAGGATCAGCAAGCCCTGCAGGGCCAACTGCCAGAAGGGAGAGATGCGCAGCAGCGGCAGCGAGTTGTCGATCGCGCCCAGCAGCAGCGCGCCCAGCAGCACGCCGGGCACCGTGCCCACGCCGCCGCTGATGCTGACGCCGCCCACCACCGATGCCGCCACCGTCTGCAGCTCGAAGCCCAGCGCGGTGTTGGTCTGGGCCGACTCGAAGCGCGAGGCCCAGAGCACGGCCGCCAGCCCGCTGGCCAGGCCGCTCAGCACGTAGACCAGGAAGATGATGCGCTGGCGGCGGATGCCGGCCATCTGTGCGGCCTCGGCATTGCTGCCCACGGCGTAGATGTTGCGGCCGGTGCGGGTGTAGTTGAGGAAGAGGTAGACCAGCAGCGCGAAGACGATGGCGATGATCACCATGTTGGGCAGGCCCAGCGGCGTGCCCTTGGAGAGCTGCTTGAAGGCGGCCGGCAGCTCGAAGGAGTTGATCCAGGTGCCCTGGCTGTAGAAGAAGACCAGGCCGCGGTAGATGCTCAGCGTGCCCAGGGTGGCGATGATGGGCGGCACCCGGCCGTAGCTGATCACCAGGCCGTTGAACGCGCCCAGGGCCGCGCCCAGGGCCATGCCCAGCGGCAGCGCAACGATCACCGGAAAATCAGGGCTTGCCTTGAAGACGAAGGCCACCATCATGGCCACCAGGCCGATGATCGAGCCCACCGACAGGTCGATGCCCTTGGTGATGATCACCATGGTCTGGGCCAGCGCCACGATGGAAAGGATCGAGATGTTGAGCAGAATGCTGCGGAAATTGTCGACGGTCAGAAAGGCCGGCGCGCGCAGCGTCACCAGCACGGCCAGCACCAGGATGAAGATGCCGATGCCCGCCTCGCGGTAGCGAGCCACCAGGGCGAGCAGGTTCGGGCGGCGGGCAGGCGTTTGCTGGGCGCTCATAGGGCCTCTCCGGCCGCAATGGCCTGGGTCGCGGCTGACATGATGGTCTCCTGTGTCGCGTCGCCGCGCGTGAAGCGCCCGGTGACGCGCCCCTCGCGCATGACGAGGATGCGGTCGCTCATGCCCAGCACCTCCGGCAGCTCCGACGAGATCATCAAAATCGCGATGCCCTGGCCGGCCAGCTCGCTCATCAGGGCGTGGATGGCAGCCTTAGTGCCCACGTCGATGCCGCGCGTCGGCTCGTCCAGGATCAGGATGCGCGGCTGAGTGGCGAGCCACTTGGCCAGCACCACCTTCTGCTGGTTGCCGCCCGACAGCTCGCGCGCCCGCTGCCAGATGCTGTTGGCCCGCACCTCCATCTGCTGGGCGGCCGTGAAGGCTGCTGCCCGCTCCTGCTTGGGACGCAGCCAGCCGCGGCGGGCGTAGTGGGCCAGCATCGGCAGGCTGATGTTGGCTGTGATGGCCATCGGCGGGATCAGTCCGTGCAACTGGCGGTCTTCGGGCACCAGCGCCAGGCCCAACGCGATGGCCTGCTGCGGTGAGGTGATCGCGACCGCCTTGCCTTCCACCTCGATGTGGCCGCTGCTGGGCGGCTCCACGCCGAAAATCGCGCGCGCCACGTCGGTGCGGCCCGCGCCGACCAGCCCGGCCATACCCAGGATCTCGCCGCGGCGCAGCTCGAAGCTGATGTTTTCGAAGACGCCGTCCAGCGTGAGGTTCTCGACCTTGAGCGCCACATCGCCGGCCGGGACCTCCTGCTTGGGGAAAAGGTTGGAGATGGTGCGGCCGACCATCAGACGGATCAGGTCATCGCGGCTGACCTCGGCCAGCGGGCGGGTGTCCACGTAGGCGCCGTCGCGCAGCACCGTCACCCGGTCGGCGATCTCGAACAGCTCCTCCAGCCGGTGCGAGATGAAAACGATGGCCGTCCCATCCTCACGCAGGCGGCGCACCAGGCGGAACAGCTCGGCCACCTCGCTCAGGGTCAGCGACGAGGTGGGCTCGTCCATGATCAGGATGCGGGCGTCGATGGACAGGGCGCGGGCGATCTCGACCATCTGCTGCTGGGCGATGCTGAGATTGCGCGCCTTCTGCTTCAGGTCCAGGCGCACGCCCAGCGAGGCCAGCAGCTTGTCCGCCTCGGCGTAGAGCGTGCGCCAGTCCAGCCGGCCGCCGGCCTTGGTCGGCTGGCGGCCCACGAAGATGTTCTCGGCCACGTTCAGGTCGGGGAAGAGGCTGAGCTCCTGGTAGATGGCCGCAATGCCGGCCTGCAACGAGGCGCGCGGGTCGCCGAACGTCACCGGCTGGCCGTGCAGGTGAATTTCACCGCCGTCCGGCTGGTGGACGCCGGTCATCACTTTGACCAGGGTGGACTTGCCGGCGCCGTTCTCGCCCAGCAGGGCATGCACCTCGCCCGGCCGCAGGCTGAACGAAACCTGGTGCAGCACCTCGACGCCGGAGAAGCGCTTGCTGATCTGCTTCAGCTCAAGGATGTGCTCGCTCATCGTTCGATCAAGGGAATGCCACGGATTTCACGGATTACACGGATTGACTGGAGAAAGGCGATTTGTGCAATCTGTGGCCACTTATCTGGCCTATACAAAGGTTTCATGCCGTTGCCTGACAGATGGTCAGGGGAATGCCGGCCTGCTGGACCCTCTGCGTCCAGTCGGGGGTAATGCCTGGGTCGGTGTACAGCCGGCTGATCTGCTCGATGCGGGCGAAGGGGGTCAGGTCCTCGCGGCCAAACTTGCTGGAGTCGATCAAGGCTGCCACCAAGCGGGCCGACTCCAGCGCCTCACGCTTGAGCTGCGCCTCCTCGATCTGGCGTTCGGTCATGCCGCGCTCCAGGCTGAAGCCGCTGCACGACACGAAGGCCTTCTGCGTGTGCAGGTCGCGGATGATCTGCTGGCTGAGCAGGCCGGTGACGGAGGAGCCGTCCTCGCTGAGGATACCGCCGATCAGGATCACGGTGTTGGTGGGGTTTTGCGCCAGCAAGCGGGCCACATCCAGCCCGTTGGTCACCACCCGCAGCCGCTGGCGGTCCTGGATGGTCAAAGCCAGGCTGTAGGCTGTGCTGCTGGCGTCCAGCAGGATCGAGTCGCCATCCTCCACTAACTCGGCTGCGCACTGGGCGATCAACATCTTTTCGGCGATCTGTTGCTGGCGGCGGGCTTGGAAGGAGACGTTGTGGAAGCTGTTCTGGCTGCGCAGGATCGCGCCGCCGTGGACACGGGTCACTTGGCCGTCAACCTCCAACGCGTTGAGGTCGTTGCGCACCGTGCCTTCGGAGACGCCAAGCACCTGCGCCAGCTCAGGCACGCGCAAACCAGGCTGTCTGCGCAACAGATCGAGGATCGACTGACGGCGTTCGTGGAAGGTCAAGAGGAGGCTCCGTTGCCGGAAGGAGGAAAACTAAAGAAATCGACAACGAAATGATAACATGGTTGTCGAATTTTGTCAATAGTTGATTTTATTCGACAAATGCCGCAAAAGTGAGTACTGTCGCAAGCCGGCTATGTGGAAATCGAGTCAACGCTCAGACAAATCTCTGGCGCCAAAGATGAACGCCGCCGGGATCAGTCCACGGCGGCGTTCGTAAATCTGGCGATAGGTGAGGGGGATCGTTGGAGATTATTCGGTCGAAGCTGGGAGCAATCGAGGCGGTTGGCGTCTGACCTACACCTTGCGCACCAACAACTGATCCAGCTTCTCGTTGATCTCCTTCTGCAAGGCCGCTACCTTGCCTTGCAGGTCGGTGATCTGATCGCGCATCGCGCGGATATCGTCCGCGGCCTCGTCCTTTTTGACCACGCTGCGGCCAAAGCCCATCAGCGCCGGCCGCTCGACGTAGGTCACGCGGTGCAACACGCGCCAGACCTTGTTGGGCAGCGCGCTTTGGGCTTGCCGCAGGGCGCGTGCCTCCTCGTCGTTGCTGGCCAGCCAGTCGGGATCGACGACATAGTTGAAGAAGTCGTGCCAGTGATCGGCGCTGTTCTCCAGGAAGAAGCTCATGAAGCGGTAGCGGTCCACCTTCTCGCCGGGCAGAACCGGGTAGTCGCGATAGTCAGTGATGCCGCGGCTCTCCACCCCGCTCAGGTCGACGTGCAGTTCCAGCCCCTTGCTGCCGCTCTCGGTCTTGCTCATGGTCTGCGTCAGGTTGAACTTGGCATAGGCGTTGAACTCGACCAGCGCCTTGCTGAAGGCATAGCTGCCCTGCCCGCCAATGGCGGCGCTCATATCGAACGAGCCGCCGACCGAGTGCTCGACCGTGCTGGCGAACTGCTGCTCCTCGGCGTGGAAGCCGCCATCGCCGTCCCAGACATAGGTGTTGACGATGTTGCGCTTGCCGGCGCGGATTTGCAGCGTCTCCATCTTCTTCTGCCAAGCGGCGAAGCTGTCGGAGGCATTGGCGCGCGCGGACAGATCAGTGTACGTCGAGTTGATCTTGTCCTGGCGCTCCTCGTTAGCCTGCTTGCGCTGGCCCTGGTCCTGCTCCTTGCGCTTGGTTTCCTGCTCTCTTAGCGCATCCAGTTCCTTCTGTTTGGCGTCCACCGCAGCCTGATCGAACGGCTTGGCGTTCTTGAGCTTCTCCAACTCGGCTTCCCGGGTCTTGATCTGCTCGGCCTGCTCCTTGTCATCGCCCCGGCGATCGGGGCTGTTGAGCCCCACCGGGTTGCCGTCCTGGCTGGCGTCGTCCACCTGGCGATCAAGCGACCACACATCCAACAGGCGGGCGTCGAACTGATTGAAATAGGCCTCGTGCGCCTTGTCCTGCTGATCAATCTGGTTCTTCAGATCATAGGCCTCTTTGAGCCGGAAGTAGCTGGCCGGGTAGAGTGAGCCGTATTGGCTGCGCATCTCTGGCACGTGCTGGAAGAAGCGATCGCTGGTGGCGCGGCTGCCGGTCAGGCCGTCCAGGCTGCCGGACATGGTATAGGCCGGGTTGATCAGGAAGGTGATGGTGTTGACGTCCAGCGGCACGCCCTCCACCGGTAGCTGCTGGTAGCCGATCATGCGGCCGCTGCGCTTGAGCTTGCTGACGAAGACATCGGCCAGGCCGCTGCTGACCAGGGCGTAGCCGATGTTCTTGGGGATGAAGCGCTTGCCCAGGTGGGGGAAATGCGCCTCCGGCTCCTGGCTGCCGCGCAGCTCCAGCCGATCGCTGCTCATGAGGCTGTGGCTGGCGCCTACTGTGCTGGCGTTCTGCCAGTGATAGGCGAAGTCCAGCTTTCCGCCGAAGCCGGTTTTGACTTCCTCCACTGAAGTCTGAAAGCCGATCCCAGCCGACGACTCTGATTTGACGCCGATCAGCACTTCCGCCTCCGCGCCTCCGCCAATGTCCCCCTCGCGCGTCCAGCTATACTCCACGTCGCTGGACTGGATCAGCTCGACCGAGGTAGCGCCGTTGTAGTCCTGCTCCTCGGTCAGGTTCTCGCTGGGCGCCGGCGGCGGGCCTTCGATGTAGCCGATCAGCGTCGGCTTGATCTGGGCATTGCCGATCCACACCATGTCCAGCTCCTCGATGCGCTGCTCGTCCAGCAGCCGCGCCCCGCCTGGATCAGGCAGCGCCAGGCAGCGCAGCATCATCACCGACTTGCGCCGCTGGGCGTCGACGCGCACGCGGCTGTACTCGGCGCAAACCACCCCAATTTGCGACGCGCCGGGTTGGGCGAGCCGGCTGATTGCCGCGGCGTCCAAGGCGTTGCTGTAGAGCCGCACGAAATCCATCTGGCCGTGGAACAGTTCGTCGGCTTTCCAGTTGCTCTTGCCGATGTAGTTGCTGCTGCGCAAGACGGCAGGGGGTGCTTCCACCTTTCCGCTGGCAACCTCGCTCCCGTCGACATAGAGCCGCGCCATGCCATCCGATGCAATGGTGGCGGCAATGTGAACCGATCGTCCTTCCGGCAGGTCGGTTGGCGCCAGCAGCTCGCTGACCTTCCCTTGGTAATCGAAAACCTGCAAGACCAGCCGCTTGCTCGTCCCCTGGTTTGCCAGCAAGATGTTCTGCTTCCTGGCGCCGTTGCCCAGGTCGATGATCCGCGACCAGCGCTTGAAGCTGTGGCAGGTCACGCGCGCCTCGATGGTGAGCCCGTTGCGCACGTCGAGGTTCAGCTCCGGCAGCTCGACTTGATCTTGCTGGCCATCGAACGTCTTGGGGCAGCTGAGCAAGGAGATGGGTGCGCCTGGGAGGCGGCCAATCGGCGCGGTGCAGGCTGTCCAGGTCGCGCTGCCGGCAGCGAAGTGCTGGCCGCGGCCGCTGTGGTCGCGGCACTGGTCGCCCTGGCCTTCGCTGAGCGGATAGTAGGCGACCAGCCCCGGCTCGTTGCCGCTGAGGGTCAGCACGCTGTTGGCCTCGATCTCGCGCTCGCCCAGCGCTGCGTTCCAGATGCGCAGCTCGCAGACCTGCCCCTGCCAGCCGCCGCTCTGCCCTGGCATAGCGCCCAGCGCGGCCTGGCTGATCCCGCCCAGGAGTTGGCTGCGCTTGCCGCTGCCATCCTTGGCGCTGGAGTCGTTCTTGGCCCACAGCTTGCCATCCAGATAGATGCGCATCTCGCCCGCGCCGGCATCCTTGACAAAGGCCCAGTGGCTCCAGCGCCCGCGGGTAAGGCTGGCGTCAGCAGCCTGGACCAGGCTGTCGACCGCTCCACCGGCTGGCTGGCCGGCTTGCCACACCACCTCGCCCTTGGCGTTGGGCAGTTGGATGCACAGGCGGGGGCCGCTGCTGTCGAGGGCGCCGAGGAACGCACTCTCGTTGGGCAGGTCGCTGCCGCCCCTGGCCCAGAACTCGACTGTGACCTGGCTGCCGAGATCGCCGAAGACGCCAGCGGGCAGCGCCAACCCCCGCCCGTCCAGCGCCAGCGCGGCTCGGTAGGAGTCAGGCAGCCATTCCTCGCCCTTGCCGTCGGCGTCGTAGGCTGTGTCGTAGTGGGTCTGGCGCAGATTGCCGTCGCTGTCCTGGTAGCTGAGGGTGACGCGGCCGGTGCAGCTTTCCAGGGCATGGAGCCGGCTGGCGGGCCGGGCAAAGGGCAGCAGCGCGCCCTGCACCAACAGCCCGCGCGGGTCCTTCTGGCCAGGCAGGTCCGGCATGGTTTGGGCGGTGGTGTTGGCCTGGGCGACGGTCGTCAGGTAGTTGGTCGTCAGTTCGGCAATCCGTGTGCGGGTTAGATCCAGCTTCGCCTGAATCTCGGCCAGCTCCTTGGTCCAGGCCGCGCGCTGGGCATCGGTTGCGCTAAGGGCATCGTTCAAGCCGGCAAGCGCTGCCTCGGCTGCAATGCGTTGGTTGCGGGCGTTCTCCAGGGCTGCTTGCGCGTTAGCAGGCTTGTTGTTGGTCGCCTCGCCGTCGATCGTCAGTCTCCAGCGCTGGTTGTCGCCTGCGTGCCAGCCGTGAGCGATGACGCCATAGCCGTCGTCGCCCCCGGCGTCGAACACCCGGCTCTGGCTATAGTACTTCTTGTTGTAGATCTGACAATAGCCATCGCCCAGGGAATACACGCCCCAACTCTGGTCGTCCAGATCGTCGCTTTCATAAGGCTCCTGGTGGATACCCTTGTTATCGTTGGAGTCCTCGACAGCGGCATACTTGCCAGTCCTTCGATTGATGATGTAGTAGTACCAGCTATCTGGCCGCGGTTCGAACTTCCAGCGCTGGTTGTCATTGTTGAGTGGAGCATTCTGATAGATCACGTGCTCCGTGGAGTGTGCGTCCAGGCGTTTGCCGGGCTTGCTCTTCGGTGTGATGGTACACCAGAAGTTCAGTGGGTCAGACCACACGGCATCCTTGTCACCCTGAGCGGTCGCCTCCGTCGCTTTAAGCCGCTCGACGAGCGCTTGCTGATCGCTGCGCCGCCGCTCGGTGGCGTTGCGGTCGGCGATGTCGGCCAGCAGGCGCTGCAGCTCCTTTTGGCGGGAGACCAACGTCGCTTCTTCGTGCTCCTTGCCCGCCAGCTGAACCAAGAGGCCGGCCGGCTGGGCCGGGTTGTCGAGCGAAGTCGCCAGGAGAGGCAGCCTGGCTGTTTCGTCCAGCGTGGACAGTGTCACGGTGTCGGAGACGAGCCGCACCGTGTTCCGCCGCACTTCGAGGGCGCTCCAGTCGCCGGTCACGTCGGCCACCTCGAAGCAGCGCAGCAGGCGCACACCCTCGGGGATCAGGAAGCGGCACGTGGCGCGCTGCCAACCATCGCCCAGCGCTTCGAACTGAAAATTCTCCTCCATCGGCGTGAACGGCTGCTTTTTCTGGGAACTGCGGCTCAGGCATCCCCACAGCGACGGGGCAAAAATGGCGCCGCCCTTGCCGTCGGCATTGGTGGGATCCACCGGCTTGTCCGTGCGAAACTCAAAGCTTTCCACGTAAACTGCCCCCTCGCGCACAGCGAAGAGGTCGTCGTTGCTGAACTTCACGGCTGCCGTCTTGCCGTCGCGCAGGGTGCGCGCCAACGTGACCCCGCCAGCATAGGGCGCGCCCTGCACCACGCCGTGGTTGGCGTTGACCGAGAAGTCGAAGACGCGCCGGCTGCCGTCCTCCTCGGCTGCGATGCCGCCCAGCCGCCAGTAGCCGGCCAGACCGGTCTCGCGGCCGGTCAGTTGCAGATGCATCGTGTCAGCAATGGCCTTGCCGCTGCGCCCGACGGTCCACATGCGCACGTCGGCAAGCTCCCCTTGCAGGAAGTCGGCCGGCGGCTGCACCTGGCCGGCCTTGATCTGGCGCGCGGCGCCCAGGTGCAGGGTGCTGACGCGCAGGCTGAAAGCAGGTGGAAGCTGCTTGAGCCACGCTTTGAGCGCGTCGAGCGCCGCCTGGGCCTCGTTGGCTGCGCTGCCCGCCGGCATGGCGGCCACGTCCTGCTCCAGTTGCTTGAGCACGGCATCCTGGGCCACTTTGGCTTTGCGGTCTAGCTCCTGCGCGCTGACGGCGGCCTTGATCCCGCCATCCTCCAGCAAGAGCAGCTCGTTGCCGTCGAAGCTGCACGCCACATGCACCCACTGGCCGAGCGGCGCGGGCGAGTCGCTGGCGATGCGCAAGGCGCTGGTGCGGCCCAGCAGCGGCCGGGTGATAGCAATGGTGAACTTGCCGTCCTTCAGCGCCAGGGTCGCGGCTGTGGCGTTGGCGGCATCGACCTGCTTGCCTTCCGGCTGCAGCTCCGGCTGCGTTGCCAGGATGGTCTGGTCGGCCGCGTTGGCCAGCTTGACCCAGGCTTCCACCGTGAAGCCGCCGCTGAGGTTGATGGCCTGGGAGAAGGGCGCGTTGACCCAATCGCGCTGGCCGTCCAGCGCCAGGCCGCGGCGCTTGCGCGATTCCAGCTTGATGTTGACCGCCTCGCCGCCGGCCCAAAGCCGCTCGACGGTGAAGCTGTCGTCGTCGTGCTTGAGCACCGGGTACTCGCCGCTGTAGTCGTCGTCGCCCACGATTTGCACCAGGTCGCCCGCCGCCAGCCCGTGGTTGACGGCGAAGACCTTGAGCTTGCTGTCGGTGGTCTTCTCATAGCTGGTCAGCAAGCCGTCGAAGACCAGCCCGGCTTCTTCCTCCTCCATCTTCTCCCAGTCGCCGATCTCGCCGTGCTTGAACTGCGCGTCGATGACAAAGCTGCCATCGTCGGCCCTGACCACGCGATAGAGGCCGTCATAGCTGGCGGTGTTGCTCAGTTTGACCGTGTCGCCGCTCTTGAGCTTGCTCAACGCGGCCTTGTCATCCTGGCTCACCTTGATCTGCACACGGTCGGCGCTGTCGTCGTCATCGGAGCGGCTCATGCCGGTAATCACGCCGGCCGGCGTCTCCGTGCTGTCGCCTGTAGGGCGGATGTTATCCAGAAGGTCCAGCGGCAGGAGAATGTCCTGCTGGCGGCTGCGCAGCTCCTCGGTCTTGGCGTCGCGGGTGATCTGGGCCAGGCGGCCGTCGGCGGCGATGGCAAAGCTGAGCGTGGCTGTGCCGGCCGCGGTCGGCGCAGCCAGCAAGACCTTGCTGGCATCGCGCACCAACTGCGCACCGCCCTGGGTTTGCTGCTCCCGCTGCACATCGTAGGCAGCGACCGCCGGCCCGTTGGTCACGAGCAATGGCTGCCCCGCGCTGTCCTGGAACTCCAACCTGCGGCGAACGATGCCGGGAATGCTGTCGTACTGCACCTGGTCGGTGACCGGGTGGACGGTGCGGAACCAGTAGTCTTGCACGTCGAAAATCCGGTTGTCGCCTGCACGTAGCGTCACCAGATCGATCTCGCCGCTGCTGCTGTTGTGAGCGAAAACGTGCCAGCGGTAGCTCTCCTGCTCGTTGGTAGGGGTGACGACGACGCCGAACCAGCCGTCGTGCAGGTTCTTGAGCAGCCCCGGGCAGATCTCGGTCGTCGGCTCGTAGAACGGCTGGTTCTGTATGTCGCGGAAATCGAGCGAGTCCACCGACTCCATCTGACCGCCGCTGGTGATCTTCATGGCCTTGAGCGGCGTGTAGCGCTGGCGGCTGCGCTTGTAGCGCACCTCCAGCTTCGGGGTAAGCTTGTTGGCGATGCCGTCCAGCACGAAGCGGTCCACCAGCAGGGTGCTGCGCGTAGACTGACGAAACACGTAAAGGTGGCCATCATGCGAGACCAACTGCACCGGGGCGGCGGCGGTCAGGTCCGCGCTGGCATAGATCGAGCGCAGCAGGTACCTGCCCTGTGTGTCAGTCAGCTCCGTCTGCTCCTTGGCCGCGACTGATGGGTCGCCTGTGCTGTCGTCGGGCAGTTCGAGCGGCTTGAACTCCTCCCAGCCGTTGTCGTTGGGATTTTGCAGCGCGCTGTCCTCGAAGCCGTCCTGTTTGACGGTGTAATAGAGCCGGACGGCGTCGTTTGCGACGATGGTGGCCATGAGCACCAGCTTACCTTCATGGGTCAGCGTGTTGAGGTGGTTGACATTTGGTTTTTTGAGCAGCATGGTGATTCCTTGCGACGTTGGGGTTGGGCGACAAACGGAGCGCGAGTGCGGGGCATACTATACACAATCTGTCAAAAGCTCAAAACGCTGTCCATGGATGCAATCATTGCCAGCGAGTCTGCGGCTCAGAGGGGCGGCGCGCGGCGCTGGGTCGGCGGGGCGGACAGCGTCAGGATGTTTTTGTCATCTTATACTGAGTCGACTTGCTGGAAATCTGTTTGGATAGGAACCGGCGTGGCGGCCGGCAGGGGGCCCGTGCTGCTGGTTTTGAATCAGATGCCCAAGAAGTCGGTGAGCAACTCGCGCACCACGGGCACTTAGGCGAAGCCACCGCGCCGCGCGGCCGGCCGGCGCCGGAGAACTTCAACGCGCTGCCGGTGTGGGAGGAGAGGCCGGGGTTCTGGCCAGGTCGCGGAACCCGGTTCCGAACCCATAACTCAAGCGTCTCCCTATGCGCCATCTGCCTAACCGGCATGGGCACATCTCCCCCAAACTACTCCCAACGGCTATCGCCTGGGGCTTCCCTGAGGTCCTGGTGAACTAGATCGGCGAAGAGCCAACCTGGCGCGGTCCCAAACTCGTTGAGCGCGTTCATTACGCGACGTCGGACTATTGACCAAACCAGCCGTAGCCGCTTCAAGCCAGCTATCGAACCATTCATCGAATGTTGGAAGGTCGGATAGTAGTCGCTGCGTTAACCGCTCATCTACACCCGGTAAACCACATGATGCCCGCAAGGATGGGTTCCAAGTGGCTGGGCGCGTACTGAACAGGCTTTGCAAAGTGGCATCGCGCTCATCGGCGCAACTTCCTTCCTGATCGAGGTCCCATACAGTGCCGCGCAGCTCACCAGCGGTGACAAGCACCGTATCATACGAGCACCCCTTGGTTCCGATGGGGATTGCACCATGTGACGGGTAGAGCGCTGCCCCACACGCACAACTGTCGCCAGCGGCTCTGGCTTCGTAGATGCGTTTTGCATCACTGCGTGTGAACAGGAATGCGATGCTTGGCGATGGTATGGGCCCAAGGTCTTCGGGGTCGTCTTCCAACTCTTTGTACTCGTAGAGGAGGTTCTCCAAAATGATCTTCGGACTGTAGAGACCGTAATACGGGCCAGCGCCATAGCCCACGCTCAAAAGGTGGTGGCGGTATTGCTCAGGAAGGGTAACACCCAGAGCCGACTCGAACTGATCTACGTCATCTGGTGAGAGAGGATACGTCTCATAACGATGCAATCTGGCTCCGAACACTTGAAGATCAGGGTCAAGCCTCTTGAGATGCGCGATTCTGGATTTTCTTGTTTCCATGGTTCTTCTCCAAAGCTGGTTGCCGACCATGACTGGCAGGAATGAATATCCTCGTATCCGGATAACCCGCTACGTGATCAACATCCGCAACGCGCTGGGAACTTGTCTCTCGTGCTAACAACTGACCTGATGAAGATAGTGATCATTCTTGGGTAGGCGACAAAGGCCGAGTTGCGTCTCCTGTTGACACGAAAGGCGCCCAGAAGTAAGGATGGGGATGACTTGAGCTGAGTAGGAGCGTTTGCTGGGCTTGTTGTAGAGCCGAGACAACGCTCCCATTGCGCATGAACTCACGATAGAAAGTATTCATTAGCTCGACCGTCGCGGTATCGTCTATACGCCAAAGACCGGCCACAACGCACGAAGCGCCTGCATACAACAGGGCGCTCACCATGCCCAGAATGTCCTGGCCAGTTGGGCGGCCCTGACTGGTGCTACAGCCGCTTAGCACCACGGTCGAGCCTTCAATAACACCATAGTGCTGATACAAGTCAGCGGCGCGCAGCCATCGCCCTTTTGCCAGCCGCAGGCCTGACATCAAAGGGTCGCGCTGATCGAAGATCGCATGGCACGCAAGGTGGATCAGTGATCGGCCAGAGATCTGTGCCATCACCTGGTCTGGAGTTGCCTGTTCAGCCAATAGGACATCTGCGTGCTTTAGAGCGCCGTGTAGCAGATGCACTTCTTTTGTGACACCAGGCAGGTAATCAGCATCGGTAGGATCACCGGGATACCCAACCAGCAGAGGCGGTCGAGCACCCCTGGTCCGTGTTCGGCAATGGGCTAACACAGCGGCGCTGGGAACTGTTTGCACCGACCATCGTTCGATTAAGTACTGTCGGGTGCGAAGGTCAAACAGCGCGGAGAACGGGACACGGAATAGCCCACGATAGGGCAAGATGACAATGTGCTCACAATCACTCAGCCGAGATTCGATCGGAGCAATCAGGCTGGTCCACAGGCGCCCCAAGTGCGTTTGTAAGTCCCCTAAGGATGAGTCTGGTCGGCTAATCAGCCGATGGGTGCGCTGCAGTTGAGCCTCCAACTCACCAATGCCAACTTGAAGTGCGTGCGCCTGGATGTCCTGGAGGTCACCTTTCGCGGTCAAGACACAGAGCCTTCCGCGAACGCTGTAGTAGGAGACGAGAAGAGTTCGATCACCAACCAAGTCGCCGGGAATCGACCGATGATCGGTGACCCCATCGCGCCAGGCGATGGCGGGATGTTGGTATGTGGCGATCTTTTCATCTAGGAGCTGCATCTGCCGTGTCAACTCAGAGGTTTTCAGTTCTTGGTAAGCGTCATGGGCTGCGATCGCAGGCCCCCGCTGTTGAGCAAGGTTAGCGAGCAGTTCCCCAGTTCCCATGCTCTGCTGCACGGTCGAGTCGTATTGGTCACGCAACTGGCGACGCATTCCCAACAGCCGGCCTAACTCAGCATCCACCGAGGGGTCGAGTGGTTGAGCCAACAGAAGATCAGCCAGCGCTTGGGCTTTGAGACGTTCCACCCATCTCAAAATCTGTGGCCCATTGCCCCCGCGATCAGTCAATGTTGCCAACATCTCCTCTGCGAGAGTGTGTTTATCCTCCATGAAACCTGACTGGTGGGCATGGCCATGCAGCCCCCTGCGTACCTCATCTAGCAGTGCAATCGCCTGATCATAGAAACGCTCTGCGTCGTCGATATTCCGCTCGGTTGCCGCCAATCTTCCGAGGCCGCGCCAACAGCGAGCAGCAATGAGCAGATCCTTTCCGCTTGATGCTTCGAGTGCAGCCAAATACAGGTGACGCGCTTCTTGCGGCTGCAAACGCCAGTAACAGTCAGCCAGCACCACATTGGTGTGTGCATGGCGCAATCGGAGTTCGGCTTTGACAAACAGCTCCCCGGCAGCGCGGGCGCGTGTGGATGCCTCAAACGCCCGATCAAGCGTTAACAGACATTCAGCCTGAGACAACCAGAGCCAACCCCGCAAAAGTGGAACGTCGAACGACTGTGTCCTGACTTCTGCCTCCTCCAGGCACAACAATCCTTCTTGAACCTGTTCAGATGCGGTGGAGCGCGCCAGGAGGTGCCCCAGCGCCATCCATGCCTGAGCGCTTTCGAGCCGGCGCCCCAACTGGTCGAAACGCATAACAGCCTGTCTGAACAACGCCTGAGCTTGTTCTCTTTGTCCCAGGGCTTGCCGCACTTGACCCTCGAATAAACCAACATACGCGCTGTCTGGCGAGTCAGGCAGGCGTGCTACATCATCGCGCGCCTGGGCAAGATGCTGTAATGCTTGCTCGAACTTGCCCTCTCGCTCACAGAGCTGCGCTAAGTTGAACTGCGCCTTGATAGCAGTATGCAGATCACCGGCAGCGACCAGATCCAGATAGGACTTAGTGTAGTAGCGTCGGGCGAGGTCCAGTCGATCCAGGTAGTAAGCGGCCACGCCCATGTTGTGCAGCACCTCAGCCGCCAGGCTTGACATGTCGAGCTTGACAAAGAGCGAGCGCGCCTGACGATACTCCCGAAGCGCCAACTCAAGCTGCCACGCCATGGTGTAGACCTTGCCGAGATTGGCAGCGAGAAATGCCAGGCCCTTATCGAAATCCGCCTCCTCAAAGATGTGCCGTATGTCATGCGCCAGAGCGATGGCCTCATCGAAACGCTCCAGCGCTCCCAGGACGACGACTTCCACCGTACGAGCAACTGCTACGTCTAAGGGTGTGCCATGCTGCCGATAGATCTCTGCCGCCTGATTTGCCGCAGCGAGACTCTCTTCGAAACGCTCCGCCATCTGAAGGACATTGGCCCGACCGCGCCAAACCAACCCCATAGACGTGGGGTTGCTCGAAACTTGGGCAACCTGAGCCGCTCGATCCAACAAGGCCAAGGCGTCCCGCAGCCGGCCGTCGTCGTTGATCTCCTCAGCCTTCGCCTTCAGCGCCGCCACGTTCTGGTCGATAAACTGCTGTCCGCGTTGAGCGAGCCAATCATCGAAGTCAGCTGGCGCCAAGTTCAACGCGGCTTCAATCAATTCCTCTGACTGCATCGTAACGTTGCCATTCTTCGACTGCGCAGGTGATCTGACCTGCTCCATCTCGCTATGCTACGGGTGCGCTTGTCTGACCGTTCTCACGATCAGTGCGTTGACGATAATTGCCACCAACAGCCAGAATGGCAGGATTTTCACAGAATCCGCATCCTCAGCGGCGAAGTCAGCCATTCGTACAGCTGTAGGGATTTGACACAAAGCTCCAACCGGACCGAAGCGCGTCGCATGGTTGTTCAGATCGATTGCCTCCAGCCAGTACCAATGCTCAACGCCTGGTTCGGCAGTCTCATCAAGCCAACTGTAGGTAGCGCCCTGTGAGCTACCCGGGCTTTGCGATGGAATTAACGTATCGTTCAGACGAACAGGCGGCTCCTGTGGTGAGAAGCTGCGCCACAGGTTGAAGCCCATGTTTCCGACTTCAGAGACCGTTTCCCATTCCAGAGCTACCTGGGCACCTATGCATTCTGCTTGAAAGTCGGCTAACGTCACAGCCAATGGCGCCTGCGGCGTAGGAGCAAACCAATCGCTGACTGCTACATTGCCCGCCCGGTCAACAACCTGTACGTAGACGTTCGACACGTGTCCGTAACACGTCCCACTCCAGACGCCGGCAATCACTTGAAGATCGATGGCCTGCCATTGACCCACACCATCATCGCATACGGCAACCACCTGGTCGACCTGATCAGTATCGGTCGCTGTGACCGACACGTTCGTGTAGGTTGTCGTGGAATAGGCGCGAGCATCCACGATAACTGGAGCGGTAACGTCGACGTCGGCGCTATAATGAACCTCGAGAACCAGACTATCCAGCAACTGCTGCGCATGGGTGTCCTGATTGAAGCGTCCCAAAGCCAGGTTGATGCTGGCGGCGCTTTCTATTTGACCAGAGAAGCGGCCGAGGGCATACGGAAGAGGCCGATCCCAGCCAGTGAAACTGGCAGGCGCTTCCTGGCTGTCGGGCGCAGCAGCCATGCCAGCTGCCCACGACTGAGCGATCACGGGATCGAAGGGGGAGACACTGGTGTAATGGGCTGATCGGAGCACGATCCCGTGCGGGGTCTGCCCATCCACGGTAGAGGATATCACCAGGCTGTGGGCCGGTTGCACGGGCAGTCCATCCTGAGCGATGACCTCCCCGTCCAGAGCGAAGTAGGCGCCGGCCCCCACGTCATGGCGACTATACGTGAGTCCGTTCAGCGAATAGGTCCGCACCGCAGACATGTCAGGCTTCCTCGCCGTGGAAACCGTGAATGGCACAGCTTGCCCGGCTGAGACCTTCAGACCTGGGTTCGGCGATACAAAGCGATACATGGGCGGGCCGTATAGCGTCATGGGCAGCAGCACCTTCTCGTCGAGGGTGTTGAACCAGCCTTCATGGCTGGTGAAGTAGGCCTGCTTGGCGCGCACCAGGGCCGTTCCCAGGTCCTGCGTAGTCCCGTCCAGCAGCACTCCCGTTAGCTGAATAGCCAGCCGCTCCGACAGCTCCATGCCGTACGTCGACGCATAGCTGTAGGCCGTCGGCCCGATAAAGACGCCGCCCTTGCCCAGCATGGCCTGCACCAAGTCCAGGCTGGGCAGTGCGCTCTGGTCAGCCCCCACGTTGAGCCCGGCATGACAGCCAATGTTGACCATCAGATCGCCTGCATAGCTCTGAAAACTTTGCGCTACCGAAGCAGCCGACAGCAGTCCGCTGCTGAAGTGATTGCTGTGCAAGGCCAGCCAGGTCGAGCCGGTGGGCTGGGACAAGAAGCGATTGCGCAATTGAGCGCCGTCGACGGTGCAGAGGTCGACTGGCAAGCTGGCCTGCTGCAACAGATGGCACTGAGCCTGGCGCAGGTCGTCTGCCAACAACTGGTCGCCAGCGACCAGCGCCGGCCCTTGCGAGATCGTTCCGTTGCTGGCCAGAAACGCATCCAGCGCAGCGATGATCTCCTGAGGCGACTCAACCAGACGACCAATGGCAAAGTCCGGCAGATACAAAGGATGGCTATCGGGCCAGAAAATCGACGTGGGACGTGTGGGATTGCGGTCAGCATAGAAGTCGTCAGTCAATATGCGATCTGCGGCCTTGGCAGCGCGCACAGTACCGTTGGGGACAGCGGAGCTGTAGCGGCGCTCGTGCCATTGCGTGGGATTCTGGTCAGCCACCCGATAGAAGGGGATGATCTCGTCGCCGCCGACGATGACCAGATAGCGCAGATTGGGGTACGCGTCGGTGTATTGGTCTATCAGGGCCTTGGTCTCGGTCGCAACATCGTTGGCTGCCAGCCAGCTAGCTGGGTTTGCATCCCACTGCTGGTAGCGTTGGCGGACCTGCGGATCGCGCGTCACGTCTACCACGGCGCCCTGTACGTTGGGATGTTGAGCGAAGGCGTACAGCTTCGTCAGCAGCGGCGAGGCCCCATAGCGAGCGGCCAGACGATCTGGCGCGACCAGGATCAACGTTTGGGCATCGGTCAAAGATGTTGCGACCGTGCTCGAGGCGGTGTTGTTGGCCGCATTGCTCTCCGGGCTGCTGGTGCTGGCAATGGCGGACACAGTCAAAGCCGCGCCGGCAGGCACACTCTCGTCGACATAGACCGTGAGCGCGATCTGCTGCGCGCTGGAAAGCCCTGGCAGGACACCCAACTGCCAGGTGAGGCCGGCCGCAGGCGGCGGCGTGGCAGACTGGTAGGACATTCCAGGTGGCAACACCACGTCCAGCACCGTGTCGTTTGCAGCGAGCTCGTCGTCATTATCGACCCACAGGGTGTACGTAGCGACATGGCCCGGAACCAGCAGAGGAGGGCCTGCCAGGCTGGCGCGCACGTCTGCATGGTAAGGAGAACGGACCCGACTGACCCAGCGAGCTGTGTTGTTGACCAGATACGTCTCCGGCGATGTAGTGGTAACCATCGCCGTGGTCGTTAGTGCGACGCCCGAGCTAAGGCCGCTGTTCACGGCGGTAGAGAGTGTAACGGTCACTGCGCTGTCATACACCAGTGAGCCGAGATTCCAGGTGAGGGGCGACGTTGAGGCCGGCGGAGGCGTAGCGCTTTGATAGCTGAGGCCATCGGGGAGGGCGAGGAGCAGACCTGTATTATGGGCGGTAACCTGGCCATCGTTGCGCACGGAGATGGTGTAGGTGACCAAATCGCCTGCGTGGACAGCAGTCTGTCCATGCAATTGCACGGCTACGTCGCTTTGCCGCACCGGCGGTGTCCAATGCACCAGGCCGCCATCGGTTCCAACCCAGAACGCGCCGGCGCCATCGGGAATAATCGCATTCGCCCAAGCATCGGGAATGCCGTGGGCTTCTCCGAACTGTTCCCACTTAGGCACGGCATCATGATCGTAGCGGCAGACACCCCCTGCGTTCACTACACACCACAAGGTGTTGTTCTCATCAACATATAGGTCAGAAGGGGAGCCACCAACCAGAGTCCATTGATTGTAGAAGCTCTCCCAGGTATTAGAGGCTGGGTAATAATGATATGTATACCAGCCTGACGAAAACCACATCGAGTCATCGGGCGCTCGAGCAATATCATATGCACCAGGGATTGGCACAAAAGCATAGGGGACGAGGGATGGTATCTGCCACGTATTTGATATCGGGAAGTAGCGACTCAAGGGGTTTGTACCGAACCAGATCGAGCCATCGGCGCCGAACCCGATAGACCCGACGACGTCAGAAGGCAAGCCATGGGTTGTCGTGTACGTCTCCCAAACCGGCGGATCGCCTGGCGTGATATGATTGACACCCCCGATTGTGCCGATCCAGATCGAGCCATCCGGGTGTGGTGCAATGTCCCAGACCCAATAGCTCACCAGGCCGTCTTCGAGGTCGAACACTTCCCACGTCGGAGGGTCTCCAGGGATAAATCGCCCGAGCTTCGCCCCGCCAAACCACACGGAGCCGTCAGTGGCTACGGCAAGGGTCTGAACCAGACCGCTTCCACCAAAGAGCGCTGCTATGTCGAAGTTATCCCACCTTCTTGCGGCAGAGTCATAGCGATCCAATCCGATTTGCGTGCCTACCCACAAATCGCCTTGATGATCGAGCGCTAACGCCTTGACACGGCTATCGGATAGACTGTTGGTCTCAAGGGTTGTCCATTCATCATCGCCGCCAGCAACGTATTGGCTGATACCAACGGGCGTGCCAAACCAAACAGTACCACTGTCGTTTAGGGCGATAGAGTTGACAATAGCAGAGGCTAAACCATTAGGTGATGGCTTAAGCTGGATTGGGGCGCCTTGCGAGGGAAAGTAGGTCGCACCTCCTCCGCCAGAGCCGTGCGAGTGTCCAAACCACATGGATCCATTCTCGTCTTCAGTAATGGATACGACGCCTGCATCGGCCAAGCCATCAGCCGCGGTGAAAGTTGCCCACTCTGGCGACGCACCTTCAGAGTAGCGCGCAACACCTGCCGGAGTTCCAACCCACACCGACCCATCCGTCGCCACCGTGATATCATGAACATAAGGATGGGGGAGGATACCGCTTGCGTGGGTATAGGTGACCCATTCTCGAGAATTGCCTGGCATGTAACGAATCACATCTGCGGCCTCGCCAGCGGAGCCGAACCAAACAGATCCGTTGTGGTCCGCTGCCACCGTTGTAACGTAGCGGGTGAAACCTGGCGGATCGACAGGCACACAACCGGTGGCCGGACGATAGTGACACGGACCCTCAGTGGAACCAAACCATATTGATCCATCACGATGATCGATTGCCGGAATCGCAGGGCCGCTCGATCTTAGTCCTTCAGCTGTCGTAAGGTGCTCCAGCCACTCGCCCAATACACCCTCAGTCGGGTCATAATGACTAGCGCCATGGCTGGTCGACATCCACATCGTACCATCTGATGCCACCTCGATGTTGCCAACTCCATTGACCATATGCCCGTTTAGAACGGGTATCAGCGTATAGGTGCGCTCGTCAGGATTCCAGCGCAGCAGACCGCCATTGGTGCCAGCCCAAAGATAGCCTGCGTGCCAGATCACGCTCCCGACATTCTGCGTGGAGAAATTCAGAGCAGTGATTCCCGCGGCATGGACATCGATACGCTGGCTTTGTTCTTCGTCCAGCGCCAATCCTGCATGGGTGATTTTGGCATATCCGCTGTACACCCCTGTTATCGTCATTGGTTGGCCGACCAGCAAGGACGCGACAGGCAGAGCGATGCCATAGCGCGGCAGAGCCTCGCCCGGCAGGTCGCGGGTGCGACCAGCATACACCGTACCGCTGATCTCCACGGTCACGTCCATGCCGGCTCGCGGGGCGCCGCTCACCAAGCCATAGCCCCACACGCAGGCCACATCCGGCAGCCCGCCGTGCCCGCCGACCTGCGGCAGCCCGCCGTGGCCGCCCACCTGCGGCAGCGGATCGAAGCTGTCGCAGCGCCAGCCGGTGACGAAATTGACCTGCTGCGCCTCGTCTCGAAGCTGGATCACTTGCCGATCGACGTCCTGCCGATAGCGCGCAGTCACGGTAATTGTGCTTCCCGGCGCCGCGCCCATGGCGGCCAAATCCCCGGCCGTCAGCGTGTAGATCGGTAGAGTTGCGGTGTTTGGCGCGGAGGTCGTTACCGTCACCGGCGCGTAGCCGGCATGGACGGCAACCACCTCCGCTCCTGCTACCGGACCGCCAGCCTTGAAGTCCACCACATAGCCCCACAGCGGCGCCGGGTCGAGAGCTCCGACCTTATAGAATTGAAGGTCGGAGCGCTGGCTGTGCGTGGTGAAGTTGGGGAAGACCAACACCTGGCGCTGCACGGTTACGCCATCCAGCGACACGGTCACGGTCACCGGTCGCAAGAATTCTGGCTCCAATGGGCTGATGTCGATCTCGTAGGTGGGAACAGCCTCGCCGGGGCGGAGCAGCGTCGTACCAGTGACTACTCGCCCGTGCAGACTGATGCTCACCAGCACGTCGGCCAGCGCTTGGGCCTGGCCAGTCGCATCGACCAGTGAGACTTCTCCGTACAGACAGGTCGTCCAGGGCGGCAGTTGCTCGCCGGAGCCGCAGGGCCTGGCAGACGCCAGGTTCAGGGGCTGCCCTTGTGCGATAGGCGCCGAATCAGGCGCCGCTGTGTGGGCGGCCGGTCCGCTGGCCTGCACCGACAGCGCCATCGTCAAGAGCAATACTGCGGCGATTCCCGTGATCAAGGCAAAGGCAGACAAAGCAATGCGGCGAGGCATGGCTGGTGCTCTCCTTCCCAATTGATGGCAAGGTGCTGCCACCTTGCCGCTGCTAATACAACCAGAGAAGTCTACACTACGGAATCCGAATGCCGAGCACGTCATACTCCTGGCCAGCTAGCTGCAGGTGGAGCGAGTACTCACCTGGCTGGATGGCCGAGAAGCTGACCTCGCCCAGGTCATCCCAGGCGCCTTCGCGAATCGCCGGTCCTTGGTCGCCGGCTTTGAGCCACACGGGGGCTGCTTCCAGTGCGCCGCGCAGCTCGTCGTCGTCCGTCCACAGGATGCAAAACAAGTCGCGCAGCCTGCGATCCTGCTCGTTGGCGGCCAGATCGAACTCGATCCTGAGTTCCTGGCGTTCACCCAGAGCCACTTCTACCGGCGCAGCCAGATCAAGTTCGCTTGAAGTGCCACTGCGAGTCAGCGCTGCGCCAAACGCGGGCGAGAAGCCTGGAAACAGCTCCAGTATGGCATCCTTGGCTCGGCGCCAGACGAACGGGCTGCCTGCGTCCGGTCGGGACGGGATGCGTCCTATCGCGGCGAGAGGCTCGCTCTGTTCCATTCGCGCGAAGTCCATCACCATGCGGTATTCCTCAGCGCAGTCGGCGCAGAAATGGAAGTGCTGCCACATCTCGGGATACTGCCTCTGCGACTCCTCGTCTGTTAGCAAGGCCTGCGCGCAACGAGCGATCAGGATGCCAACCTGGGAGCAGTAGATTTCGAAGTCAGAAGTGTTGTTGATATCAGTGATAAGCCGATTTGGTCGGCCTGTATGCTCGTTCATGATTGCCTCGATACTTGCCTTCACTTACTATGACCCGCAAGTTTTCACTCGCTTACATCTCCAGGACATCCTCGGAGGAGCCAAAACCATGTCGCTTGAGACACTCTCGCAACTTAAGCCGGGCATCATGGGCGAGCTTGTTGACGTTGTTGCGCTCGATGGTTAGCCGGTCTGCCACAGCCTGCGGTGACAGCTCTTCATAATAGAGCATTCTGATGACACGCTGCTTGCGCTCCGGCAGCTCGCCAATGCAAAGTTGCAGACGATTCTGCACCAGGTCCTCCCCTGCCGGCACGCGCGGCACGTCGTTGGCTCCCACCAACCCTTCATCTAGAATGTCCGTGTCGATGGGCTTTTTGCGCATCGCTCGATACAACTCGCGAACAACTACGACGGTACAGAACCATCGGAAAGAACAATCGAACCTGAAGCTATGGATTCCGCTGCGCCGGAGCTTTTGATAGGCAGCAATTGCAGCCTGGTGAGCCAAATCCTCCGTGTCTATCCCGTGATGGCGATACCTCGCTTCGCGGGAAGCCACCGTAAAGACTAAGACCCACAGGTCCTGTACAGTCTGGGGATCATCCTGCTTCAAAAGACGAATCCATTCCTGGTCTGATCGTTCGGCCATATGTCATCTACGCTCGATATCGACAGATGTAGATCGCTGTCATTGGGTAATTGCGAGTTTTCCATCCCGCCGCCGAAGGATACGCTATCGCAACGAACTCCCGGTGTGTCATGCTGAAGCTCGGCGAAGCATCTGGTGAGAGTTCATAGGCAGGCTAAAGCGAGAAGAGAAAGCATTGCGCTAGATACTACCTAGGCGAATGTCCAAATGGTAGCACAATTTCTGCAGAAACACAACAGTAACTGGTAATTGGCAAAGTCAACAGGGGTCTAGAGAGTCAGAAATGGTTTCCCACGAAAGATCTATTATGACTGGAGGCGACAAACATCAACCAGCTCTGGACCTTCTGTGGCAGACCATTTCTCTCCCATCAAACACCTCTTCTGATCTATGCCTCTATCTGAAAAGGAGTAACAACATGAACGCCGTGCAAACCATGTCCTTTGCACAAGAAGACCGGCGGGCCAAGACCATACTGCCAGCGCTTGCAGCGATGCTTTCGTTAGTCGCTGGCGCTGCGTTGGCATACTACGCCTACAACTCACTTCAGTTCCCCGATGCGATCAGCAAGCTGATTGGGGGGTGGAACATGGTCGTTGTTCTGGCCTATCTGTGGTTGGCATATGTCCTGATCAGGCGACAGGAGAACGCCTACAGCGCCGGCTTGCTATTGAGCCTGGGCAATATCGCTTTCGTCTTCGGCCAGCTGATATTCTGGTTCAACCTCAGTGGATTCACAGACATGCCCGATGAAGAGCGCTTCCTGATATTGGGTGTTGCGCCGTTTGTCTTCATGCTCACGGATGCCCTACTGGCAGGCGGCGTCTTTCTCAGCTTCCGCGACCTTGTGCCACCGATGCGCCCTGAAGATGTGCCCGAGTCCGATCTGCTGCTTGAACGGATCAAAAAAGCCGTGGACAATCCCGCTGGCATGGAACCGGTGGCCGCATTCCTCGCCCAATCAAAGCAATCAGGGATTTCGACTGTCGCTCAGGAGTTGGCGCCGCCTTCCCAGGCTGAGCTCGACCAGTTTCTGGATATTCGCCGCCGCTTTCTGGCATCCGAGAAGAGCAACGCCCGTGGCGGAGCGGAAATCAACGCGAGCGAAGACGGTGTCGTGTTTGACCTGATCGTTAAGCCTCTCACCTCATACTTCAAAGCAGATGAAGGCAGCGCCAAGCGCGAATATCAGCGATACATCTTCTATCCGTGTCTGCGTTGGCCCAGCCAACTAGGCGCATTCGAAAAGGCCTCCTGTCATGTCATCGCCATTACGGCTTCGAAGGATGTTCTGGATAGCTTGTCGACGGGAATTCGTGCCAAGACATCTCTGTATGTAATCAGAGAAGGTGTATGGAAAGGCAAGTCGTGGGGTCGTTCAAATCGCTTCGAGAGATTCGCTAACGGGAACTATGGCCTGAAATTTAACACCTACAAGTGAACGGGCCGCATCCATTCCTTTGCGACAGCAGCAACGAAGGAGAGTTCGTCATGTTCGAGTTACCTAGTGGAAGTAAGATCGCCGGCATTGCAGCTCATATTGCCATCGTCGCATTCTTTCTGCCGTGGATCGCAGTATCCTGCTCGGGCGCTCCCCTTGGTGACGCCAGCGGTTACGGCATGGCTACCGGGGTATGGAATGGAACTTTTGGTCCGATCGAGACCGAACCTATTCCGGCTGTATTTCTGATCTTAGCGGCTGCAGTTCTGCTGGCACTGATGTTTTACGTAGCCTATTCACGCAATTCGATAGGGGTTCCCTGGACCTTCTCACAAATCGTCATCGCTGTAGCGGCTCTGGTAACACTAGCTGTAATTACAATCAAGACAATCAACGACAACACGTCCGATAGCGATGCAACGCTCCGAATGAGCGCCGCTCCTCAAGTAGGCTTACTGTTGACCGTTGGATCCTTTGTGACAGTAATCCTTGCCAGCTACCTGGCAATCGTCGATCTTCGGCGCAGCCAGGTCATTCCACTCACAACAAAGGACCTCCCAACTCCATCACATCCTCAAGTCGATAGCAAGAAATGTCCCGTCTGTGATGAGACGATCCGGGCGGATGCCACTGTCTGCTGGTACTGTCGGAGCAATCTAACAATCGCGCAACCTATGTCGGAGTTGGTATCTGACGACTCAATTGGTGGCAACGCTTGATGTCGCTAGCTTACAATCTTGGCAAGAAAGGACTCTAAGACGATGAAAACTCTCGGTCAAATCCTGACTCTGATCGGCGCTATTTTGCTTATACTTGCCGGTATAGCCTCCCTAGACGGCGATGCTAGTGCCATGGCTTTCGCAGGGATGGCCATGGCACTGGGATTAGTTCTCATGATACCGGGCTTGATTCTCAGACGGTTAGCGAGGTGAGAGATCATGAATACTGGTATATGTCCCCATTGAGGTTGACAAAGACGGCTAGGTTCAGGTAGTCCTCCTCAGCGTGGTTGAGATGTATTGCTAACCTTCATGTCAAACAGGTTGTTGGTTATGACTGGTCAGGCAGCGGTTGCTCTAGCTTAGCCAGGTGCTCGCCGGTGTCAAGGGTCGCTGCGCTTTTGGCCCTTGATACCGGCGACGCGCCCGCTCGCTCCAGCCGCACTGAGTTGCTGCCACCCTGCACAAAGTCTAGCCCATCCCACCGCTCGTGGTGCAACCTTGTAGCCGAAAGGCTGGACGGTTCCCTCCAGCCACAGGCACGTCGTATTGAAGCACAGCCAGTAGAGCGACAGGCCCAGCGGTTCGCTGGGGATGGCGGGTGGGCTAACTGCAGTCTCCGCGCCGCTGGCCGGCTGATCAAAAATCAGCCGCGGCCTGGACTTCCACCACAACCCGGCCGCCTGCTGTGAGATCGGCGTGCATCCAGGGGTGGCGCTG
The DNA here is from genome assembly GCA_049294015.1 of Anaerolineae bacterium. Taxonomy (GTDB): domain Bacteria; phylum Chloroflexota; class Anaerolineae; order JAAEKA01; family JAAEKA01; genus JAAEKA01. The sequence goes on from JBAQCH010000404.1 coordinate 38,343, forward strand.
CGCCGCTGTCTGGAGACGAAGGTGGATGCGTTTCCGGGCGACCGCCAGCCAGTTTGTCCAGGCCAGCGCGTGAAAAAAACGCTCCCTGCTGCCAGGGAGCGTTTTCGTTCAGGGTGTCATCAGCCGGCGGCTACACGCCCAGCCGGTTCCTCTGCACGATCGCGTCCAGGCTGTGGTCGCTGCTGACCTGATGGCCGGGCAGCGGCAGCACGCGCTGGTGGATGGCGTCCAGGATCCAGGAGGTCTGCGGAAAGAAGGCGTCCTCCAGCTCGGCGGCCGGGGTGATCCAGTTGCGCGCGCCCACCACGGCGATAGGGCCGTCCAGATGGTCGAAGGCCAGTTGCGTCAGGTTGGAGGCCACCGTGTGCAGGAAGGAGCCGCGCTCCGACGCGTCGGAGGCCAGCAGCGCCTTGCCGGTCTTCTTGACCGACTCCACCAGCGGCCCGTAGTTGAGCGGGTTGAGGAAGCGGGCGTCGATCACCTCGGCCGACAGGTTGTACGTGTCGCGCAGGATGTCAGCCGCCTCCAGCGCGCGGTAGAGGGTGGCGCCGATGGTGATCAGGGTCAGGTCGCGGCCTTCGCGGCGCAGCGCCGGCTCGCCCAGCGGCACCTCGTAGTACTCCAGCGGCACGCCGCCGGGCACCAGGGTCTCCGGCTCCGGATACAGCCGCTGGCTCTCGAAGAACACCACCGGATCGCTGCCGCGCAGCGCCAGGTTGAGCATGCCCTTGGCGTCGTAGGGGGTGGCCGGGAACATGACCTGCAGGCCGGGGATGTGGGCCGTGATCGAGGTCCAGTCCTGCGAGTGCTGCGCGCCGTACTTGGCGCCCACCGAGACCCGCAGCACCAGCGGCATCTGCAACACGCCGGCCGACATGGCCTGCCACTTGGCCATCTGGTTGAAGACCTCGTCGCCGGCCCGGCCCATGAAGTCGCAGTACATCAGCTCCGGCACCGCGCGGCCGCCGGACAGGGCGTAGCCCACGGCCGTACCGACGATCGCGCCCTCGGAGATGGGCGAGTTGAACAGGCGCGGGTAGGGCAGGGCCTCGGTCAGGCCGCGGTAGGCGCCGAACGCGCCGCCCCAGTCGCGGTTCTCCTCGCCCCAGGCCGCCATGGTCGGGTCCTCGTAGAAGCGGTGCAGCATGGCCTCGAAGATGGCCTCGGCGTAGGTCAGGCAGCGAATCTTGGGCCGCGGCTGGCCGTTCTCGTCCAGGCCGGAGCGGAACTTGGCCGTGGTGTCCTTGAAGCGCGTCTCCAGCTTGGGGCGCAGCACGGCTGGCTCGCCCGCGGCCAGCCGCTCCTTGGGCTGGTGGGAGAACATCACCTGGCCGATGCGCTCGCCGTGGGGGGCGATGCGCGGCGACACGTCCAGCGACACGGCGGCCCTGGTGACGGCCAGCAGGCGCTGCAAGATGTGGGCTTCCAGGTCGGCGAGTTGGCTTTCGTCGGCGTGGCCGTTGTCCAGCAGATAGCGGCGGTAGGCGGCCAGCGAGTCCTGCTGCTGCCACAGCTCCATCTCTTCCTTGGTGCGGTAGGCCGATGCGTCGGAGGGGGAGTGGCCGGAGAAGCGGTAGGTGACCGTGTCCAGCAGCACCGGCCCGCGGCCGGCCTCGAGGATCTGGCGCTTGCGCTGGATGGCGTCGGCCACAGCCAGCGGGTTGTAGCCGTCCACCCGCTCGGCGTGCATGGCCTCAGGGTTGACCGCCAGGCCGACGCGCGTCACGCCGAACTGGCCGAAGCCCATGGTCTCGCCGAAGGGCTGGCCGCCCATGCCGTAGAAGTTGTTCATGAAGTTGAACAGGATCGGCGGCGCGCCGCCGGCGTCTTCGGGCCACAGGGTGCGGTACTGGTCCATGGCTGCGAACATCAGCGCCTCCCAGACCGGCCCGCAGCCCATGGACGCGTCGCCGATGTTGGCGATGACGATGCCGGGCCGGCGGTTGATGCGCTTGAACAGCGCCGAGCCGACCGCGATGTCGGCCGAGCCGCCGACGATGGCGTTGTTGGGCATGACGCCAAAGGGGGGGAAGAAGGCGTGCATCGAGCCGCCCATGCCCTGGTTGAAGCCGGCCGCGCGCGCGAAGATCTCGGCCAGTGTGCCGACCATGGCGTAGTCGAAGGCCACCTCCTTGACGCTGCCGGCCGCGAAGGTCTCCACCACCCGCAGGGTCGCGCCGCCCAGGTAGCTCTCCATGATCCCGGTCAAGGCCGCGTCGTCCAGCTTGGCGATGGCCGAGAAGCTCTTGGCCAGGATCTCGCCGTGGCTGCGGTGCGAGCCGAAGATGAAGTCGTCGGGCGTCAGGTGGTAGGCCTGGCCTACGGCCGCGGCCTCCTGGCCGATGCTCAGGTGGGCCGGCCCGCGGTGGTTGTACTCGATGCCCTCGTAGACGCCCTCTTTCTTGATGCGGTCCAGCATGGTCTCGAACTGGCGGATGGCGAACATATCGCGATAGATGCGCACCAGGTTTGCCGCGCCATAGGTCGCAGCCTCGGCCGCGGGGTCAGGGACGTAGGCGTTGATCGGAATCTCCGGCGCCCGCAGCACGGTGGTGGCCCGCATCTGGGCGGGGTCGATGGTGATTTGTTTGGTCATGGTCAGTATCTCTAATGCGTAACTCGTAACCCGGAGAAGGCAACTGTGCGCTGCTTGCCAGGGAACAGCCAGGGAGATAGCGTCGAAACCTACTCGTCGTGCTTACCCTTGTTTCCTTAGTTTGCTTGTCGACTCATCTACTTGTCTACTTGCCTACTTGCCTACTTGTCTACTTGTCTACTTGTCTACTTGCCTACTTGCCTACTTGCCTACTTGCCTACTTGTCTACCCTGCCAGCAACAGATCGATCTCCGCCAGGTTACGGACCAGCGCCTGCAGGAAACGGGCGGCCGGCGCGCCGTCGACGACCTGGTGGTTGATGGTCAGCGAAAGGCCGATGTGCGGCACAAAAACCACCTGCGTTTCGTCAAGAGCGGCGACTCTCTGCCCTGTCATGCTGAGCGGGTCGGCCACGCGACTTTCACCGCGTTGAGAGTCCAGCGAAGCATCTCCTCGCGCCACCGCCTTCAAGTTGATGTTGCCGACGCCCAAAATCGCCGCCTCCGGTGGGTTGAGCACGGGCGTGAAGCTCTCGATGCCCAGACCGCCCAGGTTGGTGACCGTAAACGTGCCGCCGCGCAGTTCGTCGGGCGTGACGCGGCGCGCCTGGCAGGCCGCGGCCAGCCGCTTGGCCTCGGCGGAGAGCTGGCGCAGGCTGAGCTGGTCGGCGTTGCGGATCACCGGCACCATCAGCCCCACTGGCGTGTCCACGGCCAGGCCCAACTGCACGTGCTTGAAGCGGCTGAGCGTGTCGCCCTGGAAGTGTGCGTTCAGGTCGCGGTGCTCTGGCAGCGTGCGGGCCACAGCCAGCAAGATCAAATCGTTGATGGTCACTGCCTGGAGGCCAAAGGCCGGGTCGCTCCCCTTGAAGCGCGCCCGCAGCGCCTGCAACGCCCGCGCGTCGGCCGAGGCGTTAAGCGTCAACTGCGCCGTGGTCTGCATGGACGCCAGCATCCGCTCCGCAATCACCCGGCGCACACCCGCCACCTCGATAACCTCGACCTCCGTCTCTTCCCTCGTTTCCTTCCTTTCCCTTGTTTCCTTGTCTACTTCCGCCTTGTCTACTTGTCTACTTCCCTCAACCGCCCGCAGGTCCCTCGTCATCACCCGGCCGCCCGGTCCGCTGCCCTTCTCTGGAGCCACGAAACCGCCCTCAGCCAGCTTGGCCTGGGCCACGGGGCTCAGCTTGGGCCGGCTGGCCAGCGCCGTCTGCACGTCGCGCTCGATGATGCGCCCGCCCGGCCCGCTGCCGGCAAGGCCAGCCACGTCCAGCCCCGCGC
>JBAQCH010000405.1:0-2661 GCA_049294015.1 Anaerolineae bacterium
GTACCGGCGCCGGCCACGATCCACAGCCAGGGCAGCGCCGTCGCTGGGCCAGGATTGGCCGCCACGCCGCTCAGCGTCACCGCGGTCGGCGCGCTGTAGTCCACGCTGACGGGGCCGTGCAGCGTGGTCGCGCCGCTGGTGGCCACATCCTCCAGCCAGTAGAAGTAGGTGGTCCCGGGAACCAGACCGGCGCGGTCCTCGTAGCTGTAGGCTGCCCCAGCCGTGCCGCCGGGCGACGACGACGGCAGGTAAGCCAGCAGCGTCTGCGGGCCGGCCGCGCTCTCGCTGCGATAGAGGTTGAAGCCGGCGTTGTCCAGCTCGCTGACCGTCTCCCAGCTCACCTGCACCGCGTCCCCCTGCTGGGCCGCGCTGAACTCGGCCAGGGTGACGGCCAGGGGAGAGGCGCAGGTCTGCAGATTAACGCCGCCGGTGGCCGCCGGCGAAGTGAAGGTGCCGGACGAGAAGCCGGCCCCAGGGTTGCCGGCCGTGGTCTCGCGCCAGCCCGACGGCGTCGTGCCGATGGCCGATGCGCCCGACGTGTTATACACGCAGACGTTCCCGGTCGTGGGCCAGGTGACGCTGTGGGTGTAGCTCGTGCAGAGCGCTGGCGCGCTGGCGCCTGGCGCCAGGGCATAGGTCACGACGCCGCTGTTATAGCCGATGGTGGCATCGGTGACCTGGTGGCTGGCCAGGTGTACGCCTGCACCCGGGGTGGTGGCGTTGGTGACCACGAAGCAGTACTGGACCGTGACCGTGCCCGACCCGCCCGGATTGCCGGTGACGCCGGTGACCGTGCCGGTTTTGGTCACCGAGACCGCCGGCTGCCGGCAGGCGAGCAACGGGATTTGATACGCATCTACCGGGCATGAAAGAGAACTACAGTCAGAGCTGTACAGCCGTGTTTCCATGTAATTTGGGTCTGTCGAGACCCCTGACATGCCGATGAATTCGTCGGGCGTCCCCAAGTTGGCGCCTGGACATAGGTAAGCGCTCCACGAGGCGGGCACGCTGAAGTCCGTCCACACTTCAACCTCATTAGTTGGCAACCCGGAGGCGGCAGCCGTGTAGACGCCCCAGTTCGAATAACTCCACCGTGAGCGGGTAGGCGGCGTGATCCCCGCTCCATTGACATAATTGAACGGATTGCCCCCGGTGGCTACATAGCCCCAGTAGGCCTGGGCATAGTCGGTGGTGTTGCCGCCGGTGTTGGGATCCTGATGCGACTGACCAACGGCCAGTCCGTTGCCGCGGTTGTTCGCCGGCGCAGCGGAGATGGCGTCGATGGGCCAGTCCTGCGGGCCGAACTGAAGGAAACTGTCGACATGCTCTCCGCTGGCTGTCCAGATAGGCCGTGCGGTAAACCAAAAGGTTTCTACCGTGCCGGGGGTGAGCGGCACCGTGGCCGAAGGCGCGAGGAAGCTGGTTACCAACAGATCAGGACCGACCTGGCCGCTCGCCCCTGGAAGGTCGTTGACGTCCCGAAGGGTCGCCATGGTTACGATCGTCCCGTCGCCGCCGTCATCGCCGCGCACGGGGTTCTGAGCCTGGGCCGCGGCGGCCGCAGGCGTCAACAGCAGGCCGGCGGTGGCCGTGCTGCAGGCGGCGATGTCGGTCAGCGCGCTGGTGCTGTTGCGCGCCGGAAAGCTCAGGCACTGGCGATCGTTGACGCCGGGGGCGGTGGGCCGGCCGCCGGTCTTGCAGTTGGCGGCGGTGGCGACCATCTCAGCGGCGACGAAATCCCGCCCGCCGCCGTTGAGCTCCTTGGCGCTGTTGTGACAGCTCAGGGTCACAGTCGTTCCCACCGCGTCGATGGGATTGCCCCAGTTGTCGCTGTTGTAGGTCGAGATCAGCAGCGTGTTGATGGCGCTGTTGTTGCGCAGATAGGCCGGTACGTCCGCGTCGTCGGGGAGGGCCAACTCGACATAGCGCCGGCCGCCCAGCGTGGTCGTGGTAACCGTCCAGGCGCCTACGCCGGACACCGGCTGCTTGTGGTTATCGTACAGGCCACAGTTCAGCGTGTCTGCCCCGCTGGCATAGCAGGCCACGAAGTGCGTGCCGGGCGTGCGCATGTTGCGCGTCCAGCCGGCTGCATAGGGACTGCTGTTGGTCCAGAAGGGAATGTTGTCGTTGCCGTTGGCGCCTGTCGAGTTGGGGTCATCCAGGATAACGAAGTAGTTGGGTTGATCGATGTTGTTGCCCGCGTTCAGGGCATCATCGGAATCGACCACAAAGGCGAAGAACCAGCGGCTGCCGTTGGCGGCGTTCGGCGCGGAAAAGGCGTGGAAGTCGATCAGGTCGCCGCGATCCTGCGTGTCGGTGCAGGCGGCATCGTCGTCCCGGTCGATGGCGCGGGTCGAGCCGTAGGGCGCGCCGATGGGGTTGGGCGTGTCGCCCAGCGTGCCATCGGCGGCGACGAAGGGCGCGGGCAGCGCGGCCAACAGCAGCGCCAGAACCAGCAGCACGTAGGGAATGCGTCGTTGGGTCACAGGGTAGTCTCCTTCTGCGCCGGCTTAGCCCCGCCGGCAGGGTTCAGGATGGTGTGGTAACTTCGGCCGCTATGGCTGCCGCCCCACACGTAGGAATGGCCGCCAGGGCATCTGGTCCTGGCGTGGCTACGAGCATGGCTCCGGTCAACCACGCGCAGAAGACGCGGATCGGATG
>JBAQCH010000406.1:0-12703 GCA_049294015.1 Anaerolineae bacterium
AAGGCGCAAAGACCGCGAGCAGCAATTCCAAATATGAACTCTGCCAACGCGGAGTCGAGCCTTTAGGCGGGTTAGAGCGCCTGATTCGCACCGGCAAACCCGGCTGAAGCCTCGACTCCGTGCCAAACTTGGAATTGCTGGACCGCGAAGGAAGGCAGATTCTCTTGGCGTCTTGGCGTGAGAATCGTGAACTACTGAAATTCGTGTATCAGGTCACACAACTCGTGCCCTCTGGGATTGTGCTGTGCGCAGCGCGGGCTGCGCTGAACCACGCAGGTGCGGGCAAGGTATGGAACCAGGCTTACGGTATAACCCCATGACTCTGGCACAATGAAGACTCTATGCTTCCCAGAAAGCCCAAGCTCATTACAGCGTCAACAAAATCCCCGACCAGCAGTCGCCAGCGTCGCATGGCAGCGCGCGAAGGTAAGCGCAAGCGCCAACAGCAACGACGCGCTGCTTTTTGGGGACTTAGCGCGGCATCGATCACCACGTTGCCGGGCAGGGCTAGCTCAGCGCTCTGATCGATAAAATGCTCCTATGCCTACCACCCGGATTCTTGTCGTCGACGACGAGCAGAGCATCGTCAAAACAGTAAAGGCTTACCTGGAAGAGCAGGGTTACGGTGTAGAGACCGCCGCCGATGGCCCGACAGCGCTCAAAGCAGCGCGCGCCTTTCGGCCTGACCTGGTGGTGCTCGACATTATGCTGCCGGGCCTCGATGGCATCGAGGTGCTCAGGCGGCTGCGCCAGGAGTCAGACGTATACGTGCTGATGCTGACCGCGCGCGCCGACGAGATGGACAAGGTGGTCAGCCTGACCATAGGGGCCGACGACTACCTGGTCAAGCCGTTCAGTCCCCGGGAGCTGGTGGCGCGCGTCAAAGCCATCCTGCGCCGGGGGCGCGGCGGCGCACACGAGGAGGCCGCTCTGCTCTTCAGCCGCCTTCGTATCGATTCTGAGGCTCGCCTGGCCAGGAAAGACAACGTTCTGCTGGATCTGACGCCGATCGAGTTCTCCCTGCTCTATGCCCTTGCCCGGCACGCAGGGCGTGTGCTAAGCCGGGAGCAACTGATCGAACACGTCTGGGGCCTGGACTACTACGGCGATGAGCGGGTGGTCGACGTCCACATCGGCCGGCTGCGCAAGAAGATCGAAGACAACCCGGACGACCCGCGGTTGATCGCAACGGCGCGCGGCGCTGGCTATCGCTTCGAGGATTCCCCGGCATGAGTATCGTACAGCGCGTCCGCCGCAGCTTAGGCTGGAAGCTGTTTCTGTCGTATCTTCTTATCGTCATAGTCGCGGTCGCGGTGCTGGCCAGCACGGCCAATTTTCACACCAGCACAGCTTTGGGCCGCCACATCGTCGAGATGCAGGAGGCCCTCCTGCATGGGCCGGATGCCGCAGCCGACCTGGACGCCAGCTTGCACGCAGCGCTCAACGAGATTATTGCTGTGGCTGCCTTCTTCGCTATCCTGGCGGCCGTGATCATCAGCATTTTCACCGTGCGGCGCATTGTCACACCGCTGCAAGCCATGATCGCGGGCAGCCAGCGTATCGCCGGCGGGGACTATCACCAGCGCGTGCCCATGGCCAGCCAGGACGAGTTGGGCGCCTTGGCGCACTCCTTCAACCAGATGGCTGAGGCTCTGGAGCAGACCGACCGGCGCCGGCTGGAGCTGATCGGCAACGTGGCCCATGAACTGCGCACACCGCTGTCCAGCATTCGCGGCACGATGGAGGGCCTGGTGGACGGGGTGCTACCGCCCGATTCTGCGACCTTTGCAGGCATTCAACACGAGGTTGCCCGTTTGCAGCGGCTGGTTCATGATCTGGAGGAGCTCTCGCGCGCCGAGGCCGGCCAGATTCCTCTCAACCGCCGCGCCATCAGTGCTATCGAGCTGATTTTTCCAGCCGTCGAGCGGCTCCGCCCGCAATTCGATGACAAAGAGGTTGCGTTGGTCGTCGACGTGCCAGCCTCCCTGCCTGCGGCTTGGGCTGACCCTGGCCGCATCACACAGGTGCTGCTCAACCTGCTAGGCAACGCGCTGCAATACACACCGCCCGGCGGCCAGGTGAACGTGCGCGCCTGGCAGGAGGAGTCGGCGCTGCTGGTGGCGCTCCAAGACAGCGGCGTTGGCATCGATCCCGAACACCTTCCTCACATTTTCGAACGTTTTTACCGCGTGGACAAGTCCCGCTCGCGCGCCGGCGGCGGCAGCGGCATCGGCTTGACCATCTCCCGGCACCTGGTAGAGGCGCACGGCGGCCGCTTCTGGGCCGCCAGCCCCGGCGCGGGCCAGGGCAGCACGTTTACGTTTTCCCTTCCTCTCGCTTCCTGACACCCTCAGTTCAGCCTTTATTCTTCACACAATTGTCACAATTGCGTCAAACGCCTGTTATGGGGGCCCGCTATACTGCAAGCAAGTCGTAGCGTGCGACTGGAGGTGTAGCGATGATGAGCTTTGGCTATAGCGGTTTCGGCATAATCTTGATGATCCTCTTCTGGGCGGTCATCATCGTGGTGGCCGTCTGGGTTTTGAGCAAGCTCTTCCCCCAGGTTACCAGCTTCACCGCGCCGCCTTCCAACGGCAAGCGTAGTGAACCAGCAGAAAACCCACTGGACATTCTGAAGCAGCGCTATGCACGCGGCGAGCTCAACCAGACCCAATACGACGAAATGCGGCGCAAGCTGTTGGAATAGAGGACTTTGCCTAGTAGCTGGGACCACCCGTTTAGGACGGGCATAAACATACTCTAAGGAGATATAGTCGTGAAAAACAGGTTTCTCACCCTCGGAATCATCATCGGCGCGTTGTCGCTAGTCGGTTTACTGGCGGCCTGTGTGGCGCCCGTTCAGCCGGCTCCCAACCAGGAGGCGGCCATGTTGAACGCGCAGGTCGCGACCCTGGAAACCCGTGTCAGTGAGCTCCAAGGCGCGCCCGCGGCAGCCATCCCGGATGCAGCGCAGGTCGGCAACCGGATGGGCCAGGTGATGGACATGATGGGACAGACCCGGCAGATGATGCAGGATCACGCGTCCCATGTGGGCCACACTATGCCCATGACTGGCACGATGCCAATGACGGGCACGATGCCAATGACGGGAACGATGCAAATGATGGACCACGGCGGCGCAATGGACATGGGCGCCATGATGGGCAACATGGACCACATGATGCAGATGATGGCCCAGATGCAAACCCACATGCAGACCATGATGGGCGACGGCATGATGGCGGGCATGCCCATGACTGGGACCATGCCGATGATGGACCACAGCGGTACGATGGGTACGATGGACATGGGCGCCATGATGAGCGACATGGACCGCATGATGCAGATGATGGCCCAGATGCAAACCCACATGCAGACCATGATGGACGGCGGCATGATGGGCACGATGCCGATGACGGGTACCATGCCGATGATGGGCCATGGCGGCATGATGGGCTCCATGCCCATGACCGGCACGATGCCAATGACGGGTACCATGCCGATGATGGGCCATGGCGGCATGACACCTGCACCTGCGCCGGAACGCAGTGCAGGTGCAGGTGTGGACATGGGTGCTATGATGGGCAACATGGACCAGATGATGCAGATGATGGCCCAGATGCAGGCCCACATGCAGACCATGATGGGTGAGGGCGGTATGATGGATCACAGTGGCATGATGGGTACCATGCCCATGACTGGCACCATGCCCATGACTGGCACCATGCCCATGACTGGCACCATGCCGGGGATGGATCACAGCGGTATGATGGGTACCATGCCCATGACTGGCACCATGCCCATGACTGGCACCATGCCGGGGATGGATCACAGCGGCATGACCGGCGCCGCGCCGGCTGCGAACATGGCAGCGCTTGGCGTTGACACAGCCGACATCAGAATCTCTGAGGCTAACGGCGTCACGGCAGAGATTGCACCGCTCAATCTGGACGATCCGCAGGCGGCCGCGTTGAACTTCGCCGTGACAATGAACACCCATTCGGTTGACCTGGGCGTCGATCTGGCCCAGCTTGCCACCCTGCGAGCAGGCGGCCAGGAAGTCAAGGCGACCGAGTGGCAGGCGCCGGCTGGCGGCGGCCATCACGTTACGGGCACGCTGGTTTTCCCAGCCACGGACACCCAGGGCCGGCCCTTGCTCACGGGCGCAGGCAGCGTCACCCTTGTAATTCGTAACCTTGCCGGGACGCCGCTCCGCACCTTCACCTGGATGTTGGGTGGAAGCTAATCAGATCTTTTGGCAGGGACGCCGGATGCAAGTGCGTTCGGCGCCCTGCCTGATGCTGGTCGCTTCTGCGTAGCTTATTCTAAGGAGAGATCAAATGCCACGCATGCGAGGATGGCTGTTGACAGTCACGCTGCTAGCAGCAGCACTGATTGCCGCGTGCAGCCCTGTGGCTCCACCAGCAGCCGCCCCAACGCCGACGCCCAGCCGCCTGAGCGCGCCGGCGCTTTCGCCCGGCATGGCGCACATGATGGCTGCCCTGCCTGACGAGGACGTGCCGGCCGCGACTGTGACCGAGGGCAACCAACTGCTGTCATTTCGGTTGGAGGATGGCGTCAAAGTCTTCGAGCTGACAGCCCAGCCGGTACGCTGGACTTTCATGGAAGGCGTGCAGCAGGTAGCGTGGACGTACAACGGCATGGTGCCTGGCCCCATGATCCGGGTCACCGAGGGCGACCGCGTGCGCGTTGTGGTCAAAAACGACCTGCCGGAAGACACAACGGTCCACTGGCACGGCATCGCGGTTCCCAACGCGATGGACGGCGTGCCGGACGTGACCCAGGCGCCCATCGCGCCGGGCGCGACCTTCGTCTACGAGTTCGAGGCCAAGCCGGCCGGCACCTACTGGTACCACAGCCACGTCGCCCCGGACATCCAGATCGGCGCGGGCCTGCACGGGGCGTTCATCATCGACCCGGCGACACCTGAAGCTGACCCGCCCGATGTGGACAAGGTGTTGGTTCTCAATGAGTGGCGTTTCTCCGGCGGCCAGACCTACGGCGCAATGCCGATGGCCGGCATGGATCCGAACTACTTCACCATCAACGGCAAAGCGTTTCCGGCCACCGAGACTCTGAAGGTGAAGGTGGGCGACAAAGTAAGGCTGCGTTTCATCGCTGCCGGCCAGTTCATCCACCCCATGCACCTGCACGGCGTGCCGTTCAAAATCGTCGCTACCGACGGGCACCCTGTGCCCGAGGCCACGCAGTTGACCAAAGACACCGTCTCGGTGGCGCCAGGCGAGCGCTACGACATCGAGTTCACAGCTACCGAGCCCGGCATGTGGATGGTTCACTGCCACATCTCACATCACACGACCAACGATGGTGAAGAGCCAGGCGGGCTGATGATGATGGTCGAGGTAGAACCCTAAATCCGTCGCATCCCTGCGACACAATCAAGCCCGGTCCAATTAGGAGGTCTGCTATGCGTAACCGAATACTGTCTGTCGTTGTTTTACTTGCCTTGCTCATTACTACCCTTGCCGTGCCAGCCTTTGCCAGCGGCGAGGATATGTGCTCCCACGACATGAACACCGTCGAGTCGTTGCATCACTGTGTGAATCACGCGCTGGAGATGGGACACATCACCAACGCCGGTGTCGGCAACGCGCTGCTGGCCAAGCTGAATGCCGCGCAGGCCGCTGTGAACCGCGGCCAGCCAGCCGTGGCAATCAACCTCCTCAACGCCTTCATCAACCAGGTCCAGGCGCAGTCGGGCGTCCATATTGATGCAACGCACGCCGAACACATGATCATGCATGCCCGGACGGTCATCACTGCGTTAGGAAGCTGACGATTGTAACACGCGGCGGAACGTGGGCATTTACGCTCGTATCCCAGGCGTGAACTCCCGTTCCGTCCGCGCCGCATCTCGCACGTCGTTGAGGATTGACATGCATCGAAACACACCGATTGTGGCCGTACTCCTGATCATCGTCGCGTTGGCAGGCGCATGCAGTGCGCCCCCTGCCGCCGCGCCGCCCCCTGCCAGCTCCGGCCAGCCGCAGATTGCTGTCAGCACCAACCCGAATCCACCCAACAGCCAGGCTGAAACAGAACTGGTGATCGACGTCAAAGACGCCAACGGCCAGTCTCTGACCGGCGCAACGGTAAACCTACTGGTCGACATGATGGGCCACAGCATGGGCTTGATGCAGGGGACGGCGACCGAACAAGGCAACGGCCGCTACGCCGCATTCGTTCCCCTCTCGATGGCCGGCGACTGGAAAGTGACGGTCGAGGTGCGCGACAGCCAGAACAACCTGCTGCTCCGCCAGGATGTCGTCCTGCCAGTCCAGTAAAGGAGACCGTTGTGAGCAAATCGAAGAAACGCAAATCCAACTCAGCCAAGGCAAACCCGCAACGGCCGGCAGTTCCGCCAGCAGGCAAACGCTCGTGGCTGGTTTGGGCCGGCCTGGCGGTTGTGGGCATCCTGGCCTTCATCGCCGTGCTGGCCTGGCAGTCAGGCAAGAACGCTGGGTCAGACACAGCCAGCAGCGGCGGCACGCCCAACCTCCAAGTTGATCAGACCAGCATCGATTTTGGCGACATTCCGGTGAACCAGATGGTCAAGGCCAGCTTCAAGCTGAGCAACACGGGCGATGGCGCGCTCACCCTGACCGTTCCGCCAGTGCCTGAAGTCATCGAGGGCTGCTGACCGCCCCGCATTGTCGTCGGTTCGACGACATTGAAGCCAGGACAAGAGACCAGCCTTTCGATGGAGTTCACCATGCATGCCGGCATGGAAGGGCCGCACGACTTCAAGGTCGTGTTGGCATCCAACGACCCAGATGAGCCACAGAAGGAACTGCGCGTTATCTCAAACTGGGTAGCAAATTGACAGGCTGGCCGGTGAGGAACGGAGTACGCGCGGGCCGCGCGGGGCTTCTACTAGCGCTGCTGCTGCTGTCTGGACCGTTCTGCCGCTGCAAGCGGCCAGGATCAGCAGCAGCGCCCGCGTCGATTCCCCGACCCAAGCAACATGCCCGCCTTTGAAAGCGCGCTCAGCGATGCAGAGATTCGAGCCGTGCTGGAGTACCTGAAGAGTACGTGGCCCGAACAGGTGAGGCAAACTCAGTGGCTCGTCAGCCAGAACGACCCGTTGCCGCCCGCCCAGTGACAGATGCCACTCCCTGTTGGTTGAAAGGATTGATTGAAGAGATTGGTTGGAGAGGTTGAGTGAGGAGGTTGATTGATGACCGAACACGACCACAGGGCGATAGAACACGCGAATCACCGCGAGGAACACAGCGACCCGCACGCTGGCCATGTCATGAGCGGCAACGCGACAACAGATGAGTCCCGCCACGACGAACATCAAGGCCACAACGCCCACGGGGCGGACCACAGTGGCCACGAGTTGATGTTCCGCAACCGCTTCTGGATATGCCTTGTCCTGAGCGTGCCGGTGCTGCTCTACAGCCCGATGCTGCAGGAGTTGCTCAACTTCAGCGCGCCGGCCTTCCCGGGCAGCCGCTGGATCGAGCCGATCTTCGCCACAATCGTGTTCATCATTGGCGGCGTGCCGTTCCTGCGCATGGCCATACCCGAGCTGCGCAACCGCCAGCCGGGCATGATGACGCTGATCTCGCTGGCTATCGGCGTCGCGTTCGTATACAGCCTGGCGGCCCTAATCATCGACCCCATGGGCGGTTTCTTCTGGGAGTTGGTGACGCTGATCGTCATCATGCTGCTGGGTCACTGGTTGGAGATGCGTAGCGTTCGCCAAGCCTCCGGCGCCCTGAACGAGCTGGCCAGGCTGATGCCTGACACCGCCGAGCGCATCCAGCCCGACGGCAACGTCGAGTCGGTCTCTACCAGTGCGTTGCGGCCGGGAGATGTGGTGCTGGTGCGGCCGGGCGCCAGCGTTCCCGCGGACGGCGAGGTGGCCGCAGGCGCCTCAGACGTCAACGAAGCGATGATCACCGGCGAGTCGCTGCCGGTCAAGAAGCAGACGGGTGACCGCGTGATTGCCGGCGCGATCAACGGCAGTGGCAGCCTGCGGGTACGTGTGACCGCGACCGGCAACCAGACCGCACTGGCCGGCATCATGCGCCTGGTGGAACAGGCTCAGCAGAGCAAGTCGCGCACTCAGATTCTGGCCGACCGGGCGGCCGGCTGGCTGTTCTATATCGCCTTAGGCGCTGCGCTGCTGACGGCGGTTGCCTGGACCGCGGCGGTGGGCTTCAACGTCGAAGTGGTACAACGGGTCGCCACCGTGTTGGTCATCGCCTGCCCGCACGCGCTAGGATTGGCGATTCCGCTAGTGGTTGCCATTTCGACCAAACTGGCGGCCAGCAACGGCATCCTGGTGCGCGACCGGCTGGCGCTGGAGTCGGCGCGTGAGATCGATACGGTGATCTTCGACAAGACGGGCACATTGACCAAGGGTAACTTCGGCGTGGTCGGCATGCGGGCGGCTGACGGCTACGACCCCGCCTCGGCCCTCGCGCTGACCGCAGCCGTGGAGGGCGACTCGGAGCACATCATCGCCCGGGCCATCCGCCAGTCCGCCAGTGAGAAGGGACTGACCCTGCCAGCGACTGACAGCTTCGAGGCCATCAAGGGCCGCGGCGTGCGCGCCGCCAGCGCCGGGCGCGCCGTCCATGTCGGCGGGCCGCGGCTGCTAGAGCTGCTGGGGATGTCGCCGAACCCGACCTTGGGCCAGTTCGCGGCAGAGGCAGGCGGCAAGGGCCAGACCGTGGTCTATCTCGTGGACGACGGGCAGGTCAGCGCCGCGTTCGCGTTGGCCGACGCCCTCCGCCCCGAGAGCAAGCAGGCGGTGGACCGGCTGCACGAGTTGGGCATCCGAGTCGTGATGCTGACGGGCGACAGCCAACCGGTGGCGGCAGCCGTGGCCGCAGAGTTGGGCATAGACAGCTACTTCGCCGAGGTGCTGCCGGAACACAAGGACCAGCAGGTGGCTGCGCTGCAACACGAAGGGCGCAAGGTGGCGATGGTGGGCGACGGCGTCAACGACGCGCCAGCCCTGACGCGCGCGGACGTGGGCATTGCCATCGGCAGCGGCACGGATGTTGCCATCGAGTCGGCCGGTATCATCCTGGTGCGCAGCAACCCGCTCGACGTGGTCAAGATCTTCGAGTTGAGCAAAGCCAGCTATCGCAAGATGCAGCAGAACTTGCTGTGGGCTACAGGCTACAACGTTGTGGCGATCCCGCTGGCAGCCGGCCTGCTCTATCCAGCCTTCGGCATCCTGCTGTCGCCGGCTGTCGGCGCACTGTTCATGTCGCTGAGCACGGTGATCGTCGCAATCAATGCGCAGACCCTGCGCCGCATCAAGTTCGGGTTGGGAGCGTTGTGAACCATCTGGAGGACAACCGACTCGCGGACAACGCCTTCCGGCACGCGCTTCTACGCCAGAGTCGTTCCATGAGGAAAACCCAGGGGGAGTTTGGTGCGACTCTATCCTTGTCTGAGCCATTCTTCACACAACTGTCATATTGATGTCAGGTATCCGTCATATGGGCAGGCTATAATGACTTCTGAATACGGTTCGTGATCCACAGCACGCCTGGAACCTGCATCGTGCTGTCAGAATAGAACCGGCCCTACGGAGATCCCATGCCAAGAAAACCATGGTCTGTTTTGCTAGTCGGAATTGTGATAAGCTTGTTGCTTGCATCCTGCGGCGGCAACGCAGATCAACCGGCGATGAAGATGGCGCCAGAGTCACAGCTCCCAACCCAGATCAAAAGCGCGCCAGCCAATGTGAAAGAAGCCTATCGCTTCGCCGTGGCCAACCCGGAGTTGATGAAGGAGATTCCCTGCTTCTGCGGCTGCGTCGCCGGCGGCCACAAATCCAACTATGCCTGCTACGTCAACGAGGATGGCAGTGCGGCCGGCATCCTGCAGTACGACGATCACGCCCTGGGCTGCGGCATCTGCGTGGATATCACGCTGGATGTGATGAAGATGACGCGGGAGGGTAAAACGTTAGAACAGATGCAGGCAGTGATCAACCAGCGCTATGGCAGCTTCGGACCCTCGACCGATGGATCCCCGTAGGGTGACGCGCAGCCTGGCGGCGGCGGTAGCGACGGCCCTGCTGGCCCTGGCGGCGCTGCTAGTACCCCTGCCCACGGGCGCGACCGCGGCCGGGGAGCGCGAGATCACGCTGGATGCGCGCATGTTCGCCTTCGAGCCGGGCCGGCTGCGCGTCAACCAAGGCGATCGCGTGACGGTAATCCTGCACTCCACCGACGTGGTGCACGGCCTGTACATCGACGGGTATGGCATCGACATCACCGCCGAGCCGGGCCGGCCAGCCCAGGCCAGCTTCGTCGCCGACAAACTCGGCAAGTTCCGCTACCGCTGCTCGGTCAGTTGCGGCGCCATGCACCCCTTCATGATCGGCGAGCTGATTGTTGGTCCCAACATTCCCTTCGGGCGAGCCGTCGCATCACTCTTTATCGTCGCCATCGGCAGCCTGGTCACTGTTGCCCTGCGTCCCGTGAATCAGTGACCGTCCACCAGTTCACCATAACCCACTCCCATGTCCCAGCCCCCCACCACCCGCCCCGACTCCACCTGGCGCTTCGATCTGACCAGCATCCCGCTGATCAACCGCGTGCTGCGCTGGCGGCCATTGCAGTTCACCCTGGTGCTGATCACCCTGGGCTTCTTTCTGCTGGCCATCCTGACAGCCTTCTTCGGCACGCCGGCTGGCAATCGCAACTTCAGCATCATCTTCGTCTGGATCGTCTGGTGGGCCTTGGTGATCATCCTGTTGATACCGGCCCTGGGCCGCGGCTGGTGCGCGATCTGTCCCATCCCCGCGCCCGGCGAGTGGCTGCAGCGCCAGAGCTTCGTCCATCCCCGGCGGCGCACGCTGTGGACGTTGGGCAAGCGCTGGCCGCGACGGCTGAAGAACATCTGGATCCAGAATTTCGCCTTCCTGGGCGTCGCCTTGTTCAGCGCCATCATCCTGACCCGACCGCTGGCGACCGGCGCGGTGCTGCTGCTGTTTATTGTGCTGGCCCTGGGACTGAGCCTGGTCTACGAGCGGCGCACCTTCTGCCGCTACGTCTGCCCGGTGGGCGGTTTCATCGGCCTCTATTCCATGACCGCGCCTATCGAGTTGCGGGTCAAGGACGTGGAGGTTTGCCGTACCCACGACACCAAGGACTGTTATCTGGGCAACGAGCAGGGCTTCGGCTGCCCGTGGCTGGTCTTCCCCGGCAGCTTGACGCGCAATACCTACTGCGGTCTCTGTACCGAATGCCTCAAAAGCTGCACCATGAACAACGTGGCCATCAACCTGCGGCCGCCGGGGACCGACCTGCTGGTAGCCAAGGGCCGGCGCATCGACGAAGCCTACAAGGCCTTCATCATGCTCGGCTGCGCGCTGGTCTACTCGGCCGTGCTGCTGGGGCCATGGGGCGTGCTCAAGGACGCGGCCAACTTCGGCAGCCTGCCCACGTGGCTGCTTTACGCGACCGGCTTCCTGGCCTTCAACCTGCTGGTCATCCCCGGCCTGTTCTTCGCGGCCACATCGGCCAGCCGGCGCTGGGCCGGCCTGACCCATATCAAGCCCAAGCAGTATCTGATCGACTTTGCCTACACGCTGGCGCCGCTGGGCCTGGCCGCATGGATTGCCTTCAGCCTGGGCTTCGTGCTGGTCAACATCAGCTACGCGCTGCCGGTGATCGCCGACCCGTTTGGCTGGGGTTGGAATCTGCTGGGCCTGCGCGACGTGCCGTGGACGCCCATCATCCCCGCGTTCGTGCCCTACCTGCAGGTTCCCGTGTTGCTGGCTGGCCTGGCTTTCAGCATCCATACCGCCTGGCGCATCTCCGAGCAGCAGGCCCGCCAGCGGACACTGCAAGCTGTGCTGCCGGTTGCAGCCTATCTAACGCTGGCGACGCTGGGGTTTTTGGCGTTGTACATGGCGTAACCCGTAACTCGTAACCCGTAACCCGGAGAAGGGCGCCGCAAGTGAAGACTCTCCGGATACGTGTTACGTGTTACGGGTCATATAGCACAAACCACTGACATGACAGAGAAGCAATCCACTGAAACCTACCCCGCCTTCCGTTCCCGGCCGGAGCGCATAGCATTGGCGCTGGTGTTGCTGCTGGTGGCCGGACTGCCGCTGGCGATCTGGGGCTACCAGCGCTTGCAGGCGGCCGGGCCGGTGCGCACCATCGAGCTGACCGCCCGGCTGCCCACAACCGCGTATGGCGGTTGGACGCCCGAGCTCATCACCGTGCAGAAGGGGGAGCGGGTGCGGCTGCGCCTGACCAGCACCGACGTGGTGCATGGCTTCGCCGTTCCCAAGCTGGGCATCGACGCCGGCTGGGTCGAGCCGGGCAAGGTTAAGGTGGTAGAGTTCACCGCCGACCAGCCGGGCCGCTACGCCTATCTGTGCACCGTCTGGTGCCTGGATGGGCATTGGCGCATGCGCGGGGTGATCGAGGTGGTGGATCCCGACGATCCGTCCGCGGCTTATCTGGATGTGGACCCACCGCGCACCGACTGGGTGGCATCAGGCATCGACGTCGACGCCGATCACCCTGGCGAATACGCGCCCGCAGCGCCGCCCGACGCAGCTAACGGCGCGCGGCTGTGGCAGCAGATCAGCGACCGGCTCGTGGCCGACGCGGCAGCGGCGTTCGACCTGCGCCTGCTCAGCCCCAGCGATGTGTACGCAGCCCTGGAC
>JBAQCH010000407.1:0-3044 GCA_049294015.1 Anaerolineae bacterium
GGCTGTGGGTGGTGGCGGCGGCGGCCGGCGCGGCGCTGGGCGCCAGTCGCATGCGGCGGTGAGCAGCGCACATGACAGGCAGGCGCGGACCGGACGGCGTGTCCGATCCGCGCCTGCCTGTTGACTGGCCCCGGAAAACCAGCGGCAACTGCTGCGTAGCTGGCGCAAACCCATGCGCCAGATCGGATACGATGTCGGGCGGCAGGGCTTGAAAGACAGCGAGATCATCCCCCTACTGCTCCAATGGCGCCGGGCGACCTTCTTTTCGCTGGACGCCGCGTCGCTGGACCAGGTAGCCGCGGCCCTGGACGCGCTGCTGGCCGGCGGCGCCAACAGCCTAACGACCCACTAAACCCAGCAGATCACGATGCGCACGCCAAGACGCCAAGAACGCCAAGAGACCCTGCCTTCCTTAGCGGCCTTTGCGCCTTGGCGTGAGCCAAAACCGTGAAGCACTGAAGTCGTCTACCGCCCGGCGGCGATTCCCCCCTCGCCGACCGCCGCCGGCCTTGCCATCTCACGTCCCGTGCGGGGGACCCACGCTGCTGACTGCATGATCCACAAGGAGGATCGACATGAAGGACAAAGGGATGACCCTGCTGCTGAGCCTCGCCCTGGTGGCGGGGCTGTTGGCATTCGTTGAAACAAGCTACGCACAGAATTCCGTCACCTACACACAAAACTTCTCAGTTGGCACTTCGTCCACAGCAACATTGCCAGACTATTGGCGCGTTGACAAGCAAGGTTCGGTACGCACGTTGGGTACCTGGACAAGTGCAGGAAGTGCTACTGAACGGAGTGATGGGAACAACATGAGCACAACTGCTTCTAATGGCATCTACAACTACGGTGCCGGTGTGGCCGCCTCAGCGACCGATCGCGCAATCGGATGGCTATCGTCTAGCGGAGGAACTCAAAGTGGTAATCTCTACGCGTACTTTCAAAATGGAACTGGCCAGAACCTAACCAGCGTCACAATTTCATATGACGTGGAGAAGTATCGTAATGGCTCAAACTCAGCAGGATTTCGAATTCAGATGTACTATTCCACTAACGGTTCAACATGGACTTCTGCTGGTAACGACTTCCTGACAAGTTTCTCTGCTGATGCAAACAACAACGGTTTCGCTTCAGCTCCAGGGGCGACTAGCTCAGTTTCGGCAAAGATTCTGACCTTCTCGCCGGCAATTGCTCCCAGCGGAACCTTCTATCTTGCTTGGAATTACTCGGTGGCATCGGGATCAACCGCAACTAACGCTCAGGGATTGGGGATTGACAATTTCTCGATGGGCAATCCCACCGCTATCACCCTCGCCGACTTCCACGCCGTCCAACAGGGCGACGCGGTGCTGGTGACCTGGGAGACGGCCAGCGAGCTGAACAACCGCGGCTTCAACCTCTACCGGGGCACATCGCCCGACGGCTGGGACCGCCAGCTCAACAGCGCGCTGATCCCCTCCCAGTCGCAGGGCAGCCCCAGCGGCTTCGTCTACACCTGGGAGGACCGGGCTGATCTCGTGCCTGGTACGACTTACTACTACTGGCTGCAGGACGTGGACCTCTCCGGCGCACTGACCGTGCACGGGCCGGTCAGTGTGGACTTCAGCGTGCCGACTGCAGTGACCTTGAACGGCGTCCAGGCCAGCCCGGCGGCCGGCGCGGCTGCGCTGCCTTGGCTGTGGATCGTGGCCGGGATCGGCGCGGCGTTGGGGGCGGGACGCCTCAGACGGCGTGGCTAGGCAGTGAAGAAGCCGGGCTTTGCCGAAAAAGCCCGGCTTCTAACACCAGGCGGCGCTGATGAGTGGTCGGTGCGACCGCTTTCAGAAGGGAGGACAAATCGCTTGCCTCCGTGCCCTTCCTGTGCTACACTGTCCCCACACATGCGAGTCAAAGGAGTGCATAGCTTATGGTCGCAACGGCAACTGCCATCTACGAGAAAGGCACCCTGCGCTTGCTGACGCCCGTCAGCCTGCCAGAACGGACGCGGGTGCGCGTGCAGATCCAGGAAGAGGACAAGATCGGGGACGAAGTGCAGCGCGCAGCCGCGCTGTTGGAGGCAGCAGGCCTGGTCAAGCCGGCGGGACAACCCGGAGCAAGGCTTTTCGTCTCTCAGGCTCGGCGTTCAGAATTGGCGCAGATCTACGCTGCAGCCGGTCCGCTGTCAGAAAGCATCGGCGCTGAGCGCGAGGGGCGATGAGCTTCTACTTTCTCGATACCAGCGCACTGATCAAGCACTACGTCGATGAAGTTGGAAGCCCCTGGCTCGAAGCGACGGTCTTCAAGCCCGCAGGCAACATGCTGCTCATTTCGAGAATCACGGTGGTCGAGATGCGCAGTGCGTTGGCCCGGCGCAAGCGGGAGGCATCTATTGGGCAGCAGGATCACGCCGATGCGCTCATTGCGCTGCACGAGGATTGCCTCACCCGTTACCGCTTCGTCGAGTTGGAGACACCAGTTGTCGATTTGGCTGGGGATCTGCTCGACCGATACGTGCTGCGCGCCTATGACGCAGTGCAGCTTGCGTCGGCGTTGGCCGTCAACCGCCTTTTGACTGACGCCAATCTGGCGTCTCCGATTTTCGTTTGCGCTGATAAGGGCCTGCTGGCTGCTGCTGAGGCCGCCGGCGTGCCAGTTGACAACCCTAATCTGCACCCATGAGGTGGCGCTCACGCGGGGGTGGATCATTAGCGCTCAGGATAACCTGGCAGACCCCAGCGAGCTGAACAACCGCGGCTTCAACCTCTACCGCGGGACGTCGCCGGCCGGCTGGGACCGCCAGCTCAACACGGCGCTGATCCCCTCCCAGTCGCAGGGCAGCCCCAGCGGCTTCGTCTACACGTGGGAAGATCGCGACGGCCTGGTGGCGGGCACGACGTATTACTACTGGCTGCAGGACGTGGACCTCAGCGGCGCCATGACCGTGCACGGGCCGGTCAGCGCGGACTTCAGCGTGCCGACGGCGGTGACGCTGAGCGGCGTCCAGGCCAGCCCGGCGGCCGGCGCGGCTGCGCTGCCTTGGCTGTGGATCGTGGCCGGGATCGGCG
>JBAQCH010000408.1:0-14444 GCA_049294015.1 Anaerolineae bacterium
CAAATCACTTGCCGAAAAGCCAGATGCAATTCTATTTCAGCTTCTCTTCGACAAGGTTGCCCGACTCGGCGCTATTCACCAACCACAACCGTGTTCGAGAAGTCAATGATTGGCGAAGGTATTGTTATTCTAATTATTGTTAATATCGGAACATCCATCTTGCATTATGTGGACAACATAATCTTCTTCAGTACTTACCCAGAACCTCCGTGGATTAACACGCATATTATTGATTACTTCTGGTTTGCCATGACACCTTTCGCGGTGTTTGGTTATTGGCTATTTAACAAAGGCTTGCAGAATTATGCTTACCCCTGTCTTTATTTATATGCACTGATGAACTTGCTGGTTCTTGGTCATTATCGTTATGGCTCAATCGAAGAATTATCACTAAAAATCAACTCGCTAATTATCATCGAAGCGTCAACAGCAGTGGCGCTGATTATCTATATTTTTTGGCTTCAATTTCGCGCTGAGAAATCTTTCGCATCCTAACTGTTTCTGTTTTTTGCTCAACACTAAAAGAGTACTGAAGTACTCAGTCATTTCATATGCGAGATTGCCGTCGAAATATGCAAGATAATCAAGGTAATGTACGAATTGGATAAAGCGATAAATAACACGCTTATAATCCATAAAACCGCCCAACAAAGCGTGCACCTGACGTGTGGGATTCTGCGGCATTTTCAAGCATTTTTCTAGCCTCAGCATTTTCCTGCTCCCAAGCATTATCCACGCCCGCCCACACGCAGGTAACGCAAACCGTTGGGCCGCTTTTTCCACAACCTGTGCTGAAGTTTGACGATCAAAACTGCCTCTTGCATATCTGCACGGTTGTGCATACAATAGTACCATGACCTACGAATGGGATCCCATCAAAGCGAGAAGCAATCTTCGCAAACACGATATTGATTTTGCCGACGCCGCGACGGTGTTCTCAGATGACTACGCCCTCACCATTTCAGACGATGACCCGGATGAAGAACGTTTTGTCACGATGGGGATGGACGCATTGGGCAGAATCTTGGTTGTGGTATTCACTTGGCGTGGTCAGGACATTCGGATTATCTCAGCGCGGAAAGCCGAGCGCCATGAGAGGAAGCAATACGAAGGCTAAACTATGAAAGACAAATATGATTTCAGCGCAGGAAAACGAGGTGCGATTGATCCGATGCCTCGTGGTAAAACGCGGATCACGATTCGGATTGATGACGATGTGTTGGATTGGTTTCGCGGTGAAGTGCATGCAGCGGGCGGCGGCAACTATCAAACACTCATCAATCACGCGTTGCGGGAGTACGTTCAGAACCGTAAGCAACCGCTGGAAGACATTTTGCGGCGGGTCGTGCGTGAAGAGTTATCGGCCTCAAAGACGGTCAAAGGCGAGCGGGTTGTGGCGTAACCGGCGGCGGCCCAACACGGCGTGCGGCCGCCCCGCCCAACTGCCAAAGATAGGCGTCAATTCTGACGGTTGGCGATCGGTTCGGTGGCGGGCGGCTGACGCCGAGGCCGTTGGGCGGCAATGACCACAAAGACCCATCGCCCGCCATGCATCGCCCCATGAACACCATCAAGTCCAAGCAACGCGTCGCCGACCATGGCGAGGTCTTCACGCCGGCCTGGATGGTCGAGGCCATGCTCGACCTGGTGAAGGAGGAGACGGAGCGCATCGACGCCCGCTTTCTGGAGCCGGCCTGCGGCAGCGGCAACTTCCTGGTGCAGATCCTGCGGCGCAAGCTGGTCGCGGTGGATCTCAAATACGGCCCGTCGCAGTTCGAGCGGCGCTGCTATGCGCTGCTGGCGCTGATGTGCATCTACGGCATCGAGCTGCTGGCCGACAACATCGCCGAGTGCCGCGCCAATCTGCTGGAGATCCTGGTCGACTACCTCGATCTGGCTGAGGCGGACGAGCTCTATCGGGCCGCGGCCTACGTGCTGGCGCAGAACCTGGTGCACGGCGACGCGCTGGCCATGCGCACCCATGACGGCCAGCCGATCACCTTTGCCGAGTGGGGCTACCTGGGCAAGGGCAAGTTCCAGCGTCGCGACTTCCGCCTCGACACCCTCACCCTGTCGTCGAGCTTGTGTTCAACACCGAGCAGATGAACCAGGCTGTGTTCGCCTTCCGCGCCACGAAGATGCGTCGCTGCGCTACATCGGCGTCGACAGCCACCCGGGACTGACCCACTATGGGCTGTACGGCACTGTGGTGGCGAGGGAGTGACGCGCGGTCAGACGAACCGGCGGGCTTACTACAGCCGGTTTCCTGCTGCCCCTCCATGACACCCAACCGGGGCGTTCGATCCCATCCTGAAGATGGCTGGCAGGATGGCAGCGCTTCTGTTCGCTGCATTTCTGTTGACCCTTTGCGCTTGCAGTGCTATAATCAACGCAGCAAGGCTCTTGGGTTTTTGCACTCCTCGCCGCAACGTTCATTAGAAACTCCAGATAGCGGCGCCTTTGCCAGGATGAAACGAGAGTCGCCGTGAAAGCGGCGCTTGGGTGATGGTGCGAGGCACATCAGCGATGAGAACGGGATTTGTCGAGCGATATGGCAAACTGACTGAACTTGATCGGGAATTCGATCTCAAGTTCTGGCAAGACCAACCGGCCCAGGCGCGTTTTGACGCCGCCTGGGAACTGATCGTCCATGCGCACAGGGTCAAAGGTGGCGATGTTCGTCAACTCCGACTTCAGCGATCTGTTGAGACTTTTCAACGCCAACCAGGTTAGGTATCTGGTGATCGGCGGTTATGCGTTGATGCAGTACGCCGAGCCACGGTACACCAAAGACCTGGATCTCTGGATCAGCGCCGATGCAACGAATGCGCAGGCCGTGTATCTCGCCCTGCGGGAGTTTGGCGCGCCGTTGGCCGATCTGACCGCCGCCGATTTCGCGCAGGAAGGTTACTTCTACCAGATGGGTGTACCACCAGTGCGCGTGGACATCTTGATGGGTATTCCTGGCGTCATGTTTGAGGAAGCTTGGCCACGCCGCTTGGAAGTGGACTTCGATGGGTTAGTAGTTCCGTTCATGGCCCGCCAAGACCTCATCGCGGCCAAACGCGCAGCGGGACGGCCCCAAGATTTGCTGGACGTGGCGCAGCTTACACGTGCCGAAGACGAGTTTGCCAAACGCCGCTCGTCGCAATCGACTCGCCGAAAACTAAAATGAGTGATGCTAGGTGATGAGCATGGCACAGAATACGATCGAAATCCGCAACTGGGACGCGGCCAAGCATCTGGAGACGGAAGAAGACACGATCCACTTGTTTCATCGAAGCATTGCTCTGAAGCCGGCCGAAGAGAGTTTTCGTCAGGGCTGGCAAGAGGCGTTGCGGGGAGAAACCCTGCCGATTGCTGGGCTGTGGACTGGCATCGACACCTAGAGGATACTGCAAAAACATCCACCCCTCGACCGAGCAACCGGCGACACCATGAACATTCAAGAGCACGTAAACTACTGGCTCGACTCAGCCAACAACGACCTAGGAGCTGCCGAGCAGCTCTTATCATCGGGAAGGTATGATTGGTGCTTGTTCATCGGTCATTTGGTGACGGAGAAGACGCTCAAAGCCTTCTTTGTTTACAGGAATGACAACAAGATACCACCCAAGACTCACAATCTGCTTAAGCTGGCGCAAGCATCTGATTTGCCCCTCACAGAAGACCAGGAGCTCTTTTTGGATGAAGTCAACGATTTCAACCTGGAAGTGCGATACCCTGAATACCGCAGCGAGTTTTACAGGCTCTGCACCCGGGAATTCGCGGAGAGCTATTTCACCAGAATCAAGGAGTTTGTCGCATGGCTGAAATCCCAGATCACATTCGACGAATCATCGGACAATACCTGACTTCGCTTCGGAACCATGGCTTCCAGATCGAGGATGCGATCCTGTTTGGCAGCTATGCCAGCGGCCGGGCGAATCAGTGGAGTGACATTGATCTGGCGTTAGTATCTCGTGACTTCGAGGGGGTTCGTTTCACGGACAAGAACAAGATCCGCAAGATCACGATCTCGGTCAGCACGGATCTGGAGGTTTTGCCCTTCAATCCTCGGGATTTCACGCCAAGCAATCCACTGGTCAAAGAGATCTTGGACACTGGGATAAGGGTGGTTTGAGGGGATCGCCCCATGAACACCATCAAGTCAAAACAGCGCGTCGCCGACCATGTGGAGGTCTTCACGCCGGCGTGGCTGGTCGAGGCGATTGCGGGCTGTACGACGCTGTGGTGGCGCGGGAGTGACGAGCGGATCGCAAATCCTGCCAAACGATCTTGATGGTGGTATAATTCCATGGACGGTAATCCAATGACACACGAACAAGACACACTGAAGTCCCATTACGAGTTCGACTATAGCACAGCCAAGCCGAATCGTTTTGCCGCATGGCTCACTGACGACAGTTTGATGGTAGTGCTGAAGCCAGCCGAAGAGAGTTTTCGTCAGGGCTGGCAAGAGGCGTTGCGGGGAGAAACCCTGTGGAGTCTGGTTCGCCAGGCGCCGCACGGCTAGGTGGTCACCTACGGCCAGATTGGCCAGATGTTCGCTCCGTCCGTGGAAGTGGACCTTCAAAGCAACAAAGATGAAGATGTGCAATCCCCCCCATCCTGGCGAGATCATCAAGGGCTTGTGGCTCGATCCGATGGGCGTCAGCATCACCGATGCGGCGCAGGCCATGGCGATCAGCCGGAAGACCTTGTCCAAGATCGTGAACGGGCACGGCCGCGTGACGCCGGAGATTGCGGTGCGTTTGTCGATCGCACTTGGCAGCAGCGCCGAGAGCTGGCTAGGGCATCAAGCCGCCTATGACCTCTGGGAGCTTGAACAACACCCTGGCAACGCACGCGTCGTGCCCTTGTTCGCATCGACGCCTACCGCCACGACCTCCACCTGACGCGTGGAGTTGATTGCGACGGCTTTCAGCGAGTCCAAGCCCTACCAGGTACGCGATGCGCGGCGCTTCTTGGAGCAGGCAGGGATCAAACCATGAACACGATGACTTACAGAGGCTATGCGGCTCGCATCGAATACAGCGACGAGGATCAGTGTTTTGTCGGCCACATCGCAGGCATCAATGACGTGGTTGGGTTTCACGGGGTGTCGGTCGCCGAACTGCGCACAGCGTTCGAGGAAGCGGTTGATGACTATCTGGCCACCTGCGAGAAGTTGAATCGCGCGCCGCAGAAGCCCTATTCTGGCCGGCTCATGCTGCGCGTGCCGCCCGAAATTCATGCTGCGGTTGCAGCGGCCGCAGAGGTCAGCGGCAAAAGCATCAACCAGTGGGCGGCTGAGGCATTCACGCAAGCCGTGCATACATAGCGGCGTGCTGTCCTTATGGTGCGCCCAAAGCGGCGATGTTCGTCAACTCCAACTTCAGCGATCTGTTGAGACTTTTCGACGCCAACCAGGTTAGGGCCCGACAAGACCTTATTGCGGCCAAACGCGCAGCGGGCCGGCCACAGGACTTGTTGGATGTAGCACAGCTCACACAAGGCGAAGGCCAGTCTACCAAGCGCCGCTCTTCGCAATCTGCTCGCCGAAAGGCCAAGTGAGTGGCGCCAGGGGGCGAACACCATCAAGTCCAAACAGCGCGTCGCCGTCCATGGGAGGTCTTCACGCCGGCGTGGCTGGTGGAGGCGATGGCGGGCTGTACGACACTGTGGCGGCAAGGGAGTGACGCGCGGTCAGACGAACCTGTGGGATAGCCGGTTGCAGCGGACGGGCCGCTGCGCCGTCGAAACCCATTTTCGTGTCCAGTCTTGTGGGCGCACCTCACTCGGCGCCGCAACACCATAGGAGTTTAGGATGGTCGACTATGTGACACTGCGGGACACCCGCGATGAAGACGGTACCCGACACCTGAGCGCACGCCTGAAGGGCGACGGCGCGCTTCTGATCGAGGGCCAGGACCTTGGGCCCGGTGTAGAACGCTTCTTCGGCCCCGGCCTGACTGAGTACGAATGGGTCTGGACCATCCGACCGTCAGGGGTGAGGACGCTGAAGCTGGCGCTCGCGGCCGACGACGTCTTAGCTGCGCTCAGGGATCGGTTCTCGGGAGACGCTGCCGCCAACCTTCAGACCTTCCTCGACGACAACGGCGTCCCGTACGAGCCGTGGTCGCGAGTAGGGGACTGACGACGCAGACAACGCCGGAGCGACAGCGCCTTGGTGGCCTGTCCAGTGTCCCGACCAGTGAGTGGGAGTTAGGGCTGGACTAGACACGCGAGAGGTGCAAGAGAACGCCCCATTAGGTCGCCGAACCAAGCGAGAAGGATGGACGGTCACGATGCTCCTGAGAAGCGAAAAAGAGAAGATGCTGGCCGGTGAACGCTACAACTGCCTTGACGCTGACCTGGATGCGGAGCGCCAACAGGTCAAGGAAGTGCTGCGGCGCTACAACCTGACTGAAGCCGCCTCGGAACGGCGCGTCCTCCTGCAACAGATGTTGGGACGGATCGGCCAGGACTCGCTTATCGAGCCGCCCTTCTATTGCGTCTACGGCCAGAACATCCATCTCGGCGATCACGTCTACCTGAACGCTCAGTGTACCATTCTGGACTGCAACGAGGTCCACATCGGCCACTACGTCATGATCGGTCCCAACGTGCAGATCTACACCGCTGCCCACGACCTGCGGGCGGAAGCTCGCATCCAAGGCTGGGAAGTCGCCAAGCCGGTAGTGATCGAAGACAACGTGTGGATCGGCGGCGGCGCCATCCTCTTGCCGGGGGTGACGATCGGCCGCAACGCCGTGGTGGGCGCCGGTGCAGTGGTCACGCGCAGCGTTGCGGCGAACACAGTCGTGGCAGGGAATCCGGCCCGAGTGCTACGAGAGATTGAGCAGTAGCGAGTCTCGCTTCCTCGGGGAAATGACCGTACTGCCGGCGCCGGTTAACGGAACGGGCTGGTACGGATAGGCAGAAGTGACCTGTGGTATCGTAGAACAATCCGCCGGATTGTTCGGACGCAATCCAACGGATTGCTCTACCAAAACCGCCGACCCATCTATGCCCGTCTGCACTAAAGCACAATACACTGGGGCAACTAACGCCCAATTGTACCAGGGCCAGGGAGGCCACCGCTGATCTGGTTGACTCGCTTCGGCTTCAACGCTATAATCGCTCCATAACTCTCAACGAAGGAGAATAGGACGATGGCAACGATCAGGGAAGGCAACAAACCAGTGCTTTTGGTCGTCGATGTTCAGGTCGGCGTCGTGGCGGAAAGCTGGGACGCGCCGCGTGTGATCGATAACGTGGCGCGCGCGGTGCAGCGCGCGCGGGACGAGGATGCACCGGTGATCTGGGTGCAGCACGGCGACGACGACCTGCCCCAGGGCAGTCCGCAGTGGCAGTGGGTTCCACAGCTTGCGCCTGCCTCTGCGGAGCGTCAGATCTACAAACGTTTCAACTCTGCCTTTGAAGAGACTGAGTTGGAGGCAACGCTGGCCGAGCTGGGAGCCACGCGCGTCGTCCTGGCCGGCGCCGCGACCAACTGGTGCATCCGCGCCACCGCCTACGCTGCGTTGGACCGCGGCTACGACCTGACGCTGCTCAAGGACGCGCACACCACCGAATCCATGGAGTTCGACGATGGCACGACCGTCGCCGCGGCCGATATCGTGCGCGACCTCAACGTCGCCATGACCTGGCTCTCCTATCCCGGGCGCAAGAACGCTGCGCTTTCTGTGGACGAGGTCAGCTTTGCCAGTTGAAGGCGTTGTATTCCCTTCGTCGAATTCTTGCCGAACCAAACTGCCGCCAGGCACAGCCGCCTCCACGGAGCCGACCATTGACCAACCAACCTGCTTCCTCAACCCACGATGCCGCCAGCTTCGACGCCGAGTTCGACGCGCTGCCCAGCGCCAGCGTGGCTCGGTCACAGACCGGCCACAGCGGCGGCTCGGTCGGCCCCTCCGGGGGGCTACGCACAGACCGGCCACAGCATGACAAGCTGGGCGTGGTCATCGGCGGCTCGCTGTCCAAGGGGCTGGCGGTGCGGCTGGACCGCGAGCGAAGCACCGAGGAGCTGGCCGTAGGCAGCTATGTGGTGGTGCGCGGCCAAAGCAAGCGCTTCTTCAGCATGATCACCGACGTGGAACTGGGCGCGACCAGCGACGAGGTGACGCTCAACCCGCCCGACATCAGCGATCCTTTCCTGGCCGCGGTGTACCTGGGCACCAGCACCTTCGGATTGATCCACCTCAGCCCGATGCTGGTACTGGACGAAAGCGGCGAGCCGCGGCCGGTCAAGACCGTGCCCGGCCATTTCAGCGCGGTGCGCGCGGCCAGCCAGGAGGAGGTCAGCGAGGTCTTCGGCGTGGAGGGTCACGACAAAGAGCGGGACGTCCACTTCTTCCATGTCGGCCAGCCGCTGGACATGGAGGACGTCAAGGTGACGCTCAGCCTGGAGCGGCTGGTGGAGCGCTCGTCGGGCGTCTTTGGCAAGAGCGGCACCGGCAAGACCTTCCTCAGCCGGCTGTTGCTGGCCGGCATTATCCGCGACCGGGTGGCCGTCAACCTGATCTTCGACATGCACAACGAGTACGGCTGGGAGGGCAGCAGCGAGGGCGCCAGCAGGCGGGTCAAGGGCCTCAAGCAGATCTTCCCCGACGGCCGGGTCAAGATCTTCACTTTGGATGACGAATCGAGCCGGCGGCGCGGCTCCAACCCCGACTACACGGTCACTATCGGCTACGAGCAGGTGGAGCCCGAAGACCTGGAGATGCTGCAAGGCATCCTCAATTTGAGCGAGCCGCAGGTGGGGGCGATCTATGCCCTGCGCCGCCGGCTGGGTCCAAAATGGCTGGTCAACTTCCTGGACGACGATTGGATCGACAGCCAGGGCGAGTTCGATCCTGAGAGTGGCAAGGCGGAGAATGGCCTTAAGGCGCTGGCCGACGACATGGGCCAAACTTATCAGACGCTGGCCGCACTGCGCCGCCGCTTCGAGGTATTCCACAAGTACGGCTTCCTCCAGGCCAAGGCCCACGACGACTCGGTAGACCGCATCCTCAAGCATTTGGACGCCAACACCAACATCGTGCTGGAGTTTGGCCGCTACGGCAACATGCTGGACGCCTACATCTTCGTGGCCAACTTCCTGACCCGCCGGCTGCATCAAAAGTACGTGCAGAAGAAGGAAAACGCCTTCGGCAAGAAGGAGGCTGAGCCCACGCCGCTGGTGATCACCATCGAGGAGGCGCACAAGTTCCTCGACCCGCAGATCGCCGGCCACACCATCTTCGGCACCATTGCCCGCGAGCTGCGCAAATACAACGTGACTCTGTTTATCGTCGACCAGCGGCCCAGCCAGATCGACCCGGAGGTAATGAGCCAGATCGGCACGCGGGTGACGGCGCTGCTGGACGAGGAGAACGACATCCGCGCCGTGCTGATGGGCGTCAGCGGCGCGGCCGGGCTGAAGGAGGTGCTGGCCCGCCTGGAGACGCGCCAGCAGGCGCTGATCCTGGGCCATGCCGTGCCTATGCCAGTGGTGGTGCAGACCCGCAGCTACGATCTGGACTTCTACAAGGCCATGGGCTTCGTCGACGAGGCCGATCTGCCGGCGCGGCTGGCCGACAATGTGCGCAAGATGCGCGGGGACGATGGGTTCGAGGGCTTCGACTAGCCAGTGGGGTAGACGGCCATCATCGTGGCCTGCATCAGGGCGATCACTCGCTCGGCGTCCGCGCGCAGCGACGCGCCGATGGCTGCCATGACTGTCTGTTGTTGGAAGCTGGCCCGCACGCGCTCGTCGAAGTGCGGATCCAAGGGCTGAAAAGGGTCTGACATCACGATATCTTGGTGGGGCGTGTCAAAGGCGGAACGGTGCGGCCCTGCGCTGAGTCGTCGATCAGCCGGGCCAGGCGGGAGCGCCGTGTGTCCAGCTTCTTGGCGCTGATGACCCAGCGGACGGCTGCCTGGCGATAGGAGCGGGGCTGGGCCTGAAAGAACTGCCAGGCGGCGGGGTTGGCCTGTAGCTGCTGCTCATCGACCTGGTCCAGCGCGGCCTGCACGCTCTGTTCGTAGGAGTAGATGGCCGAGGTTTCATTCCGCCGCCGGTCGAATGCTGCCAGGCCGGCCGGCTGCATGCGGCCCTGCGCGGTCAGCTCGGCCACCCGGCCGATGTTGACCGCGCTCCAATTGCTGTTCGGCTTGCGCGGGGTGAAGCGGATCATGTAGCTGGCGTCATCGATGCTCCTGCGCAGCCCGTCGATCCAGCCATAGCACAGCGCCTCGTCCACCGACTCGGGCCAGGTGATGCTCGGCCGGCCGCTGCCTTTCTTGTAGAAGCCGATCCACTGCTCGCGCGCGGCGGCATGATGCTCGTGCAACCAGGCGCGCAGCTCGGCTGGCGTGGCGAAAAAGATCGGTTCGGCGGTCATGTTGTTCATGGATTCTGCGTCTGCTATTGTCCTGAGAATAGCCGCTCCGGCCGGTCTCCGACCGAGCCAGCCACGTTTTCATTGGCCGTGGCGCCCCCCCGACAGGGCAAATTCGTGGTCGAGAAGCGCGTAGTGCAGGGTATCCCAGTAGCGGCCCTTGAAATGCTCGCTGTCGCGCAGCCGGTCCTCCAGCCGCATGCCTAGCTTCTCCAGCACCCGCGCCGAGGCGACGTTTTCGGCCAGACAATGGGCCGAGATGCGATCGAGCCGCAGTGGGCCGAAGCCGAACTGCAGCAGCGCGCGGGCCGCCTCGCTGGCGTAGCCCTGGCCCCAGTGCTGTGGGTCCAGCTCGTAGCCGATATCGGCCTCGTGCCCGCCGGCCGTCTTAATGCGAATGCCGGCGTTGCCGATCAGTTGGCCGCTGGCTGGCAGCGTCAAGGCCAGTTGAAACTTGAGGCGCGGGTCTTGCCCTTGCTGCGCGACAAAGCGTCTGACGAACGCTTGCACATCTTCGGCGCTTCGCTTGGTCCATGTGTTGAAACGCAGGTAGCGCGGGTCGTTCTGGTAGGCCAGCACGGCCTGCCAGTCGTCCTCGACAAAGTCCCGCAGCACAAGGCGATCAGTGGTTAGGATCATAGGGACCAAGCGCCCCAATTAGCCGGTCTGCGCCAAATGCTCGCGAAAATACGGCTGCCATGGCCCGCAGCCCAGGATGAACGGCTGCATCAGCGAGCGCTCGGCCTGCACCGTATGCATCAGATCGTGACCGGCCCATTCGTGCAACAGTTGACCCAGCGAGACGATGCCGAGCTCCGAATGGTGGGCCTGGCGGGGCAGGTCGGCCGCAGCCACCTCGTCCAAGGCTCGCAGGCCTTCAGCGCGCAGCCGGGCAAACTCCGCAGCCAGACTGGCCGGACTCTGGTCGACAGTTGGCTGGGCGCCCTGGCTGTCGGGATCGAAGGCAGGAAAGTCCTGGCCGGCCAACAAAGCATGGACGCGCGCTGGAAAGACCCAGCGCTCGGTATCGACCAGGTGTTGCAGGCACTCCAGCGCCGACCATTCGCTGGGGGCCGGAGGGAGGGCGAGCATCTCAGCCGAAAGGTTCGTGGTCAAGCTGAGCCAGCGTTCTGGTGTTGTGACCAGAATTGCCCGAACGGATTGCAGGATGTTGTCCATGGGGCGTACCTCTTTGCTTCCTTGGCGGTCTGACCGGCCTACCACAGCTCGAACGGCCGCCAGAGCGCTGTGAGCGAAGTGCTCAGATCAAGCCGCGGCGTGCGCGGCGTGCGGTAGATCAACACCATCTCGTCGTCGGGCGTGGCCTCCAGCGCGCCGTCGTGCTCGATCCACAGCGGCCCCAGCCAGCGTTCCCAGCCCAGCTTGGCGTACCACTCTGGCACGGCCGGCGACAGCGCGCCCAGGTCGTAATCGACGATCTCGGCCTGCAGGCGGCGCATGACGGCTGCGCCGTAGCCGCGCTGGCGGTAAGCGGCGTGCGTGGCCACGCCCTCGACGTAGGCCGAGTTGAGCCACGGCCCGTCACCGACGCGCAGCGGCCGGTCCAGCCACAGCGCATGGGCGACGAGGTGGCCGCCCAGGTAGCCCAACACGTGGACGCGGTCGGGGCAAAGGTCCATGTAATAGGCGTAGTCCAGCTCGAAGACCTCGGAGCAGAGCGCGATGACTGCCTTTGATTGGGCCGGCGTCATGACGGCGGAGGAAACGGTGAGCAACTCGAAAGTCATAGCGCCTAATCTTGTCCGGTGGATTCCAGCTTGCGGATCACCCGACAGGGATTGCCAGCGGCGAAGACGTCGGAAGGGATGTCCCGTGTTACCACGCTGCCTGCGCCGATCACGCTGCGATCGCCGATGCGCACCCCAGGGCAAAGCACGACGCTGCCGCCGATCCAGACGTTGGATCCGATGGTGATGGGCTTGGCGAACTCCGGCCCACGCGCCCGCTCCTGCCAATCGACCGGATGGGTTGCGGTGTAGATCTGGACGTTTGGCCCGAACAGAACAGCATCGCCGATGGTGACAGCAGCCACGTCCAGGACGACGCAGTTGAAGTTGAAGTAAACGCCCTGGCCCACGGTGATGTTGCTGCCATAGTCGCAGGAGAACGGCAGTTCGATGGTCAAGCCTGGCCCTTGCGCGCCGATCAGCCCGTGCAGCAGCCGTTGGCGCAGCTCCGGCTGATCATCGCGCGAGTCGTTGTACTGCTTGAGCAACAGGCGGCAGCGGCTGCGCTCGGCCACTAACTGCGCATCGGCGGCGTTGTACAGCTCGCCAGCCAGCATCTTGTCTTTTTCGCTCTTCATGGACGTAGTTAATCCTTCGCTAAGTTTCGCAGACACTCTGGCGATCTTCCGATCATCCATCGTCCGTATGTGACTGAACTAAGGGACTCTAAACAGACCACCCCAACCATCTGGATCCCCATCGCCGCCCATGATTGCGAAATCACCGTCTCGTCTATCGATAATGTACCAACAACACATCCGCGCTCCGTCATCGTAGGCAAATTCGATATCTGGGCCAACGAGAGACCAAGTCCCTACGCCCGAACTCTCGGGAGAGTTTTCAATGATGAAGGTACCATCTGCGTTGAGCTGTACTATCACCATGTGTTCCTGATACCCATAAGTCCACCGACCAGCAACATCGGCCATTGTCACTGGCCGGGAAGTAGGGCTTGGCATCCAGGGCAGAATCCCACAAGCTGTGCTCAACACCGCAAGCAAACCAACCGCGATCCAAACAACCTTCGCACGTAGCCCGATGGGCGGGGTCAAAGAAGGGCCGATACGGGACTTGGTCTTGTGGCCAGTGCCAAGCGTGATCATCAGCGCTCCTCAGCCATTGATTCTGACGCCTCATCTCCTTGTCCCATCCACGCTTCTAGCACCCTCTGATGCCGCGCCTCTAGCTTGACCAAGCGCCGCTTGCCGGCCAGCAGCGCCTCGGCCTGCTCGAAGCTTAGGCCATGCACCTTCATCAGATAGGCGGCGACCAGCGTGGCCGAGCGGCCGCGGCCTTTGGCGCAGTGCACCAGCACGCTGCGTCCCTGGCCGGCCTGCTCTTGCATCCAACGCACGCCTTCGTCCAGCACCGCTAGCGACGGCACGGTCACGTCCAACACCTTGAGCTTGGTGTGCGCGATGCCGTGCTGCGCGTAGAAGTCCAGGTCGCTGCTGCGCTCCGCGCGGATGTCTACCACTGCGTCGATACCGTGGTCGATCAGGAACTGATAGTCGCGCGCATAGGTCGGCGCTCCGCCCAGCCATATCGTTTCCGTGATATCGTCGTGCGGCGCGATCTGGGTGTACCACAGGTTGTCGCTCACCTTCTCGTGGTAGAAGCGGATGACGGGATAGAGTTGGTCGAAGGCCCAGTGGAAGGGATGCATAGCACTCCATGCAGAGTCGTAGTTGGCCATCTGGCTGCGTCCGGCATTATAGCATGCCTGGGACTGGCTCGCCAAGACGAAACGTTTGACCAACCTGCGCCCCTGGCCTATAATGCCGTACTATGGCTGATCTCATCCTCTTCAACGGCAAGCTGTGGACGCAGGACGCACGCTATCCCGACGCGACAGCCGTGGCCATCCAGGCCGGGCGCATCGTGGCCGTGGCCGGCGACGCCGAGATACAGGCGCTGGCCGGGCCGGGCACGCAGACCATCGATCTGGGCGGGCGGCGGGTGCTGCCAGGGCTGACCGACGCGCACTTTCACTTCCAGGGCTGGGCTATGGCGCGGCGCAACCTGGCGCTGGCCGGCCTGCCCTCGCTACAGGCGGTGCAGGAGGCGCTGGGCCGGGCTGTCCAGGCCGCTCCAGCCGGTAGTTCCCAATGGATCAAGGGCCAGGGCTGGAACGAGACTGACTGGCCGCAGCCGCGGCTGCTGACCCGTCATGACCTGGACGCGGTCGCGCCCGACCATCCGGTCATTCTGTGGCGCAGCGATCTGCATCTGGCCACGGTCAACACGCTGGCGCTGCGCCTGGCCGGCATCACGGCCGAGACCCCCGACCCGCCGGCCGGCGTCATCG
>JBAQCH010000409.1:0-17627 GCA_049294015.1 Anaerolineae bacterium
CGCAGCGTACTGCGTCATCAGAGCCGGCCATAAGATAAGGTAATGTTCAGCGAGCCTCCGTTGGTCCTCATCGGACAATGGCCCCTGACTCGGATGCATTGCCGCATTTCGGATACGATTGAGAGAACCAAAGGTACGCCTAAAGGCAGTCTTGCTTGAAAATCGCCTACTTGTCCATTCTGGAAAGTGATCCCACTGGGCAACGAGGATTTCTTCGAAATGCCTAAAATAGGCATGATTCAGGGAAAACGTTCCCTCGCGAGTCAGTTCCAGCCTTACGGACTCCGGAACATCTGATTCCATGAGGCAGTTCAGTTCCTTGCGCAAAGCCGTCTCAATCGCTCCGACAAGCTGTTTTGGATCCTCGAACCACGAGATCTCAAGAAACCGATTGCGATGAAACAGGAACCGAAAGTCGCCCATGACTATGCTATCTCCGTCCGCAACTGGAACAAGTCCATCTAGTGAACTGATATGACGTTCGCCGACATACACAGCCTTATAGCGTCTCCTGAATCCGCGAAGAGATCGAATGGTCCATACGGAATCTGGCCACGGAATGTAACGAAACTCTACGTGCGGCGAATACAGCGTTCTGCCTTTGCGGCCATCTTCCCAGAATTCAAGCGCAATGGCACAGCTCTGTGTTTTGCTACCAACCGACACTACAGATAGAGACCATGGGAACGGTATGAAGGCGGGCTTGGGAAGTAGAGCCTCTGTCTGAACCTTCAACACTGACAAACCAATGTTATCTGCTGGATCCGGAGGGTCTTGAATCCACCATGGCAACGGGCCTTTTTGTACAGACGGCTCAATCACTTTGGGTGAACTCAACTTGTCAAACTCAACGCACCGAAAACGTTTGGGGGCAAGTGCGTTTGGCGGGAGAACCGCCTCGCTCGGTAAAACTAGGCGAGCCCCATGTCTTGCTGCGAGGAAACCAGCGTAAAGGACCAGCTTGTCATAGGAGAGCACATAGATTGTGGTTTCAGCGGGATCGGTACGCGCTACCAACTGGCCGAATATGAACGCACAGACGGCATCTGCGGCATTTGGATAGGACGCGCATGGAACATCGTGCACTATCACATCGGGAAAGAGTTCATCAAGAGGTTCAACGTATGCTTGACGTGCTCCAGCATGCTGACCGACGAGATAGATCTCGGATATGGGATCGTGCTCTACTGAATCCGCTTTGAGAATCGCCATGTTCTCGGCTCTCTTTGCAGAGAAGTTTTCCGTGTCAATGACGACAATAGTATTCTGCATATGACTTCCAACCTTAAACCATTGGCTGCTGCACAAGGAAGCGGCTCAGCACCGCCGGAGCCGATCATCTCGGTGAGGTCGGACAGGCCCGCCCGGCTGTACGTAGGAATTCCATCGCCCTCAGTTTTGACCCTGCCGTGAAGAACGCGCAGGGTCTTGGCGATTACACTCAGAGCAACTAGTGAATTCCTGATTGGAGTGGGATGAGCCTCCATTGAAAAGACGAACAATGCTGTTGGGCGAGGGTATCGTCGAAGATCGTTCTTAACTGCATGACTTGATACTCCTGCTCCTGCTCGTGCAGTTGAACCATGTACTGAGCCCACTCGGTGTTCGGTACGACTATTGACGCCGTTGACTGGTCAAACGACAATGAAACACAAGGAATTCGCCACTCGCGTTCCCAACTGAAGTCGATCTTTGGGGGCTCGTATCGCACGTGGCGCCAGCGATGGCTTTCTGGTAACACTGAGAACTCATCATCGGGTTGGTAGATCACGGGGCGCCCGCCTTGCTGGAAAAGCCAGTACTTGTGAACAAGAACTCCGAATGGAGAATACTGAGAGTAGAATTGCGGGTTCATCAGTCCATTCTGGAGGGCGGTAAGGGGGGCTTCTGAAAAGCAGACGCACGAGTAACCTCCTTTGATCAGTGAGTTGCTGCCCAACAGTCTTCGTTCTGCCATGATCTTCCGCAGGCATACGAAGGCTGCTTCCAAGGAATCACCCTTGGTGAAATGGATGAGATAGTCGGATAGGTCGTTTCGACTCATCCTGTTATGTATTCTCCTGCGACTCACAGAGTTAGGGCTGGATTATTCCGCCAGGCATGTTCACACTGGGTCACGGCCGCCGACATCTGGTTCAAGCAAGCACCTACGGACGAACAACATCCCACACTGCGTCTGGATGTCGTTTTGCAACCTGCAGAAGGACACACGCTGGACCCGGAGGCGTCCGCCGCCCTTGCTCCCAGTTCTGCAATGTCTTGACGCTGATGCCAAGCATGGCAGCGAACTCGCTCTGGGAAAGACTGAAGCCCTCGCGGATATGCTTGATATCGGGCGCATCCAAGGTGAAAGAGCGCAATGGTGCGATCGCACCACGCAGGATCGCGCCACCCTCGGGCACGCTTTCCATCAATTCGTTGAACAGTTCGTCGTTCATAGGTTCTCGCAAGCGCAAGTATGCCCGAAGGCTAAATCCTTGTCAAACAGACTCCGCCACCTGCCGAAAGTCCGAAAAGCTAACCAGCTGCACGCCCAACTGCTTCAGCCAATAGCGAAACGCCACGCCATTCAGCAGATCCACCTCCACCTGGCGCTGAAGCGGCTGGAGCTGGTCGCCGGGCGGCAGGGCGTCGTCGTCCACGTAGCCGGGATGCACCACCAGCTCAGTGACCACGCCGGGTTGGCTGAGCAGACGGGCGACGCGCTTGTCGGACAACAGCCGGTCGCCCCATTGGTGCAGCGACAGCAGATAGTTGGGCGCGGCCAGTTGGCCCGTGCGGCGCGGCTTGATCGGCGCAGCCAGCACGTCGCTCCACACGCGGATCGGCGTCAGCGCGGACAGAACATCGGGCGTGCGCCAGGCGGCTACGTGGTACTGGGTGGCCAGCTTCTCGGTGATGCGCCGCGCGGCCGGCAGTGAGTGAAAGTGGACGTGCGAGTCCAGGTTATCCAGGTGCAGGCCGCGGTCCAGCGCCCAGCGCACCTGCGCCTCCAGCTCGGCCGCGGCCTCGTACCACTTGACCTGGCCCAGCACGGCCCGGCGCAAGAAGATGGCCGACTCCCAGAAGCGCCCCTCCTCGTCCACCAGGCTGGGCGTCTGCTCGGTCGGCAGAATCGGCCGGCCGCGGCTCAGGTTGAGATGGACGCCCACCGACAGGGCTGGCAGGCTGCGGGCGATGGCTGCGCCTTCCTCGCTGGCCGGCTGGTTGACCAGCAGACTGGCGCTGGTGACCAGTCCCGCTGCGAACATGTCGGCGATGGCTCGGTTGACGGTAGGAGAATAGCCGAGGTCGTCGGCGTTGATGATGATGAGACCTGACATGGCGGTTTACCTGGGCGCATTTTAACACCGGCGGCCTGTTTTGCCCAACGGTAGGGGCATGAATGCGGCGTTCATGCCCCTACTTTGCCACATGCTGCGGGCGTGTTATAATCACGCATCATTCCGCGAGGTGACCCGATGCCCGAATCGTCTAATGGAATGCCACGCCACCTCGGTGCAGCCATGATCAGCGCCGTCGTGCCGGCCGCGGGCCTGTCCAGCCGCATGGGCGGGCCGCTGCCCAAACCGCTGCTGCCCTGGGGCGCCTCAACGGTGATCGAGACGGTGGTGAGCACCCTGCTGGCAGCTGGTATCGAGGACGTGATCGTCGTCACGGGCCATCAGGGTGAGGCCATCGAGGCGGCGCTGGCCGGCCGTAGCGTACACTGCATCCACAATCCAGCTTACGCCAGCGGTGAAATGTTGGCGTCGATCCAGG
Source organism: Anaerolineae bacterium (assembly GCA_049294015.1). Classification (GTDB taxonomy): domain Bacteria; phylum Chloroflexota; class Anaerolineae; order JAAEKA01; family JAAEKA01; genus JAAEKA01. Next base: position 3,763 of record JBAQCH010000409.1, read on the forward strand.
CTGGCCTGGCTGCGGCCGATCCGGGCCACCAGGGTGCGCTGCTGGCCCTGGCCGACCAGCCGCAGATGCAGGTGGCTGTGGTGCGGCAGGTGCTGCGGGCCTTCGACGACAGCGGCGGCCAGGCGCTGGTGATTCCCAGCTACGCCATGCGCCGCGGCCATCCCATCCTGCTGCCGCGCTGGCTGTGGAATGAAGTACTGGCGGTGCCGGCCGGCGAGACGCTACGCACCGTTATTCAGCGCCACGCGACCGCCATTCGCTACGTCGAGGTGGACACGCCGGCGGTGCTGGCCGACCTGGACACGCCTGAGCAGTATGCGGCGGCGGTGAACGGTGAACAGTGAACGGACATGCGGCCTTGAGTGATGAATTGCCGACGATCACGACAGAGCGGCTGGTGTTGCGACCGTTTGCGTTGAGCGACGCGGCTAGCGTGCAGCGGCTGGCGGGCGAGTGGGCTGTGGCCGACACGACATTGAATATCCCACATCCCTATCCCGAAGGCGCGGCTGAAGCGTGGATCGACAGCCATGCCGAACGCTTTGCGCAGCGGGAGATTATGACGTTGGCGGTGACGCTGCCGCAGGACGGCGAGCTGGCCGGCTGCATCAGCCTGAGACTGAACGATGGCCACAGCCGGGCCGAGCTGGGCTACTGGATGGGCGTGCCCTACTGGAACCACGGCTATTGCAGCGAGGCCGCCCGCGCCTTGATCGGCTATGGCTTCGAGCAGATGGGATTGCACCGAATCTATGCCCACCACCTGATGCGCAATCCGGCGTCGGGCCGCGTGATGCAGAAGGCTGGCATGACCTACGAAGGCACGCAGCGCCAGCACGTCAAGAAGTGGGATCGCTACGAAGACCTGGTGGCTTACGGCATCCTGCGCAGCGAGTATCAGCCGTAGCGCAGAAGTTCGACTTCTTCGGAGAAGTCGAACTTCTGGCCGCAGGGACGACCTATGGACACTTTCTACCACAAGCTCAACGACTACCTGGCGCGCGGCGAGAGCGTGGCCGTGGCAACCATCACCGAGGTGCGCGGCAGCGTGCCGCGCGAGGTGGGCGCCAAGATGATCATCCACCCGCTGGGCCAGCACTACGGCACGGTCGGCGGCGGCTGCGGCGAGGCCGATGTGATCCGCGCTGGCCTGGACGTGCTGCAAACGGGCGAGCCAGCCGTCGTACACATCGACCTGACCGAGGACCCGACCATGCAGAGCCTGGGCGTGTGCGGCGGGATCTTCAACGTGTTTGTGCAGCGCTGGAGCAACAAGGCAAATGATGAAGGATGAATGATGAATGATGAATGGCGGAGCCGCCTTCCGGATTCATCGTTCATCGTTCATCATTCATCGTTATGTTGAACTTGTCATGACAACCGCCGTCCTTTCTGCCCTAATCTCCTCCGTCGAAGCCCGCCGGCCTGTGGCGCTGGCGACGGTGACTGCTGCGCCGGACCCGGCAGTGGTTGGCCGCCGCGCTGTGGTTTGGCTGGATGCGGAGCCGCTGGGCAGTCTGGGTCTGGGAGAACTGGAGGCGCAGACGCTGGCCGATGGGCGGGACGCGCTGCGCGGCCGCGTCCATAAGACGCTGACTTACACCACGCCGGCCGGCCCGGTCAAGCTTTTCGTCGAGGTGCAACACCGGCCGCCGGAGCTGGTCATCGTCGGCGCCGGCCACGTGGCCCAGCCGCTGGCCCAGCTCGGCAAGCTGTGCGACTTCACCGTGGTCGTACTGGACGACCGGCCGCAGTACGCCAACCGCCAGCGTTTCCCCCAGGCTGACGAGGTGCTGGCCTTGCCGCTGCGCGAGACCATGCGCGACTGGGCGGCCGCGGGCCGGCTGGGGCTGGACACATACATCGTCCTCGTCACCCGCGGCCACCAGCACGACATCGACTGCTTGCTCGAAGTGCTCGACACGCCACTGGGCTACATCGGCATGATCGGCAGCCAGCGCCGCGTGCGCACCGTCTTCGACCTGCTATCGGTGGAGATGGGCATCCCAGCCGAAACCTTCGACCGCGTCTACGCGCCCATCGGCATCGCCATTGGCGCCCGTACCCCGGCCGAGATCGCCGTCTGCATCATGGCTGAGATTATCAACGTGCAGCGCGGCGGCCCGGCGCGCTCGATCTCGGACGAACGGCGTGAGGTCCTACAACAGCGGCGCAGCCGGCCCATAACCTGTAACCCGTAACCCGTAACCCGTAACCCGTAACCCGTAACCCGTAACTGGAGACTTCTTCGCCCGAGCGCGCGTTCCGGGTTACGCATTGCGCTCCTCATGCTCCACTCTTCAACACCACAAGAGACCTGCTATGCAACCCAATCCCCTCATCCTCCCCGGCATCAAAGTCGTCGACCTGACCCAGGCCCTGGCCGGCCCCACGTGCAGCATGTACCTGGGCGACATGGGCGCGGACGTGATCAAGATCGAGCAGCCGGGCATCGGCGACGTGTGCCGCGGCTGGGGCCCGCCCTTCGTCGCGGGCGAGAGCGCCTATTTCCTGTCCACGAACCGCAACAAGCGCGGCATCGCGCTGGACTACACCAAGCCAGAGGGGCTGGCAATCTTCCACCGACTGATCGACCAGGCCGATGTGTTTCTGGTCAACCTACCGCGCCAGGCCTCGCTGGACAAGTACGGGCTGTCGGTCGAGGCGTGTCACGCCCGCAACCCGCGGCTGATCCACGTCAGCATCACCGGCTTTGGCCGCAGCGGCCCCTACTCCGACCGCAGCGGCTTCGACATCATCGCCCAGGCTATGGGCGGGCTGATGGAGCTGACCGGGGAGCCGGGCGACCCACCCATGCGCTTTCCCATGGCCATGGCCGACTTCAGCGCCGGCCTCTACGCGCTGATCAGCGTGCTGGCCGCGCTGCTGGCCCGCCAGCACACCGGCGTTGGCCAGGCCATCGACATCAGCCTGGTGGAGTCGCAGCTCAACTGGCTGAGCTACCTGGCCGGCAGCTACTTCACCACCGGCGAGGCGCCGCAGAAGACCGGCAACCAGCACCCCACCATCACTCCCTACCAGCCCTTCAAGGCCGGCGACGGCAAGTGGATCGTGGTGGCAGCCGGCAGCGAGCGGCTGTGGCGCAAGTTCTGCGAGGTCATCGGCGCGGACGAGGGGCTGGTGACCCATCCCCTGTTCGCCACCAACGCCCTGCGCAACGTCAACCGCGACCAGTTGACGCCCATCCTCGACCAGTACCTGGCCGCCCGGCCGGCGAGGGAATGGGTCGAGCTGATGAACGCGGCAGAGATCCCCAGCGGCCCGCTGTATGCCGTGGACGAGGCGCTGAACGACCCCCACATCCGCGCGCGCCACATGATCGTGCAGATGGAGCATCCGTCGGTAGGGCTGTTCAAGTCGCTGGCCTTCCCCGGCTTCTTCTCCGGCACTCCCATGAGCTATCGCATCCCTCCACCCCGGCTGGGCGAGCACACCAACCAGGTGCTGGCCGAGCTGGGCTACGACGCGGCTGGGATCGCACGGCTGCATGCGGAGGGGGTGGCGGGGGTCAATGGTTAATGGTCAATTGCCAATTGTCAATACTCAATGCAGAAAGTGCAGGTGAAGATGAAAGGTAATGGAACCGGCGTTGAACAGGGGCGCAACGTTGAGCGGACACCAGACAACCTGAGTTACGTCCGATGGGAGACTGACGAGGCCATTGCGCTGCCGATTGGCGCGGTGCGGGCCAGCGGCGCTGCCAGCCCGCAAGTGCGCAGCCCGCAGCGGCTGGCCGCGGCCGGCGACGTAGACGCGCAGATCGCGCACATCCGACAGGTGATCGTGGAGGCGCTGGCCGGCGCGCTGCTGGGTATGGAGCCTACGGTTGACGACCTGCAGGCCCGCCGCGAAGAGATCGCCTCGCTGACGTTGGTCGCCGCCAATATGCGGCTGGGCGCGGCGGGAGTGGCGCTGCTGGAGCTGCGGATTGAGGTGTTGGTGAGGAAAAGCCTCATAGCGTGAATGACAAGCGTGCAAGATCAAAGACGACACCGCATCTATCCGCCGATACTTGAACGAGCGAGAGAACTCCGGCAACCTCAGACGCCGGCCGAGCAGAGGCTTTGGGCCGCGATCCGGGACCGACGGCTAGAAGGCTACAAGTTCCGCCGCCAACATCCCATCGACCGCTTCATCGTCGACTTCTTCTGCCACGAGTGCTCGCTGGTTATTGAAGTCGACGGCGACTCCCATGTCTTGCAAGCCGAGTACGACCAGGCCCGTACAGAATGGCTCAACGACCATGGGTATACCGTGATACGATTCACGAACCAGGACGTTCATCAGCGCTTCCCGGCCGTGGTACAGGCGATTCATGAAGAGTGCATGAAGCTTAGTGGAAGGAAGGACTCCCCCTCACCCTAGCCCTCTCCCATAGGGAGAGGGGACCGTTGTGCCGCTTACGAAGCCTCGCCGCGTGACCTCATCTACCCCGAAGCGCACTCCCTCTCCCCCTGGGAGAGGGTTGGGGTGAGGGAAGGTCTCACCCAACACGCATCTCTCATCAACGCGGAGTCTACTCATGCCCGAATCAATCCAACCCACCACCGACACCCAACCGACCCCCCAAGACAACCTGGTCACCACCCACCACACCATCGCCCTCGACGGACAGACTATCGCATACACCGTCACCGCTGGCGCCATCGTGCTGAAGGAGGAGGCCGAGAAGACGGGCGAGGATGAGGGCGCGTCCGAGGGCGAACAGCCCAAGGCGTCGATCTTCTTCATTGCCTACACCAAGGACGGCGTGGATGACCCCGCCAGCCGGCCGCTGACCTTCTCCTTCAACGGCGGGCCAGGCTCGTCGTCGGTCTGGCTGCACTTGGGGGTGCTGGGGCCGCGACGGGTGCTGCTGGACGACGACGGATTCCCCCTGCGGCCGCCCTACAGGCTGGTGGACAACGAGGCCTCGCTGCTGGACGCGACAGACCTGGTGTTCATCGACCCGGTCAGCACCGGCTTCAGCCGGCCGGCGCCGGGCGAGAAGGCCAAGGACTTCCACGGCTTCACCAAGGATATCGAGTCGGTGGGCGACTTCATCCGCCTCTACATCAGCCGCTACCGACGCTGGCTGTCGCCCAAATTCCTGGTCGGCGAGAGCTACGGCACAACGCGCGCGGCCGGCCTCAGCGGCTACCTACAGGAGCGGCACGGCCTGTGGCTGAACGGCATCATGCTGGTGTCCAGCATCCTCGACTTCCAGACGACCGACTTCAACCCCGGCAACGACCTGCCCTACCTGCTCTTCCTGCCCACCTACACGGCCACGGCCTGGTACCACCAGCGCCTGCCGGCCGACCTGCAAGCGCTGCCGCTGACCGAGGTGTTGGCGCAGGTCGAGGCTTTCGTCATGGGCGCCTATGCGCTGGCTCTACTGCAAGGCACGGCGCTGCCGGTCGAGCAGCGCGCAGCCATCGCCGCCAAGCTGGCGCGCTTTACCGGCCTCAGTCAGGATTATGTCGAACGCAGCGACCTGCGCATCGACATCTTCCGCTTCGTCAAGGAGCTGCTGCGCGAGCAGCGGCGCACCGTGGGAAGGCTGGACAGCCGCTACACCGGCATCGACCGCGACGCGGCCGGCGAGCACTTCGAGTTCGACCCCAGCTACGTCGCGATCCAGGGCGCGTACACGGCCTGCTTCAACGACTACGTGCGCGGCGACCTGCAGTTCGAAAGTGACCTGCCCTACGAAATTCTCAAGGGGCTGTACCAGACCTGGAGCTACAAGGAGTTCGAGAACCAGTACGTCAACGTAGCCGAGACGCTGCGCAAGGCCATCAGCATGAACCCTCATCTACACGTCCATGTGGCCAACGGCTACTACGACCTGGCCACGCCCTACTTTGCCACCACCTACACCTTCAACCACCTGAGCCTTGACCCCAGCCTACAGGACAACGTTGGCATGAGCTTCTACGAGGCCGGCCACATGATGTACGTGCATCAGCCGTCGCTGCACAAGCTGAAGGCCGAGTTGGCCGGATTCATTGCCAAGGCTTAACCAAAGTTTAACCGGACTGTTAACGTTCTTTGCCACAGGCTTAACGGGGTAGGTATACGATGGGGTGGAAAAACCATGACAAGAGGCAAAGAACCGATGAACTTCCTCCTGACCAACGACGACGGCATTGCAGCGCCTGGGCTGTGGGCGGCAGCCCGGGCGCTGGCCGGCCTGGGGCGCGTGTTGATCGCAGCGCCCAGCACCAACTACAGCGGCTATGGTGCAGCCCTGCCGCCCGCCAGTGAAATTGGCTTCTCGCTGCGTCCCAGCCCGCGCGATCTGCCCTTCGTGACTGCCGTCGCCGTGGACGCCACCCCCGCCGCCTGTGTCCAGGTGGGACTGAGTGGCGCGCTGAGCGCCATGCCCATCGACCTGGTGGTCAGCGGCGTCAACGCGGGGCTGAACGTGGGCCGCGACGTGTTCCTGTCGGGCACGGTGGGCGCTGCCCTGACCGCACGCATCCTGGGCTACCCAGCCATCGCGATTTCCATGGAGGTGGGCAACAACAGCGGCGAGCACTGGGACACGGCCGGTGCCTGCCTGGCCGAACTGGTGCAGACCTTCGGCGAAAGCATCCGCCTGGACGACGCGCCCTACAACGTCAACGTGCCCAACCGGCCGCTGCACGAACTGACCGGCGTGCGCGTGACCACATTGAGCGCCCACACCTGCCTGGACAACTACCAATTGGCGGTGAAGAGCAGCGAGCTTTTGCAGGTGCAGCGCGTCTGGCGCGAGCGCGAGCAAGCCCACCCAGCCGGTAGTGACGCCTGGGCCATCGCTAACGGCTACGTCTCTCTAACCCGTCTGCGCTTCGTGCGCGACGCCGGCCACGAGGTATCCTTTTGGCGAGAAGCGCAGTTGCCCCACCCCATTCCCGTGTTCACCGCAGGCATTGGCCTCAACATGGTGTCCAGCCCAAACGGCGCTTAACAGGCGCCAAACGCCACCAATCTACCAATCTACCAATCTACCCTCCCCCTCAATGCACCGTCCGGTGCGGCGCCACCTTTCCGTTGCGCCACATCAGCAGCTCCGCTGTCAGCCCGCCCTCGCGCTGGGCGGCGTCGCGACGGATCTGTTGGGTGATAGCCGCCACCTGCTCCGGATCGCGGTCGCTGAAGGCGATCAAGAAATCACGGTTGGGGACACCCAGCAACATGCGTCCGGCGATGCGTTCCGCCCAGGTGGCCATCAGCTCTGGCAGCAGGACGCGCGCGGCCGCAAAGCCGTCCCGCTTGTCACAGACAACGATGGTTTGGTCGCCCATGCCGAAGGTTTTGCAGTCGCGCGGGCTGGTGCGCTTGCGCAGGTTGGCCAGCGCCATCTCATACACCACATCAGGCGTGGCGTCGGGCGCGGAGAGCAGCTTGTCATACGTGGCCTGCTGGAGGTAAGCGCGCGCCTGGGGCAGGTCGAAGACGTAGGTGATGACCAGCCCGGCCACAAAGGGTCGATGTACCGGCGGCTCAGCCCCCTGCTGGCGCACGGTATCCAGCCAGGCACGCGGGTTGAGCAGCGGCAGGAAAGACTCCAGCGCTTGCTTTTCGCTCAGCGGCGGCTGGGGTTGACTGGCCTGGCTCAGCGAGGCCAGATGTGCGGCGACGATGTCGTCCAGTCGGTCGGGCTGAAGCTGATAGACCCCGTAGAGCCGTTTCAGGTCGCAGCGCATAGGCTGGCCCTGCATTTCCAGAGTCAGCGTCATGCCGTCGCGTTGCTGGATGACGTAGCCCGCCTGACGGGTTGCCGCTTCGACGTGATCGACGAATTCGTTGCGGTCGAGAGGTGGTTGTTTAGCCATGGCATATAGTTTACCCACTCTTACGAAAAATCGAAAAGTTCGAGCGGTCTTCGTTGACGATGCGGACAACCTGCGCTATACTGCCCTGCGAAACGCCATGCCACAAAGGAGTGCGCCATGCCACCGGTCTACGCCGGCAAGTATCTGCAAATCGATCTCTCCACCGGGGATGTGACACCCCACACCATCGATGGTCAGGCCGTGCGCCGCTTCCTGCTGGGCAGCGGCTTCGCGGCCAAGCTGTTCCACGACACGCTGAACCCGGAGCTGGCATGGGACGACCCCGCCAGCCCGCTGCTGATCTTCAACGGCCTGCTCAGCGGCGCCTTTGCGCCCACGGGCTGCCGCAGCGCCTGGTGCGCCCGCTCGCCGCTGACCGGCATCTGGGGCGAGAGCAACATGGGCGGCCACTGGGGCGCCGAGCTGCGCTTCGCCGGCTACGATGGGCTGGTGATAACCGGACGGGCGGAGCGGCCGGTCTATCTCTGGATCGACGGGACGGGCACGGTCGGAGACCGGCCCGAGCAATTCTCAGCCAGCTCAGGCCGGTCTCCGACCGAGCCTGTCTGCATTGAGCTACGCGATGCCAGCCATCTGTGGGGCCACAACCACTATCACGTTTTCGACCAGGTGCGCGCCGAGACCGATCCCAAAGCGCAGGTAGCGTGCATCGGCCTGGCCGGCGAGCGGCTGGTGCGCTATGCCGGCGTCATGCAGGGCGGCATAGCGCACGCCCGCACGGCCGGCCGCACGGGCATGGGCGCGGTCATGGGCAGCAAGAACCTCAAGGCCATCGCCGTGCGCGGCAAGGAGCGGCCTGAGTACTATGACACCAAAGGCTTTCGGGACGTGGTCAAGGCCCAGAACGCCCAGATCAAAGACGGCGCCTATGGCCTGAGCATGTTGGGCACGGCCGGCAGCGTTCCCAACGCCGAAAAGCACGGCGACCTGCCGCTGCGCAACTGGCAGGGCGGCTCCTGGCCTGAGGCGGTGCAGATCAGCGGCCAGCGCATCGCCGAGACCATCTTCGCCAAGCACACCTTCTGCTTTGCCTGCCCCATCGGCTGCGGCAAGACCGTGCGCATCGCCAACGGCCCCTACGCCGGCACGCAGGGCCATGGCCCCGAGTACGAGACGCTGGGCGGCTTCGGCGGCCTGCTGCTGAACAGCGACCTGGACAGCATCGCCCACGCCAACATGCTGTGCAACGACTACGGCATCGACACCATCTCGGCGTCGGCCTGCATCGCGATGGCCGTGGAAGCTGCCGAGCGAGGGTTGCTGTCGTCGGAAGATGGGGACGGGCTGGACCTCGCCTGGGGCAACGCCGAGGCTATCGTAGCCTGCGTCCACAAGATCGGCCGGCGCGAGGGGCTGGGCGACTTGCTGGCTGACGGCGTGCGGCGTATGGCTGAGCGGCTGGGCCCGGCCGCCGCGCCGCTGGCCATACACGTCAAAGGGCTGGAGATGCCCTACCACGACCCGCGCGCCTTCGTCAGCATGGCCCCCGGCTACGCCACCGCCAACCGCGGCGCCTGCCACATGGAGACCATGACCTACTACGAGGGCTACGGCATCGAGATTCCGGGCGTGGTCTTCCGACCGGGCGCGGACCAATGGCAGGCCCGGCTGGATAGCCAGGGCAGCGGCGCGATGGCTGTGCGCTATCAGGACTTCCAGAGCGTCTTCAACCCTCTGGGGCTTTGCAAATTCATCGAACGGGGCTTGATCGGCCCGGCCGAGCTGGCTGAGTTGGTCAACGCGGCGTTGGGCTGGGACTGGACCGGCGAGGAGGTGCTGCTGACCGGCGAGCGCATCTTCAATCTGAAACGGCTGATCAACGCGGCCTACGGCGTGACCGCGGCCGACGACGTGCTGCCACAGCGGCTGGCCACGCAGCCCCGTCCCAGCGGCGGCGCGGCCGGCGTGCTGCCTGATATGGCGCTGATGACGAGCGAATACTACGCCGCGCGCGGCTGGGACCCGGCGACGGGCGCGCCCACACCTGAGCGATTGACTACGCTGGGCCTAGCCTAGCTCGTCCAGCAGGCGGCGCAGGCGTTCGATCTCGGCTTCGAGTTGAGCAGCGCGCTGTTCGGCAGCGTTGGCCCGCTGGGCTTCTTCTTCTGCTTGCTTGGCTTGTGCCTCTGCCCGCTGGGCTTCTGCCTCTGCCCGCTGGGCTGCAAGATATGCCCGGCGCATCTCTGATCGGGCGGTCTCCAGCGCATCCTCCATCTGGTCGACGGCTTCGTCCAGGGTGGGCAAAGACGCGCCAGTGGCAGGATCGACCAAGCGCAGCAGTTTGCTCTCCGCCCGCAGCACAAGACCCAGCTCGCGACTCAACAGACTGCCGTCCAGGGACGGCTTGAGCGGCTGATACATGCCCGCCACGAGCTTATGGCCTTGCAGCCGGGGCCGCAGATACTCGTCCAACGGATCGAACAAGTAATACTCCCGCACGCCCAGCATCTCGTAGAGCGCCCGTTTGGTGCCCAAGTCGTCCAGCCGCGTGCTGCGGGACGTAATCTCGAAAACAACGCAAGGCGCGGCCTTCTCTTCCCACAGCTTGTAGACGCGACGGTCGTGCTTGGCGATCCCCTTGACCACGAATATGTCGGGCGCCTTGAACTCGGCCGGGTTGCCTTCTTCATAATAGAAGAGCATATTGCCGGCCACATAGACGTTGGGATCGTTGCGGTAGTGGAAGCGCAAGGCTTGCCACAGGTGAAACAGCGCGGCGATGTGAAAATCGGTTTCTCCCACGGGCTTCCCATCCGATTCTGGATAATGGATTGCGGTGAGGCTCTTTGGCCCCTTCACTGCCGGCGGTTTGGTCAATACAGGTGCTTCGATCATACGTCTTCATCCCGCTGTGCGTTCAAGATCGTTGGTTCAACTGGCGCCAGTATAACACCGGCCGCGGTTCCAGTCAACTGACAATGATTTGGCAAGATAGCACTCCTTGCGTAAGCTATAGAATGAACCAGACACAGGTTGAGGCCGTGTAATCGCCGTGCGAAACCATCGTCCCATTGTCGTCTCGCACAGGCTATCAACTTTCGATCTACGGTGGTGTCTTCACATGCGTTCTTTGTCTTGGCGGCGCCGTGCGCTGCTCATTCTCGCGACTGTCCTGCTGGCTGTGCTGGCCCCTGGCGCCTGGCTGGTGGGCGACTTGCCCGCGCCGACGAGGGCTAATCTAGCCGCGGCCCGCCCCAGCACGCTGCTCTTCGACCGTCACGGCCAACTGCTGTTCGAGGCTATCGGCGACCAGGGCAAGCAGCAGTCGCTTCAATTCGAGCAGATCCCGGCCGCCTGCTGGCAGGCCACGGTCGCGGTCGAGGACAGCCGCTTCTTCCACCACCCCGGCGTCGACCCGCTGGCCATCGGCCGCGCGGCCGTGCAAAACTGGCGCAGCGGCACGGTGGTCTCCGGCGCGTCCACCATCACCCAGCAGTTGGCCCGCACCACGCTGATGACAGCCGACGAGCGCTACGAGCAGTCGCTGCGCCGCAAGCTGCGCGAGGCCTGGCTGGCGCTGCTGATCGAGCTACGTTATGACAAGCAAGAGGTGCTGGCCATGTACCTCAGCCAGGTCTACTACGGCAACTTCGCCTATGGCCTGGAGGCTGCGGCCCACGGCTACCTCGGCAAGTCGGCCGCTGAGCTGGATCTGGCTGAGTGCAGCCTGCTGGCCGGGCTGGTGCAGAACCCAGAAGTGTATAATCCGTTGTACAACCTGGAATCGGCCCGTTGGCGCCAGTCCAACGTGCTGGCCGCCATGGTCGCGCACGGCTACATCCCCCGCAGCGAGGCCGAGCTGGCCCTGGCCGAGCGCCTCCAGTTCGCGGCCACCCCCTTCCCGATCCAGGCGCCGCACTTCGTCAGCTACGTCGAGGCGCAGTTGGAGCGGCTGCTGGGCGCGCAGCGGGTCAGCCAGGGCGGGCTGCGGGTGATGACCACGCTGGACCTGGACTGGAACCGGCAGGCCGAGGCCGCGGTGGGCTACCGCCTGGGCCAGCTCAAACAGGCCAAGGACGCGCCGCCCGACCGGCGCATCGAGAACGCGGCTGTGGTGCTGCTGGACCCGCAGAGCGGCGCGATCCGCGCCATGGTCGGCAGCCCCAACTACTTCGACGCCCGCATCGACGGCGCGATGAACGCGGCGCTGGCCCTGCGCCAGCCCGGCTCGGCCCTCAAGCCGCTGACCTATGCCGCTGCCATGGACCCGGCGCGCGCGGGCGCGGCCGGCCGCAAACCTGTCACTGCGGCCACAGTCATCGCCGACGTGCGCACCGCCTTCCTGACGGCCGAGGGCGAGCCCTACGTGCCGCAAAACTACGACATGCAGTGGCACGGCCCGGTCAGCGTGCGCACCGCTCTAGCCAGCTCGTACAACTTGCCCGCGGTCAAGGTGCTGGACAGCATCGGCGTGCCAGCGCTGATCGAGCAAGCGCAGCGACAGGGGATCACGTCGTTCCGGCCAGCCGGTGCGCCAAAGGGTTTCGACACTTGCGCCTGCGCGCAGTGCAGGTGTACGGCGAGGACGCCTACTCAACCCACGGGCGCGGCGGGTTTCGATACGGCGAGGACGCCTACTCAACCCACGACACAGGAACGCCCTTACGGCCTGGCCCTGACGCTGGGCGGCGGCGAGGTGAGCCTGCTGGAGCTGACGGCCGCCTACGCCGCCTTCGCCAACGGCGGCTACAAGGCCACGCCCTACGCCATCGAGCGCATCGAAGACGCGGAAGGAAACATCCTCTGGCGCGCCCCACACGATTCCGAATTACGTGTTACGCATTACGCAGTAGACCCCCGCGTCGCCTACCTCATCACCGACATCCTCAGCGACGACGACGCGCGCGCGCCCTCCTTTGGCCGCAACAGCGTGCTCAAGCTGAGCCGGCCGGCCGCGGTCAAGACCGGCACCACCACCGACTGGCGCGACAACTGGACGGTGGGCTACACGCCCGACCTGGTGGGCGGCGTCTGGGTCGGCAACGCCGACAACACGCCCATGTTGGGCGTCAGCGGCGTCAGCGGGGCCGGGCCAATCTGGCGCGACGTGATGGAGATGGCCCACAAGGGGCTGCCCGCGGCCCGCTTCCGCCAGCCCGACGGCCTGGTGCGGGCCGAAGTGTGTATCGATTCGGGCTTGCTGCCCACCCAGTGGTGTACCCGCCAGCGCAGCGAGCTGTTCATCGCCGGCAGCGAGCCAACTGAGTTCGATACCGTCTACCGCCCGCTGGCTGTGGACCGCTGCCGCGGTGGCGTAGCCGGACCTGAAACTGCGCCGGAGTGCGTCGAGCAACGTGTGGTGCGCGTCTATCCGCCCGAGCTGCGCGAGTGGGCGCTGGCGCAGGGGATCGAGCAGTCGGCGGTCGGTGAAGGGTTAAAGGTTAACGGTGAGCAGTTAACAGTGGACAGTGAACAGTTGGTGACGGCAAGTGGGTCGCCGGCGCAACTTGCCACCCGCAACCTGCAACCTGCCACTCTCGTACTGATCAGCCCGGATCCCAACAGCGTGTTCCGGCTGTCGGCCGGAATGCCGGCTGAGTTACAGCAGGTACGCCTAGCCGCGCGACCGTTGGGCGCGACGCTGCCGGCCGAGGTGACGTTCCTGGTCAACGGCCAGCCGGCCGGTCGGGCGACGAGACTGCCCTTCGAGACCTGGTGGACGCTCCAGCCTGGCGCGTATTACGTCACTGCCGTAGCGACGGCCGCGAACGGGCAGCAACTAACGAGTGAGGGAATTTGGATCCAAGTCGAGTAAGATTTTTCGCAATGCTCCCGCCCGTTCACGGAACCGGCGGCATAGGCCCACGAGTAGCGGATCACGGATCCGCCCAGAGCAAGTCGAATGGATGCTGAGGTCAATATGTCCAGAAAAACGTCCCACCGAGTCTACACAGCTCTCTTGATCGTTATCATCGCCAGCCTGTTGCTGGCAAGCTGCGGCCAGCCGGCGCCGCCAGCGCCTGGCCCTGAGCCGCAGAACGTTCCGCTGGACGTGACGCCCGCGCCTGAGGCTGAGCC
>JBAQCH010000410.1:0-5230 GCA_049294015.1 Anaerolineae bacterium
TCTGTGTCTTCTGTGTTCATCTCGGATTGCAAGCCGGACGCTGATTTTCACTGATTAACGCTGATCAGAGAAGAAGGGCGGCTCCTTGCTTCTGATCTGCGTCTTCTGTGTTCATCTCGGATTGCAAGCCGGACGCTGATTTGCACTGATTAACGCTGATCAGAGGAGAAGGGCGGCTCCTTGCTTCTGATCTGTGTCTTCTGTGTTCATCTCGGATTGCAAGCCGGACGCTGATTTTCACTGATTAACGCTGATCAGAGAAGAAGGGCGGCTCCTTGCTTCTGATCTGCGTCTTCTGTGTTGATCTGCGTCCCATCAGTCTCCCAGCTGGACGGTGAAATGCCATGACAGCCACCCTGGCGATCGACATCGGCGGCACCAAGTTCTCGTTGGCTACGTTCGTGGACGGCCAGATGGTTCGCCGCGTAACCCGCCCCACCGACCGCGCGAGCGGGCCGCAAGCCATGCTGCCGCAGATCATCGCCATCGCGCGCGGCTGGCAGCGCGATATCCCTTTCCAGCGCTGCGGCGTCGGCTTCGGCGGTCCGGTGGACTACGCCAGCCAGCGCGTGCTGTTCTCCACCCACGTCGCGGGCTGGGGCGACTATCCGCTGATTGCCACATTGCAGGCTGAGCTGGGCTTGCCGGCTGTGCTGGACAACGACGCCAACGTGGGCGCGCTGGGCGAGGCGTGCTATGGCGCGGGCGTGGGCTGCGACCCCCTGTTCTACATGACGCTGTCCACCGGCATCGGCGGCGGGATCGTCAGCGGCGGGCAGGTGCTGCGCGGGGCTGACTCCTACGGCGGCGAGATCGGCCACATGACCATCCGGCCCGACGGCCCGCAGTGCCTGTGCGGCTGGTACGGCTGCTTCGAGCGCCTGTGCTGCGGGCTGTGGCTGGAGCGGGACCACGGCCAGCCGGCTCAGGTGCTGCTGCAAGACCCGGCCTTCGTCGCGCGCTACGTGGTGGACCTGGCGCTGGGCCTGAAGGCAGCCATCATGCTGCTCAACCCGGCGCGCATCGTCATCGGCGGCGGCATCGCCAAGGCCGGCGACGCGCTGTTCGTCCCCCTGCGCGCCGAGCTGCGCCGCACCATCACCCCCTGGTCGCGCGCCCGCATCGACGTACAGCCGGCCGCGCTGGGCGATGACAGCGTGCTGTGGGGCGCGTTGGCGCTGGCAGAGAGATGACGTATCCACCAGATCGCTTTCCACCCACGTCGACGCCTGGCCCGTGAGGAGGTGCACCTATGGATACAAGGTCCATCTCACTTAGGCTAACCGCTTTGGTCATTTGCGGCGTAGCCCTGACCTTGGTCTGCGGAGCCCCTTCGTTGCCCACTGACGCGGCCCAATACCGCCAGAGCAGCATAAGGCTACCGCAAGTTACCACTTATTCGGTAACAACGCCATCTCCTCGTTATGAGTTCGATCACACAATCTATCTCTATCAGCAGCGATATATCGTTTCCCTCAGAGAAGAACGAATACGAGTCTGGCGTAGCACTGATGCTGGCACTTCTTGGAGCAAGGTCTTCGAGTATGCCGATCGCTACAGGGCAGGCGGAAGTGTCGTCGTAGGTCTGCCTGCCCAAGGTCATGAGACTCCAACGGTTTTTGTCCGTTTCCACCACGGCATACCTGGCGATTCCGAGATGTGGCGCAGTGTTGACGGAGGAGATAGCTGGGAAGAACGGACACCACCGGGATGGAGCGGTGTGTCTTGTACAGGTCCTGAGCCTACCAACGATCCCTACGTTTTGTTTTCAGCTTGCGCCCAGTTGTGGATTCAAAGGGACATCGGCGTTGATCGTTCGATTGACAGCGGGCGAACTTGGGAGCGGGTCTGGTTAAATGCAGGCACAAGCCAGGTGGCCCCCTCGCCTGCCTTTGCTACAGATCACACGCTCTTTGTGCCAGTCCAGCTTGGCTACGAACCGCCGCCATTGCCCAAGCTGATCGTGTCCTTTGACGGCGGCGACACCTGGCAGCCGCGCGACGCTGGGCTGTGCAACATGGTGGTCAACTCCATCGCCCTGTCGCCCGACTTCGTCCACGATCGCACCCTGTTTACCGTTCAGAATGGCATCATCTTCAAGAGCCAGGACGCTGGCCAGTCGTGGCTGCAAGTTTATGCTGAGGATGGCCGGCAGTGCGAGGACTCGACCTCCATCTACTCCCATGACCTGTTCGTGTCCCCCAACTACGCACAGGATCGAGCGATCTTCTGGCTGAACGGAGGGGTGTTGTACGCCTCCTACGACGACGGTCTTTCCTGGCAGCGACTGACGCGCAGCGCCAGCGTCTCGAACGTGGCCATCCGCCGCTCGCCTGCGCCGGCTGCTGCATTGCCAGAGCCGGCTGCGCTGACCGGCCCACCATCAACTGGGGCATCGCCCAGCCCTGCGCTAACAGCGACCTATCAGGTGTTTCTGCCGCTGGTGATGCAGCGCGGGCCGCTCCCCCTGCCGCTGACCATCTTCGCTTCGATGGGTACGTCCAACGCGCCGTACCGCTCCGACGACGGCGGCGTCACCTGGACGATGGTGAGCCTGCCGCCGGCGTCGGAAGTCTACCTGCCGCTGGTCTTAGCCAGTCCCTAAGTCAGTAGGATGGGAAGTGACAGGCGACCAGAACATCGCCGTGGCCTGCTCGCCTTGTCCTACCTACGGCATACTCTCCACCCCCATCATCTGGTCGTGGATTGCCGTGTAACGGTCGGCGTCGGCCTGGCTGAGGACGCCGTCAGCCACGGCTTGGCCGCTGGAGACAGCTTGCTCGACCAGGCGGCCTTGGCCCGGCCGGCCGGCGCCGTACCTGTCCAGCAACCGTTGCTGGGTCTGCTGGAAGAAATCGGCATCGTCCTGGGTAATCAAGTTGGCGGCCACGGCAGCCTGGAGCATCTGCCCCTGGCGCTGCATCATCTGACCGCCCATGCCCATGCCGCGGCCCATGCCGCCCATGCCCTGGCCGTGGCCCATACCCATGCCCTGGGCTGTATCGCTCCCCAGGCTGCGCATGTAGTTGATCAAATCCCAGCGCGCCCGCTCGCTCAGCGATTCATTCCAGGCCGGCATGGCTGTTCCAAAGCTGTGGCCGCCCTCGCTGATACGCCAGTAGAGATAGCCGTCGCTCAGCATCTGGCTGGTGTGGGCGATCGGCGCGGGTGCGGGGTCGAGAGCCTGGCCGGCCGGCCCATCGCCCATGCCGGTAGGGCCGTGGCAGGTCTCGCACTGGGCGGCAAAGACCATCTGGCCGCGCGCCAGCGAGTCCTCGTCGGCCGGCGTCGTGTTGACCAGATCGACATACTCAGCCGGGACATCGGCGTGGTGGCGTTCCATCATGCCGCTTGCTGGCCCGAAGCCAGCGGCAGCCTGAACGGCGGTTGACTCCGCCACAGGTACGGCGGTTGCGTCGGTGGCCGGCTCTACCGGGGCGACCGGAGGCGGCGCTACACAGCCGGCAACGAACAACGCAGCGAGCAGGATCACGTATCGAAGCTTCGACATAGCGGTTTTCCTCGTATGAGATGGGTAGGAGGGAGTCTCCGTCGTCTCCATCTTACCACGCAACTGTGGAGAACCGATGGAGAGCACGCAGCCGGAACCACAGCTTCTCGACCCATGGAGTAGCCTGGTTGCTGGCTGCGGGGTAGATGCGTCAGTCCCGGCCTATGCCAACACCTGCGCAAACAGCGCTTCATAGGCGTCGGTCACCGCCTCCCAACTGTAGACGGCCGCTGCCCGCTGCGCTGCGGCCGCGCGGTAGAGATCGACCAGCGGCGGCGCGTCCAGCAGGGTGCGCAGCACGGGCGCCAGCGACGCCGCGCCGGCCTGGCCATCGTACCACAGGCCGGCCGCATCCACCGTCTCCAGGTTCTCTGGCGTGTTGTGGACCACCACGCAGTTGGCGAAGTTCATCGCCTCCACCAGGGCCGGATGCGTGCCGCCCACGCCGCTGGTCTCGACGAAGGCGTAGGCGTGGCTGCTCAGCTCCCAGTAGCCCTCGCCGAAGACGTAGCCGGTGAAGTGGATGCGCGGGTCGCCGCCGGCCAGGCGCCGCAGCTCGGCCTTGTACTCCTCGGCGTAGGGCGCGTCGCCCACGATGACGCACTGCATGTCCGTCTCCAGCCGCCGCCACGCCTCCACCAGGTGATGGGCGCAGTTCTCCGGCACCAGCCGGCCCACGAAGAGCACGTAGTCGCGCGGCCGCAGCCCCAGGCTGGCCAGCGTGGGACCAGGCGGCCGGCGCGGCAGGTCGGAGCCATAGGCGATGTAGGTCGACTCAGCGCCGTAGACCTCGCGGTAATAGCGCTGCACCACCCGGCTATCGGTGATGATGGCGTTGGGCAGTACCGCGCTCATGCGCTCGGCGAACTGGATGTAGCGCTTGGCCGGCCCCGGCCACTTGGCCCGCTTCCAGTCCAGCCCATCGACGTTGAGCAGGCTGCGCTGGCCGGCCAGGCGCGGGATCCAGGTCACCAGGCTGTTGCCGGCGATGAAATAGAGCGCCACATCGTAGCCCTGCGTCAGCGCGTGCAGGCTGGAGATAAAGCTGTGGACGATGGTGTCCAGGTACTTGTTGGCGATGGTGGGCAGCTTGACCAGCCGCATCCCTTTGTAGCTGGGCTGGTCGTAGCTGATGTGATGGCTGCGGCAGTAGACGGTGACTTGATGGCCGCGCAGCGCGAGCCGGCTGCCCAGCTCCTCGACGCAGGTCTCAAAGCCGCTGTAGCTGGCAGGCACGCCGCGCGTGCCGAGCATGGCGATTTTCATGGGTTGGGAATTGGTAGATGGTAGATTGGTAGATTGGTAGATTGGTAGGTTGGTGGGTTGGTCGGAAAGACAGGTCTCGGAGCGACAGGCTGGCTTCAGTCACCCTGTCACCTTGTCACCCTGTCACCTTGTCACCCTGTCACCCTGTCACCTTGTCACCTTGTCACCCTATCACGGCACATACGGCGGGCGACTTGGATCGACCAGGGCGGCGTAGTAGACGCGCACGAACTGCTGGACCGGATTGCGCAGCTCCACCTCCACGGTGGATTTGCCGTCGAGCGCGCCGGGCGGCAGCGGGAAGCGGGCCACCTGCCAGGGGCCGCTGCCGCTGCCGGCCGCGCCCAGCAGGTGGCCGTCGACGAAAATCTCCAACTGCACGCCGGGCAGGTCGCGATAGGCTACGTCCAGCGCCAGCGGGCCGGAGCGGGGCGGCGCCAGCGTGGCCTGCAC
>JBAQCH010000411.1:0-3999 GCA_049294015.1 Anaerolineae bacterium
ACTGTCCATTCGCTTAAATTTCACTGGCCTTTTCGCAATTCGGCCAGCTTGGTGTAGACGGTCGGTGACAGTCCGAGCAGCTCCAGGATACGGATCTGCAGGGCTGTCAGCGGTGTTACGTAACGGATCACCTGATCCGGCAAGTGGACGATGGTCAGTGTAATTTTGTCAAAGGCTTTGAGAAGCCGTTCGGTAGTTGGGTTGTCGATGCCTTTCTTCGGGTTGTTGGCGATGAGACCCGTCAGTTGCTCTTGATTCTGCTTGAGTTGACAGCGAACAAGGAATTCGATCAGGGTTAGCATGCGCACGGCGATACTCAACAGGTTGATCAAGCCCGTGACTTGGTCATCTCGCTTGACAAACAATGGGTCTAGCGACAACGGTGCACCCTTTAAGCGATGAAACCCACGCTCAATCAACCATTCATCCCGATAGGCGAGCACCGCTTGCTCCAAGGTGAGCTGTGCAGATGGAGCGTTCGTGACGTAAGCTCGCCAACCGAGCGTTTCACCATGGACGGCAATCGACTCTTCTTGGCGCTGGACAGCGCTAATCTGGTAGCGCACCGTCACAATCTCGCGCTGCGGCCGATTTGGACTAGCTCGACCACGGCCGATCTGTTTGATCTGACGGGTTTCCTGTCGTTCAAAGGTGTAGGTCAGCAAGCCTTCGACCTCATGCTTCTGCAAGATAGCGTTAGCAGCGGCCACCAAGTCAGCTTCCTCGCGGATCTGTCGTTTGCCTCGTCCAGGTGCTGGCGTCAGGGCCAAGATCTGCACCGTTGCCTGCTCAAGACGTTTCGCCAGACTAGCCTGCAACACCTGACGGTACCTTTCCGAACGAACCACCAAGACCCGTTCCTTCCAAGCTTGACGCACACCGTTTACATCCGCTTCAACGGTGCGTTCCAACTCATAGCCTTGAGCCAGAAGCTTAACTTCACCTTGGCTCGTCTCGCCATACACGCTATACAGGTCTTGTTCATCATCGACAACGGCTGCAACCCACTGCGCCAGCTCGTTACCAGTGTTGCCGGTCAGCGCCAGAGGACACAGATAATGGTGGCCCAAACGCTGAATGTGTGCTCGGATGCCCAAGGCGCTCATCTTGCTGTCGCCAACAAACAGCAAGCCTATGCCGTCGATGATCTTGATCACTTGATCAACCGCCGGGATGTACAGCGGATCGTCCGCCCGCTGACCTGCTACCACCTGCGTCGCCACCGGCAATCCCAACGGATCCAACGCCGCCACCATCACCTTGACCTGACGCAAGCTCGGATCGTCCTTGCTGTGACCAAACTGGAACAGGCTATCGTCACCGCCAGCGTGATGCCCAGAAACCGTCGTCGTATCCAGACGTATCCGCTCTGGCTTCAAGTCGTACACCCGGACAATGCTGCGGCCCAGGTCCGTCTCGATCGCTTGCCACGTGCTGGCTCGGCTCAGCCGCCGCAACAAAAGCGTCAAACGATCATCGGTGAAGTCCAGTTCACCCAACTCGCTCAATCCGGTGATGCAGACAATAGTCTCACGAGCTTGCCGCACCCATGCCTGCACCGGCAGTTTGCGATGATCGCCTTGCGATAGAATGTGCGCCAGCCATATCGTCGCTATCCAGCCCCAACTCAGCCCTTCTTGCTGTCCGTGGCGAGTTAGGTGCCGATCTATGATCTCGGGTAGCCCTATCTGATGCATCGTGGCAAGCAGCAGCGGAAAGTCGTCAATGCGTTCGGTAGTGATGCTGAGTTCAGGTGTCATGCCCTGAGCTTATCAGCAAATTCCCGATTAGGCCAAAAATTTAAGCGAATGGACAGTTGTCAGCTAGCCGCTTTTCTATCATCCAGACATCTGCTTAACGGCATCAACCGCGCGACCCATCCCACGCCAGCCGCGCATTGGGGTGGGCATAGACGCTGTAGGCCAGCCAGGTGGGATCGCCGGCTGCACGGGCGGCCAGCCGCGCCTGGCGGGCGGCGCGCGCCACCGTCTCGTTCTCCAGCAGCGCCCCATAGAAGACGCGGGCAAAGGTCAACGCGCTGGCGTCTTTGACCTCCCACAGCGGCCCGACGAAGATGCCGGCGCCGGCGCTGATCAACGCGTTGGCCCAGCCGCCGATGCGCGTCAGCGTCCAGCCCTGGCGGCCCACCTGGCAGGCGTTGAAGAAGAAGCCTGGCCGCGCCTCGCCCAGATGCGCCTCGATCTCTCCACCCACCATCTGGTCAGGGGTCAGCGCCCGGTCTTTGGTCAGCCACAGCGCCGAGTCGCCGTCGGGCGCAGCGGCGTAGAAGTTGCCGTGCGCGGCCGCGTGCACCCAGTCGTAGCCGCGGCCCTCCAGCAGGTCCATCACCGCGCTCCAGGTCGGCGTGGCGGGGCTGACATTGCGCAGACCAAATTGACTGGCCAGCCCCAGCAGCAGCGCCTGTTCCTGCTGCGCACCCTTGAGGTCGGGCAGCAGGGCGTAGGTGGGGGCCAGCACGGCCAGCCGGCCCAGCGACAGCGCGCCGGGCGGCGTCATGTTGCCGCTGCGCAGCCGGTCGTCCCTGCGCAGCCAGCGCGTCATATGCAGGGTGCAGCACCAGGGCGCGTCGTCCCCCCACCGATCGGCCGCGTCGTAGGGCCAGACCAGCTCCCAGGGCAGGTGCGGCTCGTCGGACTGGATCAGCAGCGTCTTGTCGCTCCACGCCGCCCGCTCTGCCGCGTAGAGCGCCTTCAGCTCGTCGGGGATCAGATACTTCCACAGGCTCTGCCCCAGCTTCTTGACGCTGCGGTCTGCGTCGTCAGCCGGGATGCGCAGCCGCCTGCCCAGCACGGCTTGCACGGTCGGGTCCTCGGCGTCCACCAGGCTGGAGATGGAGCGATACAGCTCGGCCGCGTAGGCTTCCGGCGACTGCTGCAAGGGCACGGGCGCAAAGGTGCGCCACCAGGCGCCGCCGTTGCGGATCAGCGAGAAGACTAGCGCCCCATCCTCGACCTCGATGCGCAGCACCATGTCGGGGTCGGCCAGCCCCGGCTGGAAGGCGACGGCGCGCGCTGGCCGCGGCTCCGCGCCCTCGATCACCTCGAAGGCCGTGATCTCCACCGGGACCGTGACGACGCCCACCGGCTGGCTGCCCTGGTAGAAGTCGAAGGTCAGCGTGGTGTGGCCGGTGCGCTCTGGCCGCAGGTCGAAGACCAGCGGCGCGCTGTCGGCGTCGGACGGGAGCTCGATAAGCTGAACCGGCGGATTGAGCAGGGTGAAGCCGGGCGCGTACAGGCTGACGCGCAGCGGCTGGCCCGCGTCCAGCGTCAACTCTTGCACGGCCGCGCTGGCGGCCGGCAACGCCACCGTCAGCCGCACTACCACCGCGACGCGCGGCGTTCCGATCCAGACGCGGCGCGGGCAGGCGATGTCGGTGTAGCGGGTGACGGCGCTTGCCGTGCGGCTGCCGTCCCCGGCTGACACGGCGAAGTCCGTGGCCGCGCCCGACGGCACGGCGCGGATGTCGGCCATCAGCAGCTCAAAGACGCCCCGGCCGCCCAGGACCCCCTTGCTCTGCGCCTCGGCCGCCATCTGCTCGTCAAGGTAGGCCCGCAGGGTGGGCGCTTCGTCGTCCAGCCAATCCTCCAGCTCCACCACGACGCGATGCTTCGCCTCGGCGTGCGGCGCGTCGTCGTAGCGGGTCAGGAAGCCCGCCAACACAGCCTTGGCGGCCAGCCAGCGCTTCTCGCCCAGCACGAAGGGCAGGTCACGCCACAGCCGCGCAATGATCTCGATCAGGGGGTCGATGCGCATGGGTTGCCTCCTTAGCCGGCGCCGTAGAAGACGAACGGCGCCCAATGATAGGCCGCGGCGTAGGGGCGGGCGTCGCCCTGGCCGGCGCGCAGCGCGCGGCGCACCTCGCGGCGCGTCTCCTTGATCAGGGCCCACGACATGCGCTCGCCCTGCTGCTCGCTGGCCTCCTTCAGGCGGCAGTGGCTGTCCAGGTACACGTCCAGCTCGGC
This sequence comes from Anaerolineae bacterium, assembly GCA_049294015.1. Lineage (GTDB taxonomy): Bacteria > Chloroflexota > Anaerolineae > JAAEKA01 > JAAEKA01 > JAAEKA01. The sequence goes on from JBAQCH010000411.1 coordinate 3,984, forward strand.
GTTGCTCACGTCGCGC
>JBAQCH010000412.1:0-39994 GCA_049294015.1 Anaerolineae bacterium
CGCGCCGCCCGTCCTCGCCGCCGCCGCAAGACCTTGACTAGCCCAGCCCGCCGCCCGACCGCCGATCACCTGGCGCTGGCCCTGCTGACGCTGCTGGCCTTTGGCTGGCGCGTGGCCGGCCTGACCAGCCAAAGCCTGTGGCGGGACGAGGTGGACTCGATCCGCTTCGCCAGCCGGCCGCTGGCCGAGCTTCTGGCCACCTTTAGCCGGCCGGGGGAAAACGGGCCGCTCTTTTTTGCCCTGCTCAATCCCACCCTGGCCGCGCTGGGCAGCAGCGAGTTCGCCCTACGTTTCCAGGCCGTGATGGCTGGCGTGCTGGCCGTGCCGTTGACCTACGCGCTGGCCCGGCGGTTGACGCGGGTAGCAGGGGCGCGCATGCAGCATTCGTGCCCCTGCGTGGCCGCCCTGTTCGTCGCCGTCAACCCCTATCTGGTCTGGTACAGCCAGGAAGGCAAGATGTACGGCTGGCTGGTGGCGCTGGCGCTGGCGGCGCTGCTGGCCTTCCTGGCCGCGCTGGAAGATGGACGCTGGTGGCGCTGGCTGGTCTATCTGGCTCTCCTGGCCGTGGCCGTGCTGCATCACGTCTGGGCCGTCCTGCTGATCCCCATCTGCGCGGCCTGGCTGGCGTTGTTGTGGCCCGACTACCGGCGGCGCTGGCTGCCCTTCCTGCTGACCCTGGCCATTCCAGCGCTGCCCTATTTCGCGCTGGTGGGCTGGTGGCAACTGCGCCTCTTCACCACCCCCGACTTCCAAACCGGCCATCCCTTCGTTTCCCTGCCCACCATGGCCGCGACGCTGGCCACCGCGTTCAGCCTGGGAGTCGCCCGCAGCCCCACCCCGTGGGCGATCGCCGGGCTGACCTTCCTGTTGCTGACCGGCAGCATTCTGGGCGGCCGCAACGTGGACGGGGCCAGTCCTGCCTACACCTGGCGCAGCGTGCGGGCCTCCCTAATGCTGCTGGTCTGGCTGCTACTGCCGCCGCTGCTGCTCTACCTGATCTCGCTCAGCAAGCCGCTCTACACCGACCGTTATGTCATCTGGATCGGCCCGGCGTTGTTGATTCTGCTGGCCCAGGGCGTGGTCGCGCTGGCGCAGGTCTGGCGGCCGCTGGGCGCAGCGGCGCTGGCCGCTGTGCTGGCGGCTGGCTTGCTGGCTGGCTGGCGTCAGATGCAGACCCCCATCAAGTCCGACTTCCGCGCAGCCGCCGCCTACGTCGAGGCGCGCCGCCAGCCGGGCGACCTGCTGCTGTTCCAGATGCCCTACAACCGCATCGTCTACGAGTACTACGCCGGCCCGCAGACGGCAGCCCTCGACGGCCGCTATACAAACAGCGGCAGCACAGAGGCGCAAGTCGACGAAGAAATGCGCCGCGCCGTAGGGGCTGCGCCGGCCGTCTGGCTGCTGGCGTCCGAGGAGGAGATGTGGGACCAGCGCCGGCTGGTGCGGCAGTGGCTGGAGGATCGCGGTGAGATCACCGACCAGCAAGACCTTGCGCGGGTGCAGTTGGTTCGCTTTGCGATACGCTAGCCCAGTCGGGCGTACATTGTCCCTCATGGCTCTTGCTCTGGCCGGTTCCGTGAACTGGCGAGAGCGCTAACTTGGTCCGCACTTGCGACGGTGTCTGCCAGGCAGGCTGCAAACGCGGCGAGCGCCCCGTCAATTGCTCGGTCATTTGTCCGGCTATCGGCATTATGCTAGAATCGATAAGCGCAGCAAGAGGGTATCTCTGGCCCTTCTCGTTGTTGTCATCCAGTCTATTTACAGGAGGCGGATCATGCGTTCGATTGTTATGGGTTTCGTGGCATTGGGACTCTGGCTGTTGACCCTACTCATGTTGCCAGCAACAGTGACAGGTCAAAGCGCGAGGATCCTCTATGTAACACCAGCGGGAGCTGACACAGAGAATTGTCTGACGGTCACGACCGCCTGCCAGACCATCTCCGCAGCCATTGACAAAGCGCAGGCAGGCGATATGGTACGCGTGGCAACAGGCACTTACTATTTCAAGCTCAACCCGGCTAATCCTGATAACCGCTATATCTTCTTGATTTTCAAGAGCATCACTCTGTCAGGGGGATGGAACGAGACGTTTTCCGCACAAACCGGCTTTTCGGTCGCGGACGCTCAGGATATAGGCGTGATCGGCTACATAGCCGCCAGGGACGCCAACGGCAACCGAGTTGCGGCGCAGATCGAGCGCTTCATCCTGCAGAATTCAAATCCTGGGCCCAACTATGCAGGAGCACTATACGTTGATGGAGACCTCGTCCTGAACAACAGCACTGTGCGTTACAATCGAGCCGGAGGCTGTGGCGGCCTATGTGTCTATGGGTCGATCGATCTGAATAACGTGACAATGCAGTATAACTCAGCGGTAAACGACGGTGGAGCGATAGCGATCGGTCAAGGCGCCAGAGCAACGATCCGCAGCAGCACGATTGTGCGAAATCAAGCCGGAGGAAGGGGCGGCGGCATCTTAGCACAAACCGGCGCGATGGTGAACCTGCAAAACACAATACTGGCTGAGAACACAGCCGGGGTTTCTGGAGCCGATTGCAGCGGCCCGGTTGTGTCATCCGGCTATAACCTCGTCGGCGCCACGGCAGGATGCGCCATGACGCCAGGACCGGGTGATCTCAACGGGGCTAACGCGCGCTTACTTCCCACGGCCTATTGGCTTGGCTACTTTGCGTTGGGGCCAGACAACCCGGCGATTGACTCTGGTAATCCCACTGGGTGCATCGACGCGCAGGGCAACCCCCTGGCCGCGGATCAACGCAACGCGCCGCGGTATGGACGATGCGACATAGGGGCCTACGAATACCGGCCACCTGGCCCTGCAGCGCAAATCACCACGGCACGCGGCTCATGGCAGAGCGCAACTGTGAGCAGCCTGTTTCAAGAACCTCTCGTAGCCGGCGTGACAGATGCACTGGGAACGCCGTTAGCAGAAGGTACGGCCGTGACATTTCAGGCGCCTGCATTTGGCGCCAGCGGCGTTTTCACCGACACCAATTCGGCCGCCACCGTCGTTATGACCAGCGCCGACGGTGTTGCGATTGCGACGCCATTCAGGGCAAATCTGCTGACCGGCGACTTTTCGGTTACCGCCCACGCGGAAGGCGTATCGTCCCCTGCAGCATTCCATCTGACCAATTTACCCTGGCAGCCCGCTGGGCACTTCGAGACTGCCATGATGCCGCCGTCGAACACGCTGCACATAGCCAGCCCGACCACGCTGTTTCTGGTGGGCGACACAGTCAACCGGTCCAGCGATGGCGGGCACATGTGGCACACCGTGTTGGACAGCTATCGCTTCGAATATGCTACGCGCCTGGCTGCCTCGCCATCCTTCGACCAGGACGGCATTGTATTTTTCGGTAGCCCATTCACATTGCTGCGTTCCTCTCACGGCGGCGTCGATTGGCGCGCGCCTCAACAACCCGTGTCCGGACCCATCACCCAGATTGCAGTGTCCCCGGCATTCACAGCCGATCGCACCGTCTTTGTGGCAACCGCGTCCTCCAACGGCCAGTTCGTGTTGCGTTCCAGCGACGGCGGAGAGCGCTGGCAGAATGTCACGCCTCCAAACAGCGCGCCCGCCGGGGGTCTCGTCCTGTCGCCTGGCTATGCTGCGGATCAGACAGTCTTCATCTGGACCGGAGAGGGACGGGTGTTGCGTTCCATCGATCGCGGCGCCACCTGGACGACGACATCCAATGGTCTTGGCATGGACTCCGGCAATCGCATGCGCTCGCTGGTTATCTCGCCCGATTTCGCGCGTGATCGCAGGCTGGTAGCAGCAACGGACCAAGGCGTCTTTGCAACGACCAACGCCGGGGAGACCTGGCAACAGATCAGCACTGCACCCATCCGTACGCTCTATTCATCGCTCGATGCCAACCGCCCGAACATGCTGTTCGGTCTTTATGAAGAACGCATCGGCTCGACCTCGTTGCACGCCTTGCTGCGCTCCGTAGATGGCGGCGCCAATTGGAACCCGGTGTGGACCAACTACCCAGGGGTGGGCTGCTTTCCGTTCAACAGGACCACGGCCGCCGTGTCGCCGGAATTCGCCGAGGACGACACCATCTATCTCGACACGGCCTGCGGGCCGCTGCTGGTCAGCTACGACGCTGGTTCGACCTGGTATTATGCCCAGCCTGGCAACGGAACAAATGCCGTCGATACACCTGCTGACGCGCCTCCTATTACCTGGAACAAACTCGTTATGTCGCCCGATTTCGAGCGCGACCGACTGGTTTTTGGCTATTATGGAGAGAGCCCGAGCTTAGGCTTGGCTGTCCGATCCGAGGACGGCGGATTCAGTTGGGCCACGATCCAGCTACCGCTGGCGACCTACCAGTTGGCGTTTTCGCCCACCTTCGGCGTAGATAGGACGCTGTTCGCAGCCAGTGAAAACGGCCTGTTTCGGTCCACCGACAGGGGCGACAACTGGCAGTTGGTCACTGCACAGTTGCCGATACAAGGCATCTTGACGATCTCACCGGCCTTTGCCACCGACGACACCATGTTTATCGCAGGTTGGAATGGATCCATCTTTCGGTCCACCGACAGGGGCGTAGCCTGGCGACTACACTCGGCCTATTTCCAGGAGTTGATTGTCCAGCTCGTCCTCTCGCCCGGTTATGCGCAAGATCGAACGATGTTTGCAGCTACATATAGCGCCCTCTATCGAAGCAGAGACAACGGCACAACCTGGCAACTGCTCGCCACGCCGAGCAGTATCCGCGCGTTTGCGCTCTCGCCAGCGTACCGCGATGATCTCACATTGTTCGTCATAGCTTGCTGCAGCAACCATCTGTGGCGTTCGACGGACGACGGTGTGACCTGGCGCGACGTCGCCCCTACGGTCCCCTTTGGAACGCCGAATGGAGTGGTTACGTCGCCGAAATATGCGACGGACCAAACGGTCATCCTCCGATACTCCTCTCAGCCGTTGTACTTATCGGAAGACGCTGGAGCCACATGGTTCCCATTACGCGGGCATCCAACGGCCTTTCTCAGTTCTGGACTGGTGATAGGGTACGAATCAGGCATGCTCATGCCCATGGCAACAACGACCACTGGTATCTACCGCTATCGCTGGCCATCGATCTGGGTGGATCCTATCTCGATCGGCGTCGCATCGGGTACACAGCCGCGTTTGACCATTCCCGTGCCGCTAGCCGCCGACGACTATGCAGCCGTGCCATGGTCGCTAGAGCCAACCGGCAGTTGGCCTCTGGTGCAACCCTCGTCAGGCATGCTGCCGGCGACGGCCACGTTGACCATCGATGCCGCCACTTCAGGCGTGCCCGCACAAACCGAGCTGCGCCTGACCGCCCGCTGGTCGCAACGCCAAAAACAGGAGCTGATCATCCCACTGAGTCTGTGGGAGATGCACCCCCAGTACTTCCCAATCATTCGCCGCAGCCGGTAAGCCCTGAGTCGAGTCGTCGTGAACGTCCCGCCCACGTAATGTTATAGCTGCGCCGCCCGCATCGCGCGCAGCGTCCGCTCCAGCGCCTCTGGCCAGGCATCGGTGATCGGCAGCCAGACGGCGCGGCGGGCGACGCGGGCCACATCGCCGATGCGCGCTTGCAGCCGCTGGCGGTCGACCGTCTCCAGGGCGTCGTTTTTCAACACTAACTGCTCGGTGTCGCGGCCGATGGCCGAGACGCCGGCCGCCAGGGCCAGCACCTTGATGCGCACCTGATAGAGCAAGTTCTCTACCTCCACCGGCATGGGGCCGAAGCGATCGACCATCTCCTCGGCCAGAGCTTCGATGGCCGCGGTGTCGGTGACGGCCGCGACGCGCCGGTAGAGCCGCAGCCGCAGCGCCCGCTCGGCCACGTACTCCTCCGGGATCAACGCGCGCAGCGGCAAATCCAACGTCACCGCCGGCGCCATTGGATCCTCGTAGCGCACGGACTCGGAACGCTGAGTGCTGAACGATGAACGATGAACGCCGGAAACACCGTCATCCTCATCGTCGATCGCGTGCTGCAACTTGCCACCTGCAACCTGCAACTTTTTACCTGCCCCCTCCTTCTTCAGCTCCTCCACCGACTTGGCCAGCAGGCGGCAGTAGAGGTCGAAGCCCACAGCCGCGATGTGGCCCGACTGCTTGCGGCCCAACAGCTCGCCCGCGCCGCGGATCTCCAGGTCGCGCATCGCGATGCGGAAGCCCGCGCCCAGCTCGCTGGCCTCTTGCAGCGCAGTCAGTCGCTCGCGCGCAACCGTGGTCAGGGCCTGATGGCGGTCGTAGAGCAGATAGGCATAGGCGCGCACGGCTGCACGGCCCACCCGGCCGCGCAGTTGATAGAGCTGGGCCAGGCCGAACTTGTCAGCCCGGTTGATAATGATGGTGTTGGCGTTGGGGATGTCCAGGCCGCTCTCGATGATGGTGGTGCAGACCAGCACGTTGAACTCCCCGTCGGCAAAGGCCAGCATCACCCGCTCCAGCTCGCGCTCCGGCATCTGGCCGTGCCCAATACCAAAGGTGGCTTCAGGCGCCAATTTCTCCAGCCGCCGCGCGATCTGGCTGATGCCCTGCACGCGGTTGTGGACAAAGAACACCTGGCCGCCGCGGTCGATCTCCCTCAGGATGGCCTGGCGGATCAAGGTTTCGTCGAACTCGCCGATGGTGGTCTGGATCGGCAAGCGCTCCTCGGGCGGCGTCTCGATGGTGCTCAGGTCGCGCACGCCGGTCATGCTCATGTGCAGCGTGCGCGGGATCGGCGTGGCGGTCAGGGTCAGCACATCGACCATCTGGCGCATCTGCTTGATACGCTCCTTGTGCGTCACGCCGAAGCGCTGCTCCTCATCCACGATCAGCAGGCCCAGGTCCTTGAACAACACATCGTTGGAGAGCAGGCGATGCGTGCCGATGACGATGTCCACCGAGCCGTCGATCAGCCCTTTGAGGACGTGCGCCTGCTGAGCCGGCGTGCGGAAACGGCTGAGCGTTTCCACGTTGGCTGGGAAGGCCCCCAGCCGCCGGCTGAAGGTCTGAAAATGCTGCTGCGCCAGGACGGTGGTGGGCACCAGCACGGCGACCTGTTTGCCGTCCATCACGGCCTTGAAGGCCGAACGCAGCGCCACCTCGGTCTTGCCATAGCCCACGTCGCCGCAGATCAGCCGATCCATCGGCCGGCTGGACTCCATGTCGTGCTTGACCGCCTCGATGGCCACCAGTTGGTCGGTGGTCTCCTCGTAGGGAAAGGCCGCCTCCAGCTCCATCTGCCAGGCGCCGTCGGGCGAGAAGGCGTGGCCCTCGGCCGCCTCGCGCGCCGCGTACAGCGCCAGCAGGTCTTCTGCGATGTCGTCGACGGCCTTCTGCGTCTGTTTCTTGACCCGCTCCCAATCGGCCGTGCCCAGGCGGTGCAGGATGGGGGCCACGTGCTCGCCCGCGCCCACGTAGCGGCTGAGGCGGTCGGCCTGATGCACGGGCACGAACAGCCGGTCGCCCATGGCGTAATCGATCTGCAAATACTCGCGCAGGCCGCCGTCCTGGTCGGCGCCCATGCTGACCAGGCCTTGGAACTGGCCGATGCCATGCTCCATATGGACCACGTAGTCGCCGGGGCTGACGTCGGCGAAGAAGGCTTCCGGCGCCATGGCGCGCGGCCGCTGCACGCGGCGCTGGCTGGGCTTGGTCCAGCCGAACAGCTCGGCGTCGCTGTAGAGCAAAAGTGCGGACTGACGGTCCTCCGAAGGACCGTCAGTCCTACGCTCCAACCCGCGCAACACCCAGCCCTCGTTCAACACGCCCTTGACCAGCCGCACGGCGCGCGCGGGCGGCGTGTCGACAAGCCCATCCTCAACCGTCAGCGGCCGGCCGGCCTCCTCCTGGAAAATCTCACCCAGCCGCGGGGCCTGGCGGGTGACCATGACCGCGATCTGGCCCTGCTGATGCTGCTTCTCCACCTCGGCCACAATCTGCTTGACCTGGCCGCCGAAGCGCGGGCCGGGCATAAAGTGGCGCGCCAACGGCGAGCCGGCCGGCGCGGCGCGTCCTTCCAGGTCGCCGTGGCCCAGCAGCAGCGGCCCGCGCGCCAGCAGCGGCTCCTTGAGCTGCTGCCAGGTGAAATGGGGCGGCAGCGGGTTGGCCGGCAAGTCGCCGCCGGTGATCAAGTCGCGCTGGGTCTGGCCCGCCTGCGCCTCCAGCTCGGTAGCCAGGATCATCAATTCAGCGCCGTCATCCACCACAACCAGCGCGTCAGCCGGCAAGAAATCCAGCAGGCTGGCCGGCTGCGAATAGAGGTAGGGGATGTACCATTCCTGGCCGCGGAAGCCGGCGCCCTCCAGCAGTTGGCGGCGCTGCTCGTCCAGCTCGTGGCGGGCCGGCGGATGCAGGGGAGACTTGTCCAGCGCGTCCAGCCGCTCCTGGGCAGACGCGCCGTAGCGCGGCATGGCCTCGCTGGCCGGGCCAACCAGCGCCTCAGCCAGGCTGCGCGCCTCAGGCAGGGTGCGCTGGGTGGCGGGGTCGAAGTGGCGCAGGCTGTCGATTTCATCGCCGAACAGCTCGATGCGCACCGGCCAGAGCAGGTTGGGCGGCCAGATATCGACGATGCCGCCGCGCCGCGAGAGCTGGCCCACCTCCTCCACCACCGCGTCGCTGCGGTAGCCCAGCCCCAGCCAGCGCACCAGTTGCTCATGCAGGTCGATGGTCTGGCCGACGCGCAGCGTCTTCAGCGCCAAGCGCAGCTCGCGCGCGGGCAGGGTCTTCTGGAGCAAGGCGCGCGCCGAGGCCACCACCAACAGCGGGCCGCCGCCGGCTTCGCTGCGTTGAGCCAGCGCAGTCAATGCGCCCAGCCGAGCCTGGCGCGTTTCACGTGACCACGCCACTCGTTCGTAGGGCAAGGCGTCCGGGTCGGCGAAGTAGTACAGCGGCACGGTTGCGCGGGTGTACGGCGCTGTCATGCTGAGGGCCGCCGAAGCATCTCCTGAAGCGGTCGGCGGCAGCCAGATTTGCAGCTCGTCGTGGACCTGGCGGGCGTGTTCGCTGCGCGCCACCACATACAGCAGCGGCCGCTCCAGCGCCTGGAGCAGGCCAGCCACGACAAACGCGCGCGCGGCGCCGTACAGGGCCAGCGGCGCGCGGTCAGGCTGCCCCGCCCGCGCGTCGTCCACGAAACGGCGGTAGGCTGGCAGATCGGCGAGAAGTTGCGTGAGTCCTGAGAGATTCAAAGGGGCCTCGGGGTGAAACGTGATGCGTAGCGCAGGATAAGTTCGACCGAGCAAATCGAAGGAGCTACACAGAGGGCACAGAGAAGGCACAGAGGACACAGAGAAGATTGAGAAAGTTGCAGGCGAAGAGCGCAGGGACTCAGCGAGAGATCTGGCCAAGGCGGCCGCCGGTCACAACCACGCCCGCTCAAGAACAGCGCGCCTCCGATCCTTCTCGCTGTGTTCTCTGTGTCTCTCCAGGCTCTCTGTGTCCTGCCCTAAGAACTCTGTGTCCTCTGTGTCTCCTCTGTGTTCTCTGTGTCGTGCTCTGAACTCTCTGTGTCGTGCTCTGAGCTCTCTGTGTCCTGCTCCTACTTCATGCCTAAACGCCCAGCTCGCTCTGCCGATCAGGCTTTACGTCTCAACGCCCGCATTGTAGACGTTCATGGCCGACACGATGCCGTGAGCCAACCAATGCTGGCAGGCGTCGGCGGCTTGCTCGCGTGTGCGGGCCATGACCTCCTCCTGCTGCGTGGAGAAGTCCTGCAAGACGTAGGCGGCGGGGTCCATACGGCCGGGGGGGCGGTCGATGCCGACGCGCAGGCGGTTGAAGTCGCCGCTGCCTAGCGCGCCGATGAGCGACTTCATGCCGTTGTGACCGCCTGCGCCGCCCGTGGCCCGCAGGCGCAGCGCACCCAGCGGCAGGTCCAAGTCGTCGTAAATCACCAGCAGGTCGGCTGGGTCGATTTTGTAGAAGCGCAACAGCGCCTGGACGCTGGGGCCAACCAGGTTCATGAAGGTCTGCGGCTTGGCCAGCGCCACGCGCAGCGCCTGCAGCACGGGCCGGCTGACAGTGAGGGCATCCGGCTCCGGCGACAACGGGACCTGCTGCACAGCGACCTGCACGTTGAGGACGCCCAACGCGACCTGGGCCTTGCCTTGCTTCACGTCGAAGCGCAGGCCGTGGCGCGCTGCCAGCAGATCGACGATCTGGAAGCCGACGTTGTGGCGATTCTGTTGGTACTGCTTGCCCGGATTGCCCAGGCCGGCGATCAGTTTCATAGCCTACAACGCAAAACGGGGGCCAATCACGATGATCGGCCCCTTGAGAGATTGTCTTGAAATCGGCCACAGCGCCAAGCGTCACTTCACCCGACACTTGACACATGACACCTGTCCGTGACCTGCCTCAGGGCGCAATCAGATACCACAGCCAGGTCAGCAGCCGGCGTAGTCCGAAAAAGACGCCGACGGCCAGGAAGATCGCCGCGGCCAGCGACACGCCGCGCACGAAAGATGACTGCAAGGAACTGGTCTCGAGCGCGCCAGTCAGGGAGCTGGCGACGTTGGCCGCGCCCTCCGAGGACCCGGTGTCGGCGGCAACAGCCTCGCCTGCCTGCTCTGGCGTGACTGTCGGCGATGGTCGCGGCGTGGGCGTGGGTATCTCCGGCTGCTCCACCGAGACCGGCGTAGGCGTGGCCGCCGGCGTGGGCGTCACCACGCTCTCGATGGGCGGCGGCAGCGTGGCATTGGGGTCGAACACCGGTGTATCGGTCGGCGCGGGCGTCGGCGTAGGCGGGTTGGTGTTGGCTACGACGATGTTGCGGGCGAAGCCTTCATCGTAGTTGCCATCTTGGCGCACCACGCGCAGGCGCAGGCTGTAGTTGCCGTCGGGCAAGCCGCCGGTCTCCCAGACGCCCAGAACGCCGTTGCTGACCGGGTTCGTCCTGGCCTCCCCGATGAACACCCAGTTTTCACCCGGCTCGACCGTGAAGTACATCTCATAGCGCAGAAAAGCCGGGTGCAGCGCCGAACCGCTGATTTGCACCGACCCGCGCACCGCTTCACCGCTCTGGGGCGAAGTGATCACGGCCGCGGAGTCCTGCAGCAGCGGACTGACAGGTCCAATAGCTAAGGCTGGCCCGGCAAAGGCCAGCAAGCCGATCACTGCTAGAACCGAAAGCAGCGGGCTGGAAAGAAAGCCCAACCGCCGCCATAGTAAGCTACGCGCCATCAAGCGCCTCCCGTCAAGGTACTTTAGGCGCCGAGCGCCTACATCGTCACACAGTGCCATATTTCACGCAAGAAATGGGCAGGCTGTCCGGTGGACGGCCTGCCCGCGTCACGCTGCTAGTTTAGCACAGGAAGACGGTGGTGACAAGAACCGCGGGAGGATGAAGAGCAGTAGATCCCCAACCCTTAACCCGTAACCCGGAGAAGCCTTTCCCCTTTCCGGGTTACGAGTTACGCACGATGTGCTACGGCGCTTGCTGCAAACTACGAACTCACAGCCGGCAAAGCCTAGGGCGTATACCGCTCAATCACCATGCTGGCGTTCTGGCCGCCGAATCCGAAGGCATTGCAGATGCCCACATCTACCAGGCGCTGCTCGGCCCGGTTGGGCACGTAGTTCAGGTCGCACTCAGGATCTGGCTCCATGTAGTTGATGGTCGGGGGCACCACGCCGTCCTGGATCGCGCCGACGATCGCCGCGGCCGAGATAGTGCCGGCTGCGCCCATCATGTGGCCGACCATCGACTTGAGCGAGCTGACGCGCGTGTCGTAGGCCGACTCGCCCAACGCGAGCTTGATCGCGGCTGTCTCCGAGGAGTCGTTGAGCTTGGTGGCCGTGCCGTGGGCGGCGATGTAGTCCACGTCACTGCCCTGCACGCCTGCCTCACGCAGGGCGTACTTCATGGCCTTGGCTGCCCCGATGCCGGTTGGCTCGGGCGCGGCCAGATTGTAGGCGTCCGAGGACAGGCCCAAACCGGTGATCTCAGCCAGAATCCTGGCGCCGCGCGCTTCGGCGTGTTCCATGGTTTCCAACACGAACATCGTTGCGCCCTCGCCCAAAATCAGGCCGTCGCGCGTGGCGCAGAACGGCCGGCAGGCGGTGGCGGGGTTGTCGTTGCGGGTGGACATGGCGCCCAGACGGCTGAAGGAAGCCATCATCAGCGGGGTCTGGAAGGCATCGCTGCCGCCGGCAATCATGACATCGACCTCGCCGCGCTGCAGGCGGCGCATGGCCTCGCCCAGGGAGGTGATGCCGGTGGCGCAAGCGCTCATGCGCGAGTCCACCGGCCCGGTCACGCCCAACTTAATGGCGATGAAGCAGGGCGTGGTGCTGATCAACACCGATGGGCCGACGGTGGGCTTGATGCGGCGCGGGCCGCCCTTGTCCAGCACCAGCACCTGCTGCTCCAGCAGGTCCAACGCGCCAAACGCGCTGCCTACCTCGATGCCGACGCGATCCTTGTCTTCGCTCTCCATGTCCAGACCAGCGTCCGCGATCGCGTCCTGCGTCGCGGTCCAGGCATACTGGGTCACCGAGCCCAGGCGCTTGGCCTCTTTGGCATCCATATACCGGGCCGCATCGAAGTCGGTGACCGAACAGGCGAACTGGGTGGGATAGTCGGTGGGATCGAAATGCGTGACCCGACGGCCAGCCGAGACGCCGGCCACCAGGTTGCGCCAGGTCTCAACCCAGGAATGCCCTAGAGGAGTCACTGCGCCCAAACCAGTGACAACCACGCGCGCCAAGGCGCCGTTGCGGGAAAAATGACCGTTGTTATTCATGCGCTGTGCTCCGAACGCATCGTCCTTTTGTTTCAATGAGTATGGTTAGCCCCTGCAATGGCCAGGCTGGACAGCCTGCCCATCGACCGGTAGCAAAAAAGGGTGCGATTGGCGTCGGGCCAATCGCATCCAGCTTGACAAATGCATAAACACACAAGCGCGCTGCGAGATACGGAAAAGTGCGACGCGATCAGAGATACGTGCTACTCACTCGATCAACCCCCCGCCCAAACAATGCTCTCCCTGGTAGAACACGGCCGCCTGGCCGCGGGTGATGTCGCGCAGGGGCTGAGCCAGTTGCACAGCGACGCGCTGGTCGGCCAGTGGAGTCACGACAGCCGGCGCGGGCCGCGCCTTGTAGCGGATCTTGACCTGAGCCTCAACCGGGCCGGCCGGCGGCTGGCCGGCGATCCAGTTGACGCTGTGCGCCGTCAGGTGATCGCGGCCGAGCTCGGCGGCCGGGCCGACGACCAACGTGTTGCTGGCCGGCTCCAGGCGCAGCACGAACAACGGCTCCGGCGCGGCTATGCCCAATCCCTTGCGTTGGCCCACGGTGTAGAAAGGTAACCCGCTGTGCTGGCCCAGCAGGCGGCCGCCAGAGTCGACCATGGGCCCCGGCTGGATCGCACCGTCGGGCGTCCAATCGTGCAGAAAGCGGCGGTAGTCGCCGTCGGCCAGGAAACACAGGTCCTGGCTGTCGTGGCGGCTGGCCACCGGCAGACCCCGCTCGGCTGCCATGGCCCGCACCTGCGGCTTGCTGTACTCCCCCACCGGAAAGAGCACGCGCGCCAGCTTTTCCTGCGTCAACACGTGCAGGACGTAGCTTTGGTCCTTGTCGGAGTCGAGGCCGGTGAGGAGGGAATAGTGATCGGTGATTGGTTGATTAGTTGATTGGTTGATTAATGAGTCGGTTGACCGATAACCGATTACCGATAACCGGTTTTCGTCCGATCGCTGCACGCGTGCATAATGCCCAGTTGCCAGGTAGTCTGCGCCCAGGCTCATGGCGTAGTTGAACAGGTAGTCGAAGCGGATATGGCGGTTGCACTGCACGCAGGGGTTGGGAGTCTCGCCGGCCAGGTAGCTGGCCACGGTGAAGTCCACCACCCGCTGCTTGAAGGGCTGCTCGACGTTGATCAGGTAGAAGGGAATGCCCAGCAGGTCGGCCACCCGGCGCGCGTCGTCCACGGCCTCCAGGGAACAGCACTTGTTGCTACTCTCCACGCCGGCCGCCACCTCCGACCACAGGCGCATCATCACGCCGGTGACATGGAAGCCTTGCTCCACCAGCAGCGCGGCCGCCAGCGAGCTATCCACGCCGCCGCTCATGGCGACGACGACTTTGGAACGATGAATGATGAGTGATGAATGATGAATGATGGGTGTCTCCGTAGTAACGCGTAACTCGTAACTGAAGGCAAGTGGAACATGCCTCAAGATTCCGGGTTACGGGTTACTCGTTACGTGTTATGTTCACTCAGTTGTTGCCGCCAGGAACATGTCCAGTGTGCGATCCACGGCCTCGGCTGTCAGCAGCAGGAAGGAGTCGAGCCTGCCTTCGTGGCCGGCCTCCAGGGCGGCGTAGTAGGCGGCGCGGTCCTCCTGGCGGATGATGGCGATGGGATAGCCAGCTTGGAGCAGCAGTAGATTCATCAACAGCCGCGCGACGCGGCCGTTGCCGTCCACGAAGGGGTGGATGTCCACCAGCCAGAAGTGGGCATGACCCGCCCGCGTCACTGGATGCAGCCCCTGTACGGCCGCTTGCTCCTCACCCGGCTGGGCCAGCCAGGCAGCGTACTCGGCCATGCGTCCAGGCACGGCTCGCGCCGATGGCGGCGTGTAGGCCGACCCGCTGATGTAGACCTGGCCCTGGCGATATACGCCGGCGTTGGCGTCGTCGATGCTGCGCAGCACCAGCCGGTGCAGCGCCAGGATGTCGGCCTCTCCGGGCGGCGCTGGGCGGGCGGCCAGTTGCTCCACCCAGCCGATGGCCGCTTGGTGGTTGATGGCCTCCAGATGCTCCACCAGCGGCTTACCGCCCACCGTCAGGCCGTGCTTGAGCACCACCAATGTCTCCTGCCGCGTCAAGGTCGAGCCCTCGATGGCGTTGGAGTTGTAGGTCCACTCCACGTCCAGGTACTCGCGCAGCCGCGCGGCCTCAGCAACGCTCAAGGACCGCTGCCGGTCCAGCTCGGCGCGCTTGGCGTCAATTTGGGTGAGAAGAACGCCTAGATTCATGCCAGTTCACCGGAGGGAACACAGAGAGCGCGGAGGAGGCACAGAGAGCACAAAGGCCGGAAAACTATGCTGACTGCCCATGTGTCGAGGCTTATCTGGCCTCTCTCTTCTCCGTGAACTCTGTGTCTCCTCTGTGCTCTCTGTGTCCTTCCGAAGAAACTCGCCTGCTACGCGCTGCCAAATGGCGAGAGCTCGCGCAGGCGGCTCACCAACGGCGGCAGCACTTCCAGCACGCGCGCCACGTCGGCCTCGTTGTTGCTGTGCCCCAGGCTCAGGCGCAGATGGCCCACGGCGTCCCTGCGCGGCACACCCATGGCCGTCAGCACGTGGCTGGGCTCCTGCGCGCCGCTGGTGCAGGCTGAGCCGCTGCTGGCGCAGATGCCGGCCATGTCCAGCCCGATCAGCATGCCCTCGGCCTCAACCCCGCGCACCACGAAGCTGGCATGGTTGGCCAGGCGCTCCGTGCGGTGACCGGTCAGGGTCGTGTCCGGGATTGCAGCCAGCACGCCGTCGATTAGCCGATCGCGCAGCGCAGCCAGGCGAGCAGCTTCGGTCTCGCGCTCAGCCTGCGACATGGCCAGCGCCGTGGCCAGGCCGACGATGTAGGGCACGTTCTCGGTGCTGGCGCGGCGCTTGCCCTCCTGGCTGCCGCCGGTGATCTGCGGCAACAACGGCACGCCGCGGCGCACGGTGAGCAGGCCGACGCCCTTGGGGCCGTAGAACTTGTGCGCGCCCAGCGACAGCAGGTCGACGCCCAGCTCGTCCACTCGCAGCGACAACGTGCCCGAAGCCTGCACCGCATCGCTGTGCAAGGGCACGCCCCGTTCCCGACAAAGCGCGCTCAGCTCGGCCAGCGGCTGAATCGTGCCCACTTCGTTGTTGGCCGCCATGATGCTGACGATGGCGGTGTCGGGGCGGATGGCCGCGGCCAGGTCGGCTGGGCTGACGCGGCCGGAGGCGTCCACCGGCAGCACCGTCAGTTCGAAGCCGAAATAGTCGCGCAGGTGTCGGGCCGTGTCGAGGATGCCCTTGTGCTCGACCGCGCTGACGATGATGTGCTGGCCCTCGCCGCGCTGGCGCCGAGCCAGCGCCACCCCGCGCAGCGCCAGGTTGTCGGCCTCGGTGCCTGAAGCGGTGAAGACGATCTCGCCGGGCGAGCAGCCTAACACGTCAGCGGCCTGCTCGCGCGCCGCGCGCAGCGCCTTGCCCGTCTCGCGGCCCAAGCGGTGCAGGCTGCTGGGGTTGCCGTAGTGCTGGCTAAAGTAAGGCAACATTGCCGCCAGCACCTCCGGACGAACGGGGGTGGTGGCGGCGTGGTCCAGGTAGATGATGTCAGACATGAAACTCGCTCAGGCAGGCTGTAACGTTCGACCGATGTTGACCGTCACGCTGGTTATGTCTTGCGCAGATAATGTGCGTTCAGCAAACAGAATCTCCAGTCCTAACGGTACGCCAGCCGAGTCGACGTCCACGAATACGTACTTGCCTGCCTGCAGCGTATCGTCAACATCTCCATCTCGCAGGCGAATATACATAGCATCAGCTTGAGGATCGTAATCAATTCGCATGGGGTTGTTATCCTGTACGATCTATCATGTGGCCGTGGTCCTGGCCTTGATGACGGTATAGATCAGATAGGTTTCCGGCTCAGTCTCCTCATACACGACGCGGATTTCTCGAGCGCCATAGCGGCGAACTGCTGTCTCTTCGTTGATGTCGCCAGGATGCACCTCATCAGGCCATTCGATGGTTTCTCGAACCTGCTGCTCACTGATGTTACGCTGAGCCATCCGCCGCCTTGAGTGACGGCTGTATAGGATAAGCATAACCAGATCCTGCCTCTGTTGCTCAACTCATTTCAACCAGTTTTCGCGCCAATTTGGCGGCGCAGTGTTCCTCCATCGCCACCAATCGCCCGCAGGACTTCGCTCGCGATAAAGGCCTATCTCTCCCAACTGCTGCCGCAAGGCTGCCAGCTTACGGTTCACATAGCCCGCCGGATCGTACAGAACCCGTCCGTCCAACGCCACATCAAGATACAGCGACGACAATTGCGCCTCAAATTCAGCCGGTGTGCGCGCCAGTATCGATGCCGCGCCGCGACAACTGGCTGGCAAGAGGTTCTTCAGATACAAGCGACGCGCAAAAGTGGTTTCAGGCAAGCCCGCGGCGATCACCAACAGGTCCCAGTCACTGTCTGCGCGCCCTTCCTGCCTGGCCCGTGAGCCGAACAACACTACGGAAATCAGCCGATCGCCTAAGCCGGTGCGCAACGCATCGACGATTGCGCTGGTAACGTCTGTCCCGGTCTGTGGTTGTAGGAAATGCGTCGTCATGCCGTTTGGTCCTCACGTGATTGCTCAGATGCTTGACGAGATGAGATTCAACCTGGCCAGTCACATCTCCATCGACAGAGCAATGCTGCTGAGATATACCGGTCGCCTGGTCATCTCCCAGTCCAAACCGTCAGCAACTGCGAGTATACCACCGATTCCAATTGCCTCCAAGGTGGTTTGTACCTGACTCGCGGCGCCAGCGTGACATGACAGAGTTTTCAGCCCGGTCGTCACAGCGCGCACTCTGCCACCCGGGGCTTGATTCTTTGCCTGCCAGCCGATATTGCGGTATCATGCACTTCCGTCACTGCAACCTCTCCTCACTGGCAAGCTGGCGCCGTTCATGCGGCGTCAGCCCTGTGTTACGTCAAACAAAAGTCGGTATGCGTGCATGTCACCACACGATAACCCACTCACATTGGATCAGTTCTTCAACCCGCGCGCGGTGGCCGTGGTCGGGGCCAGCGCCGACCCGGCGAAGCTTGGCTATGCCGTGCTCAACAACGTTATCGAGCACGGCTTCACCGGCGCGGTCTACCCCATCAACCCCAAGGCCGATGAAATCCTGGGTTTGCCCGCCTATCCCAGCCTGCTTGCCATCCCCGGCTTGCTGGACTTGGCGGTAGTAGTCGTGCCGCCCAAGGCCGTTGCTGGCGTGCTGGAGGAGGCCGGACAGAAAGGCGCCAAGGGCGCCATCGTCATCACGGCCGGCTTCCGCGAGGTTGGGCCGCAGGGCATGGCCATGGAGAAAGAGCTGCTGGCCATCGCCCGCAAGCACGGCATGCGCCTGATCGGCCCCAACTGCCTGGGCATCATCGACACCTACGCGCCGTTGCAGGCCAGCTTCGCCCTGGGCATGCCGATGCAGGGCAAGATCGCCTTCATGTCGCAATCGGGCGCGCTCTGCACCAGCATCCTCGACATGGCCCTGGCTGACGATATCGGTTTCAGCCGCTTTGTCAGCCTGGGCAACAAGGCCGACCTGAACGAGATCGACTTCTTGCAGGTCTGGGGCAGCGATCCCAACAGCACGGTCATTACCGCCTACCTGGAGGGCATCGCCGACGGCGGCCGTTTCATCGAGGTCGCGCGCCAGGTCAGCAAGCACACGCCGGTGATTGCCATCAAATCCGGCACCACCCAGGCCGGCAGCAAGGCCGTCTCCAGCCACACCGGCACGCTGGCCGGCTCGGAGCGGGCCTATGAAGCGGCCTTCCAGCAGGCTGGCGTGCTGCGCGCCGGCTCAGTGCAGGACCTGTTCGACATGGCGGTGGCTTTTGCCCAGCAGCCTTTGCCTGCCACCGACGCCGTAGCCGTGGTGACCAACGCAGGCGGGCCGGGCATCATGGCCACCGATGCGCTGGAGCGCGCCGGCCTGCAACTGGCCACCCTCAGCCCGGAGACGCAGACTTTTTTGAAGGCGGGCCTGCCGGCCGCGGCCAGCGCCGCCAACCCGGTAGACGTGCTGGGCGACGCCATGGCCGACCGCTATGCGCTGGCCGTCAACGCCGTAGCCGACGACCCCAACGTGGGCTCGATCATCGTCGTGCTGACCCCGCAGATCATGACCCAGATCAGCGAGACCGCGCAGGCCGTGACCGAGGTCGCACGCCGCACTGGCAAGCCGATCCTGACGGCCTTCATGGGCAAGCAAACCATCGGCGCGGGCGAGCGCATTCTGCGAGCGCATGGGCTGCCCAACTACCCGGTGCCGGAGCGGGCCGTCAATGCGCTGGCTGCCATGGTGCGCCAGAAGCGCTGGCAAGAGCGGCCCATGCCCCAGATCGAGCAGTTCGCCGTCGACCGTGACGCCGTGACTGAGGTCTTTCGCCAGGTCAAAGCCGACGGCCGGCTGACCATCGGCGACGCCGAAGCGCGCGCGATCCAGGCCGCCTATGGCATTCCCTTCCCCCAGTCGGTGCTGGCCAAGACGGCCGAAGAGGCCGGCCGGGCCGCCGAGGCCATGGGCTTCCCGGTGGTGCTCAAGATCACCTCGCCTGATATCCTGCACAAGACCGACATCGGCGGCGTCAAGCTGAACCTGCAGAGCGCCGAGGCCGTGCGTGACGCCTTCGACCTGATGGTCTACCGCGCGCAGCGCTACGAGCCTTCGGCCGAGATTTGGGGCTGCCTGGTGCAGCAGCAAATCAAGGGCGGCAAAGAGGTGCTGCTGGGCATGAACCGCGACCCACAGTTCGGCCCGCTGCTGGTCTTCGGCTTGGGCGGCATCTACGTCGAGGCTTTGAAAGATGTCACCTTCCGCGTGGCGCCCATCGACCGGCAACAAGCGCGCGAGATGCTGCGAGAGATTCGCGCTCACGCGCTATTGCGCGGCGTGCGCGGCGAGCCCCCCAGCGACAGCGACGCCATCGTCGACACTATTTTGCGCATGAGCCAGCTCGTCACCGACTTCCCGGAGATCGTCGAGATCGACATCAACCCGTTGATGGTGTTCGAGCAGGGCAAGGGTGCGTTGGGCATCGATATGCGTTTGATTCTGAGGTAGATTGGTAGTTGGTAGATTGGTAGATTGGTCTCGACGCAAAAAACGCACTGGGAACGGACAGACCAGTTTACCAATCTACCAATTTCCCAACCTACCGAGCTACCGCCCTGGAGCAACCACATGGCAACACTCTACGTGCTATCCACTGAAACCTATTCTGGCAAGACCGCGGTGTGCGTCAGCCTGGGACTGCGTATGCGCGATGACGGCATCGACGTAGGCTACATGAAACCGGTCAACATGGGCGCGGTCTTGCAGGCCGGCCAGCCCTACGATGAAGACGTGGTCTTCATGAAGGAGGTGCTGGGGCTGCCAGAGCCGCTAGAAACCCTGGCCCCGGTGCAGTTGACCGCTCAGCGTATCCAGGCCCTGTTGATGGGCGAGACGTCAGGCAGCGGCTTCGTCGAGCGCTTGAGCCAGGCCTATCGCGCCGTCCATGGGCAGCACGACGTGGTAATCCTGGAGGGCGCCAGCAACCTGCGTGAGGGCTACATCGTCGATCTGGCCCCGCCCGACCTGGCGCGCATCGCCGCCGAGGCTGGCAGCCACGCACGCGGCCTGGCCGTGATCCGCTACGACGATGCCCGCTCGGTGGACCATTTCCTGGCCGCGCAGAAGCGCTTGGGCGACACGCTGCTGGGCGTGGTGGTCAACAACGTGCCCACGGTGCATCTGGAGTTTGCTGAGAACGTGCTGCGCGAGTACCTGGAGCATCGGGGCATCGCCGTCTTTGCCGTGCTGCCCCGCCAGCGCATCTTGCAGGCCACCACGGTGGGTGAGCTGGCCGACGGGCTGGGCGCCGAGATCCTGGTGCGCGCCGACCTGCGCGACGAGCTGGTCGAAAACCTGATGGTGGGCGCGATGGGCGTGGATCAGGCGCTGCGCTACTTCCGCCGCCGCGCTAACAAGGCCGTCATCACCGGCGGCGACCGTTCTGACATCCAGTCGGCCGCGCTGGAGACC
This sequence comes from Anaerolineae bacterium, assembly GCA_049294015.1. Taxonomy (GTDB): domain Bacteria; phylum Chloroflexota; class Anaerolineae; order JAAEKA01; family JAAEKA01; genus JAAEKA01. Next base: position 20,794 of record JBAQCH010000412.1, read on the forward strand.
TCCACCAAATGCCTGATCCTGACCGGCAACCTGGAGCCGGCCGGCGTGATCCTCTCGCGCGCCGAAGAGGCCGGTGTGGCCGTCATGCTGGCGCCCCAGGACACCCTGGCGGCCATTGAGATCGCCGAGAGCTATTTCGGCCGCAGCCGCTTTCAGCAGCACGCCAAGATCGACGCCTTCCGCCAGCTGATGGACCAGCGCTTCGACTTCACGCGGCTGTATGAGGCTTTGGGACTGGCAAGGTGACTAGGTGACAAGGTGACCGGTTTCATTTTCGTAGACTGTGACTACTGATCCTACATCACCAACCTATCAACTTACCTGTTTACCAATCTACCAAGCTACCAATCTACCAATTTACCAATTTACCTTTACCATCTCCCACAGGAGGCTACGCATCCCCATGACCTTAATCGAAAACATCGTCGCCCGTGAAGTCCTCGACTCGCGCGGCAATCCCACCATCGAAGTCGACGTCGAGCTGATGTCGGGCGGCTTTGGCCGGGCCATCGTGCCCTCAGGCGCATCCACCGGCATGCACGAGGCCGTCGAGCTGCGCGACGGCGACAAGAGCCGCTACGGCGGCAAGGGCGTGCTCAAGGCGGTGGAGAACGTCAACGACGTCATCGCCGAGGAGCTGATCGGCTGGGACGCGCTGGACCAGGTCGGCATCGACAGCGCGATGATCGAGCTGGACGGCACGCCCAACAAGGGCAAGCTGGGCGCCAACGCCATCCTCGGCGTCTCCATGGCCACCGCCAAGGCAGCCGCCAACGCGCTGGAGCTGCCCCTCTACCGCTACCTGGGCGGCATCACGGCCCGCACCCTGCCTGTGCCGATGATGAACATCCTCAACGGCGGCAAGCACGCGGTCAACAGCACCGACTTTCAGGAGTTCATGGTCATGCCCGTCGGCGCGCCCAGCTTCGCCGAGGGGCTGCGCTGGGGCGCCGAGGTGTACCACAGCCTGAAGAAGGTGTTGCACGACGCCGGCTACAGCACCAACGTCGGCGACGAGGGCGGCTTTGCGCCGTCGCTGGGCGGCAACGCCAAGGCCATCGAGGTGATCCTGCAGGGTATCGAAAAGGCCGGCTACAAGCCCGGCCAGGATATCTGGATTGCGCTGGACCCGGCCGTCAGCGAGCTCTACGACGCCGAAACGGGCCTGTACAACCTGGAGATCGAAGGCCGCAAGATGGGCAGCGAAGAGCTGGTGGAGTTGTTCGCCAGTTGGGTGGACAAGTACCCGATCATCAGCCTGGAAGACGGCATGGCCGAGGACGACTGGGCCGGCTGGAAGATGCTGTATGACAAGATCGGCAAGCGGGTGCAACTGGTGGGCGACGACCTGTTGGTGACCAACGTGGACCGCATCCAGCGCGCCATTGACGAGCAGGTCTGCAACTCGCTGCTGTGCAAAGTCAACCAGATCGGCACGCTGACCGAGTCGGTGGCGGCTGTGGACATGAGCCATCGCCACGGCTGGACGGTCGTCACCTCGCACCGCTCCGGCGAGAGCGAGGACGCCACCATCGCCGACTTCGTGGTCGCCTACAACTGCGGCCAGATCAAGACCGGCGCGCCGACCCGCTCCGACCGCATCGCCAAGTACAACCAACTGCTGCGCATCGAGGAGCAACTGGGCGAGGATGCGATCTATCCCGGCATGAAGGCCTTTCACGTCAAGCGTTAGCCGTTACCCGTTAACCATTCACCATTAACCATTGACCCCACAACAACGCCGGAGCTCTCCTGCTCCGGCGTTGTCATTGCTGAAATTAGCTCCTTCACTCGAAACGCTGCATCACCGACCCGGTCGCAGTTGCTTGAGCACCCAATCCACGGCCTCACCCAAATCAGCCAACACCGGCGCATCGCCCAGTCCACTGGTGGCCAGCCCCGCTGCCTGCTTTCGCCCACGCCCGGTGAGCACCATAAGCGGCCGGCAGCCGGCGGCCGTAGCTGCCTCCAGGTCACTGATCGCATCCCCCACCAAGAACGACCGCGCCAGGTCGATGCCCAAATCCTGCGCCGCCTGGAGCAGCATGCCTGGCCGCGGCTTGCGGCAGGGGCAGCCCTCGTCCGGCCGGTGGGGACAGGCGTAGACCGCATCGATGCGGCCGCCGGCCTGCTGCACCTGCTGGACGATGCCCCCGTTGATGACCGCCAGCCCCTCGGCCGTCATCAGCCCCCGCCCCACCGCCGATTGATTGGTGACCACCACAATCACAAAGGGGCTGGCGGCCAGCCGCTGCATGGCTTGGAACACGCCCGGCAGAAATTCCACCTGCTGCCACGTGCGCACGTAGTCGGCCCGGTTCTGGTTCAAGACGCCGTCGCGATCCAGAAACACCGCCGGCCGGCGCTGCCCACTGGCATCAACTGGCTGGAAGGTCAAGGCAATTGGTTTCATAGGCTGTTACAAAACCAGCTTCTTCTTTGCGGCCTTTGCGCCTTTGCGTGAGACAAGACCTCATCGCTCAGGCAGCCGGGCCTTATCCCGCTCCAGGCGAAACACGCGCAGCGCGGTCTGCACCAGGATCTGCAGGTCCAGCCAGATGGTCCAGTTGCGGATGTAGACCATGGTCACCCGCATCTCGTCGTCCAGGCTGCGCTTCCAGCCCACCGCCCACGGCCCGGTAATGCCCGGCTTGACGGTCAACAGGTTGGGCAGCCAGGGCGAGTGAATCTCCACCTGGCCCACGGAGACGGTGCGCGGCCCGACCCAGCTCATCTCGCCGCGCAGGATGTTGAGCAGTTGGGGCAGCTTGTCCAACCCGCTGTCGTAGAGAAAGCGCTGCACACGGGAGATCTGCTGCACGGCGTCGCCGGTCGCCTGGCCGCCGTTGACCAAGGCCAGCGGATGAGCGAAGCGCGGCCGCGGAGTCTCGCCCAGGCCCGTGTGGAACTTCCAGGTGGTGAACGATCCTCCGCCCCAGGCCAGCACGCGGTGGCGCTCGATCACCGGACCGGCTGTGGTGAGACGCAGGGTTAGCGCAATGGCCGCCATCAACGGGGCAACCACCAGCAGGTTGAGCAACGCCAGGCCGTAGTCGAGCCCGTTCTTCAACAGCTTGTCGGGGCCGGTGATGCGCTCGCGGTTGACCAGCAGCAACGGGACGTAGGCAAGCTGCGTCACCTGCACGCCAGTGGTGAGGATCTCGTAGAAGCCAGGCGACAGCTTGATCTCGAAGGGCGCTTGCTCAGGATCGACGCTCAGGCGCTGCATAATCTCCTGGAAGGTCTCCCACGCCACAGCGTTGCTGACCACGACCACCTGGTCCACCCCGTTCTGCCGGGCGACGTCGTGCAGCCGGTCCGGTCCGCCCAACACCCGCAGCGTGGCCGCCGGCTCCCCGGTCAACGGCACAGGCGCGCCCACCGGCAGGAAATCATCAATGAAGCCAACCACATCGATGCCGGCGCCGGCCGCAGCGCGAAATTGGCGCGCGATGGCCTGGCCCTGTTCGTTGGCGCCGACGATCAACATGCGCGTGCGCAGCCGGCCGCGGCGGTGCATCCAGGCCAGCACACGGCGCACCAGGAAGCGCCCGCCGCCGACGAAGAGCAGGCCGAAGACGAAGACCAGCAAGAACCAGCCGCGGCTCAGGGTGGCAATGCGCACCCAATAGCTGAGCAAGATCACCGCCACGATGCCGTAGATGAAGGACTTGGCGACTTGGGCGTATTCCTCCATGCCGCCCTGTGCCAGCCGCGTGTCGTAGAGGTTATTGAAGGCGAAAATCAGCAGGAAGACCGGCACAATCAGCGCGCTGACGCGCAGATAAACGGCGAACTCCTCGAAGGCGCGCTCCGGCAGCAGGCCGCTGGCGATGCGCAGCCAGTAGCCCGCCAGCAGCGCCAGCGCCACGCCGACGCTATCCAGGATCAACAGCGCCCCCACCAGCCGCCGGTTGCTCGACTTACTCATCAACAGTCCTTGGTTTCACTTATGTCACACTGAGGCTGGACGAAGCACCCCAGGCGTTGTGGCAGGGGGCGCTTCGGCGGCCCTCAGCGTGACAAATGATGCTACTACGCTTACAGGCTAGGCACAGCCAGCGCGGCGGGCATGGCCGCGGGGCGCTCAGGCCTGGCCTCGACTCCGGGCTGCGCGCCGGGCCATCCGTTGGGGCGCAGCGGCGATACGGCTGGCAGCCGCAGGCCAGCGTTCATGAGCACCCGCGCACCGGTGCTGTCGAAGCGGAAGTCCATGCGCAACAGCCCCAGGCTCTGCAGCGCGGCCGTCACAGCCGGCTGGTGCGGCCGTTCGCAGTAAAGCATCAGGAAGCCGCCGCCGCCTGCGCCGGTGATCTTGCCGCCCACCGCGCCCAGCGCCCGCGCCGCCTCGTAGCTTTGGTCGATCAGCGGGTTGGTGACGCCAGGGGCGAAGCGTTTTTTCTGCATCCAGTTTTCGTGCAGCAGCTCCCCGAATGCGGTCAAATCGCCGCTGACGAAGCTCTGCCGCACGTCGGCGACCATGGCCTTGACCCGATGCAGCGCCTCGACGGTGCCTGAAGTCGACTTCTTGCTGGCTTGCGTCTGCTCCTTGAGGATATCAGCCGAGTTGCGCGCGTGGCCGGTGAAAAACAGCATCAGGTTGCTTTGCAGGCGCTGGCTGATCTCCCACGACACATCCAGCGGGGTGACGCGGCAGCCCTGCGTCGTGAACTCGATTTCGTTCAGGCCGCCAAATGCTGCTGCATACTGGTCCTGCTTGCCGATGGGCATGGCCATCTCGCCAATCTCGATCTGACAGGCCAGCTCGGCCAGCTCGGCCTTGCTGAGCTGCTGGCCCAGCGCGGTGCTCAACGCCTTGATGATGGCCACGGTGACGGTGCTGGAGGAGCCTAAGCCAGTGCCCGGCGGTATTTCCGAGGCCAGGAACATGGACAGGCCCTGCTCGACGCCGAAATGACGCAGGATGGTGCGCGGCAATAGCAGCGTGCCCTCCAACGGCGCATCCTCCACCGCCATGGCTGCGTCCTGGCGATAGAAGGTGCTGTAGTCCGACGAAGTGATCTGCAACGACTCGCCGTCGCTGAAGGCGCGCAGGAAGACGTAGAAGTATTTGTCGATGGTGGTGTTGATCACCAGGCCGCCGAACTGGTTGTAGTAGGCCGGCAGGTCGGTGCCGCCGCCGGCCAGGGAGATGCGCACAGGGGCGCGGGCGATTAGCATGGTAGGGTGGTGATTGGTAAATTGGTAGATTGGTGGCTCACCTGCTCTGGCCGGTCTCCGACCGAGCCAGCGGGCCACATCCGCTCTGGCCGGTCTCTGACCGAGCCAGCGTGCGCCTACTCGACCATTGTTGCGCTGCGATCCAACAGACGGCGGACCTGGAACGCCAGCCGCTGGCCGCGGCCCGTGCCCAGCGCCTCAGCGCCCAGAACGGCTTCCGGCGGGGGCAGCAGGCGATACCTCAGTTCACGCGCCATGGCGACGGGCCGGTCGATCAACAGGATCTCCACAGGCGCCAGCCGGGTCCAGCCGGCGTCCTCACGCTCCAGTGGCGCCAGCAGCGCCTCCTGGGACAACACCGACTGCAACAGGTTGCGCCGCCAGGGCGCCGGCTGCAAGCGCGCCAACAGGTTCGGGTCGATCGGGGCACGCAGCAGGCGCTGGGCCAGCGTGAGACAGGTATAGAGCAGGACGGTCAACCCGGCCGCGCGCGCTGCGCCGACTACGTACTGCCAGTCCAACGGTCGAGGCGCAGTTGGTCCAGCGAAGCAGCGCAGCAGCTCAGCCACGTCGCACAGCCAGCGCAGCCCGATGTAGCGGTGCTTGCGCATGTGCAGCGCCAGGTGCAGCAGCATGTCCTCGGGCGAAAAGCGGCGCGCTGGCTGGCCGGCCAGGTCGAAAACATCAGAGCGGGCGCGCCACAGGTCCAACTCAAGGTTGAAGAGGCCGCGCGGCGCCAGATTCCAGTGCAACTCCAGCAGGGTCACGAGGCCGGCCAAGGGCGGCAGCACGACGGGCAGGTCGTAGGCGTTGGCCAGTTGCACATCGACCATGGCCTGCTCGGGCAGGACGCAGCCGATGCGCGCGAGCGCCTGGCAGGCCGGCCCGACCTGGTCAGGCCGCACCAGCACATCCAGGTCGTTCGAGGGCCGGGTCAGCGGATCGGGGTAGACCAGATCGGCCAACGCATAGCCCTTGAGCAGCAGGGGCTCGATGCCGGCCTCCTGCAACGCGGCCAGGACGCCAGCCAACTGGCGTTGCTGCACCATGCCGTCGAAGGCGATCTGCGCTGCCGCTCGCTCCATGCTACGCCAGTGAAGTTCGGGCACGTTTGACGCCGCCTGCAACGTCCCCAAGGTATGTCGCACCAGGCCAACGACACCATGCAACGCAGCCAGCTCGCTCAGCCGGGGCCAGTCGATGGGCTGAGCCAACAGGCCGGCGATGTGAGCCTGGGCCGCAGGGCCCGGGTCGCCGTTGCACAGGGCCAGCAGCAGGGCGGCGGTTGAATCAGGCTGCAACTTGACCACCGCCGCCTGCGGTTGAAACCGCAGGCTGATACCCGCGAAGCATGCTGAAGCAAGCTACCCCGCATTTGGCCGAGCTTGCTTCAGCATGCTTCGCTGTGCCAGACGCCGAATTCATTCGGCGCACCGGGCACAAGCAAGCCATCCCACGCCAGTCCGAGCTTGCTTCAGCATGCTTCGCTGTGCCAGGCGCCGAATTCATTCGGCGCACCGGGCACAAGCAAGCCATCCCACGCCAGTCCGAGCTTGCTTTAGCATGCTTCGCTGTGCCAGACGCCGAATTCATTCGGCGTCGTGGCCCGCGCCGGCCACCCGCACCGTGCCCAGTTGCTTCATCACCTGCTCAGCCTGCGCGTAAGGATCGCCCAGGCCCGGCTGCTGCCGCGCCCAAGCCGCGTATTCGGCGATGATCTGCGGCAGCGGTGTGGCCGGCTCCCAGCCCAGGCTGCGCAGCCGGCTGATATCCGAGATGATATGGCGCGTGTCGCCAAAGCGGTACTCGCCCGGCACCGCCACAGCCAAATCGGCGCCCAGCACCTGCGCCACCAGTGCGCCGTACTCCAGGACGCTCACCGCCGCGCCGCCGCCCACGTTGAAGACCTGGTAATCGGCGCGCGCATCCTCCAGCACTAATACATTGGCGCGCGCCACGTCACCCACGTAGACGTAGTCGCGCAGTTGCCCGCCGTCCTCGTAGGCGATGGGCGGCTGGCCGGCCAGCATGCGGGTGACAAAGATGCGGCAGATGCCGGAGTAGGCGTTGCGGAAGCTCTGGCGCGGCCCCTGGGTGATGGAATAGCGCATGGCCACGGTGGGAATGCCGTAGCGCTGGCCCAGGTTGAGCGCGATCATCTCCTGGGCGTATTTGGACATGGCGTACTGGTTGTGGGGCCGCACCTGCGCCTCATCGGTGGTTTCGACCTGCAAAGCGCCGCCGCACACCGGACAGCGCACCTCCCACTGACGCGCCTTGAGCTGCGCCTCGGGCCGCAGCGCGGGATAGACCACGCCATCCAGCGTGCAGCGATACTTGCCCTCGCCGTAAACCGACTGGCTGCTGGCCACCACCACCTTCTGCACCGGCAGCCGGTCGTTGACGATCAGCTCGTACAGCAGCGCAGTGCCAGTGGCGTTGACATCGAAGAAGCGGCTGAAGTCAGTCAGGTAGTCCTGATAGGCTGCCAGATGGAAGACCACATCCACGCCGTCCAGGGCGCGCAGCATGGCCTGGCGATCGCGCACGTCGCCGTGCATGAACTCCACCGCGGCGTTGAGATAAGCCGGCACGCGGCCGTCCTCATGCACGGGGGGCGCTAACGCATCCAGCACACGCACGCGGTAGCCGCGTTGTAACAGCAGATCGACGGTGTGGGAACCGATGAAACCGGCGCCGCCGGTGACAAGCGCTTTAGTCAAGACCCAAATCCTTCATCAGTCGTTAGTCTGCGGCGGCATGACGTGACGGCGGTACCACTCGATGGTCTCCGCCAGTCCCTCTTCCAGCGACACCTGCGGCCGATAGCCCAGCAGCGCCTCCGCCTTGCTCAGATCGGCCCCGCGGATGGCCTGGCCCGACGGCTTGCTGGTGTCGAACTCGACCGGCACATCCCGGCCCGACAAGCGCCGCACGGTCAGCACCAGGTCCTTAACGCTGACCAGCTCGTCGCTGCTGAGGTTGATCGGATCGGGCTGGGGGTAGCGCTCGATGGCCAGCATCATGCCGCGCGCCACGTCGCGCGCGTGGACGAAGGTGCGCAGCTGGCTGCCGTCGCCCCAGACGACAACCCGATCACGCTCGAAGACTTTGCGGATGGTGGCCGGAATGACGTGCGATGTCTCCCAATCGAAGTCGTCGCGCGGGCCGTAGGCGTTGTAGGGCCGCACGATCGCAATCTGCATGGGGTATTCCATGGCGTAGGCGCGGGCCTGCACCTCGGCCAGACGCTTGGACCAGCCGTAGCCGAAGTTCGTGGGCTCAGGATCATCGACAAAGCCCTCGTCCTCGACGGTGGGCACGGGGGCTGTGCGCCGGTAGACGCAGGCTGAGCTAACGCTCAGGAAACGCTCGACGTTCTCCAGCCGGGCCGCTTCCATCATCTGCAAGTTCACGATGGCGTTCTGATAGAACATGTCGCCGGAGTGGACCACGTTGTAGCCGATGCCGGTCAGCTTGGCGCCCAGATGCATGACCAGATCCTGGCCGGCGGCAGCGCGGCGGGCCGCGTCGAGCTGACTGATGTCGCCGGTCAGAAACTCGATCTCCTGGCGCACGGCAGCCAGGTTATCCAGCGAGCCCTTGCGTAAGCGCCCAATCACGCGCACACGCGCGCCGGCCGCCACCAACATCTCCACCAGGTGCGAACCGATGAACCCGGTCCCACCCGTGACCAATACTTTTTTATCAGGCCAAAACGCCATACATCCGTTTCCTTTCAGCGGGCCATCTGGTCGATGAGCTGGACGTAGAACTGCTCCAGCCGGCCGACCAGATGCTCCCAAGAGAGATCGCCTTCGGCCAGCGCCCGTGCGTTGACCGCCTGGCGAGCGCGCACCTCGGGGCTGAGCAGCAGGGTGACGACGCCCTGGGCAAACGCATGCGCGCTGTCCTCAGTCAACAGGCCAATGTCGTAAGCGCTGAACAGCGGCCGCAGAATGCGCATATTGGTTGCCACGGTGGGCCTGCCCGCAGCCAGATAGTCGTTCAGTTTGGAGGGCCAGATGTTGTCTGTGGCCGTCATATGCTGGAACGGCAGCACCGTCACGTCCGAAGCGCACAAATAGACGTTGAGATCGTCGTAGTCGATCCAGCCGGTCTCGATCACATCGTCGCGGCAATCGGCCGGGACGAAAGACCAGAAGTCCTTCAGCTTGTGGTTGCCGATGCACAGCACTTTGACGGGCCGCTGCACCAGTTGCTTGATCAGCGGCAAGGACGAGAAGAGCAGCCTGGCCGTGGTGGCGCGCATCACGCCGACGTAGCCCAAGACGTAGGCATCAACCGGCACGGACGGCATACGGCTGCGGGCCTCGGCGACGCTGTAGGGGACGAGCCCCTCCGGGTCGCAGCCGTTGAGCAGGTTGATCATGCGTGCGCGCGGGATGCCCAGCGCAGCCGCCCGCTCCAGCAGCGGCTCGCCCATGGCAACCACGGCGTCGGCCAGCGGATAGAAGGTTTCTTCGCAGAAGGTCTCCACCGGCTGCATGAAGGTGCGGATCAGCCGCCCGCGCTCCGAGGCCGTGCCGCCGCGTCCGTACCAATCAGCCCAGTCCAGAATGGTGGGCGTACCCTTGGTCTGTTTGAGCCACAGCGCGGGCAAGGCTACGGCCGGGCGCGACTCCAGGCCATGGACGATGTCGTAGGCCTCATCCCCGACGTAGCGGATGCGCTGCACGACGTTCCAGGGATCCCAGCCGGTGCGCGCCTGCCCGCGCAGCAGGTCAGGGGTTTCCACGATGCGCACGCCGGCCGCCTCGAACTGATGGAACGACGTGCGTGCTTCCGGCGCGATGCTCAGCAGCGTGACCTGATGGCCGCGCCGCACCAAATGGCGCGCCTGGTGATAGGCATGGAAAAACGCGCCGCCGCCTTTCCAGGTGATGTTGTGGGTGAGGTAGAGAATGCGCATGGGGAAACGATGAATGATGAATGATGAATGATGAACAGTCAATGGTCAATGGTCAATTGTCAATGTTCAATTGTCAATGGCTGTCACGCGATGGCAATTGACCATTGACCATTGACCATTGGACATTAGCCAGCGCCTTTGCCCAGCAACATGACAACCGGCGTCTTGAGCATGATTTGCAGATCGAGCCAGAGCGAGCGGCGCCGGATGTAGTCCAGATCGATGGCGACCATGCCGCTGAAGCCCACCTGGCTGCGGGCTGTCACCTGATAGAGGCCGGTGATGCCCGGCGGGACGCTGAGGCGCTGTTTGGCCCAGTCGTCGTAGTGCTCATATTCGTAGGGCACGGGCGGCCGAGGCCCAACCAGGCTCATGTCGCCGGCCAGCACGTTGAGCATCTGCGGCACCTCGTCCAGGCTCAGCTTGCGCAGGGCGCGGCCCACGGATGTGATGCGCGGATCGTCGACTACCTTGAAGACTTTCTTGCCGCTGGCATCCTCGGCAAAAGCCGCATCCTGCTTGACGAACTGCTCCAGCCATTGCTTATGCGCTGTGTTGTCGCCGCCCGCAACCATGGTGCGGAACTTGTAGTAGCGAAACGCCACGCCGCCGCGGCCGATCACCGTGCCGCGGTAGAAGACCGGGCCGGCTGAGGTGAGCTTGATTAGCAACGCAATCAGCAGCCAGGCGGGCAGGCCGATCACCAGCACCACGAGCACGATCAGCACATCCAGCGCGCGCTTGGCAGCCGCATAGCCGGCCGGCGCATGCGCGTCGGCCCAGGCCACGGTGATCAGTTCAGTTGCCGGCTGCGCTTCGCCGCCGGTTGCGTGCTTGGTGGTATCCATCGTGATCGATAATCGGTGAGCGGTAATCGGTGATCGGTAATGGGCATCTGCCACTTGCAACCTGCCACCTGCCACTTGCAACCTGCCGCTCACAAATAGCCCAACCCATGCAACTGCGCCAGCGTTGCCTCGTCCAGGCCAGCCACGCCCTGGCGATCGCTCAGCTCGGCGTAGGCGCGGCACTCGGCCAGCCAGACCTCCAGCGCCGCGTCCAGCTCGGCCAGCACAGCCGGCTGCTCGCTGGCAATGTTGTTGCGCTCCAGTGGGTCGGCGGCCAGGTCGAACAACATCTGGCGCTGGGCCATCTGGCGGCGCAGGTAGAACATGGGGTTGCGCAACAGCCGCTTGACCATCTCCGGGTTGGCCAGTTGCTGCCAATAGCCGGTCAGGCGCTGCTGGGCGCTGGCCGGCCCGGCCGACGAACCGCTGCCTGAGTAGTCGCCCGGCGGATCGACCCGCAGGTATTTCCAACGTTCGCTGCGCACAGCCAGCAGCCGGTTGTTGGCCGGGGACGCCTGAGTCTCGCTGAAGACGAAGCTGCGCGACGAACTGGTGATTGGGTGACTGGTTGACTGGGAACCGTCCCGGAAGGATTGGGTGATTGGCGAGCGCACGACCGGTAGCAGGCTGACGCCCTGCATGCCATCGGCCAGATGGGCCAGCCCCAACGCATCCAGCACCGTCGGCGCGATGTCGGTAAGCTGGGCCAGGGCATCCACTGCGCCGCCCTGCACCGCCATGCTGGCCGGGAACTTGACCAGCAGCGGCACGTGCATGATCTCCTCGTAGGCCAGGTGGCCGTGGACAAAGTCGCCGTGCTCGCCGAAAGCCTCGCCGTGGTCGCCGGCCAGGACGATCAGCGTGTCGTCGTACTGGCCAGACGCGCGCAGGTGATCGATCAGCCGGCCAAACTGCTGGTCCACGTAGGCAATCTCGCCGTCGTACAGGTCCACCAGGCGCTGCACATCGGCCGGAGTGCGCACCCGGCGCACGCTTTCGGCGCTGCCGTCGATCGGGCCAGTGTAGCCCGGATCGCGCCAGCGGTCAAACCCCGGCGGCGGATAGTAGGGATCGTGCGGGTCCAGCGCCCAGAGAAAGAGGAACCAGGAGGGAGTGACTGGGTGACTGGGTGACTGGGTGATTGGGTGATTGGGTGATTGGGTGATTGGGTGATTGGGTGATTGGTTCCGTGTGCTCGGGCCGGTCTCCGACCGTGCCCGCTCTGCCAGCCACTGCATCGCCTGCCGATTGACGTCCTCAGCGAGGGGCAGAACGACGGTGGTCTCCTGCTCGAAGTACAGCTTCCAGGCGCCGCTGTTGCTGACCTCGCGCTCTCTGGCCAGGTCGGGGTCCTTGTAGAGGTCCACAAAGTGATCGAAGCCGATGCCAAAGCCCAACACCGACGAGACGTTGCCGATGGTGCTGACTGCGGCCGTGCTGAAGCCGGCCGCTTGCAGGATCTCCGGCAGGCGCGGCACCGCGCGAATGAACAGGTCGCTGCGCGAGCGCACACCATGGGCCGGCGGGTAGCAGCCGCTCAGGATCGACGCAGCCACTGGTTTGGTCCACGTGGCTGGCGAGTAGGCGCGGGTAAAACGCACCACGCCCGGCTCAGCCGCCAGCGCGTCGATAGCCGGCGACGTCGCGCGCCCGTAGCCATAGCAGCTCAGATGATCGGCCCGCAGGGCGTCGATGATGTAGATGAGGACGTTGGGCATGGGATGACAAGGTGACAGGGTGACAAGGTGACAAGGTGACTGGGTGACTGGGTGACTGGGTGACAAGGTGACTGGAGGGACCTGTGCCTACTGCTACTTACTTGTCTACTTGTCTACTTGTCTACTTGTCTGCCAACCACCTGGCAATACACATCCATCAGCCGCTGGACATACTGCGGCACGGCGAACTGCGCCAGGGCCTGCTGGCGGTTGTGATGGCCGATGGCTTGGCGGGCGGCGGCGTCGGCCAGCAGGCGGCTGAGGGCGTCGGCCAGTGCGGGCACATCGCCAGGTAGCGTCAGCAGGCCGTTGACGCCGTCGCTGAAGATATCGGGCACGCCGCCGACCGGGGTGGTAACCACCGGCAGGCCCGCGGCCATGGCCTCCAACACGGCCACCGGCAAGCCCTCAGCGTAGGAGGGCAGCGCCAGCAGCGTGGCCTCTTGCAGCCAGCGCACTTTCTCAGCGCCGCGCACGAAGCCGGGAAAATGAACCGCGGCGCCTAGCGGACGGGCCTGGGCTGCCACATCGGCGGGCGGCGCGCCGCCCGCCAGGATGAAACGAGCGGCCGGACGCCGTTGCAGCACGACGGGGGCCGCCGCTAGCAGATCACGCACGCCTTTGCGCTGAGAAAAGTCGCCCAGGAACAGCACCTCGTCCGGCCGGCGCTGAGCCGGATCGTCGGGCGGCCGGATCAGCTCGCAGTCCACCGGATTGGGCAGCACGACCATGCGCTGGCCTGCATCGGGCTGGCCGGACAGGGCGGTCAGGGCGTCGCTCCAGGCCGGCGACAGAACCAGAACCCGGGCCGCGCGCTGGACGGCCCAGCGGGCCAGGCGCCTTTGCAGTCCGCCAGCCAGGCCGGCATCCTGCGCCTCGCCGGCCCCAGGCACGTGCCAGTGCAGCAACACCGGCGTGCGGGCCAGCCAGCCCAAGGCCAGATAGCCCAAGTGGCGGTAGAAGCTGCTGCCGCCGCCCACGTGCAGGTGCAGCAGATCGACCTGACGCCGGGCCAGCAGCCAGACCAGGCGCGCCAAGGCGACGATGGCGCTGCGCAGCTTGGCTAGCCGTCCTTGCCGGGTGCCCTCGGCCAGGTAAGTCAGACGGCAGCGGCTGGACAAGTCTGAGTCCAGGATGGCGCCGGTCACCGCTGAAATACCGCCGTAGATGCGCGGCACAGGCCCAATCATCACCACACGTATGGGCGAGCCGCTCGAACTCGCGTTCCGCATCACGTGTCACGCAGCAGGTGGCGGTCGATGGCCATCACAAGCCCGGCCATGATCCAGAAATAGACCGCCACCGACGGCTGGGAAAAGACGTTGTCGCCCATCGCGCCCACCACCAGGCCGACGAAACCGATCACGAACGCCAACGCCACCAGGCGCAGCTCATGATCCTGCGAGCGGCGGTAGATGCCGACCGCCTGCCGCACCAGGATGAAGAACACGGCCAGCAGCGCCACCGTGCCGATCAGCCCCACGTCGAGCATGAAGCCCAGCAGCTCGTTGTGCGGCCGGTTGCCGATCAAAAACGACTCGCGGCGCCAATACAGACCTGCGGTCGTGGGGCCGGCCAGCAAGATGTAGTAATACTCGAACGCTTTCATGCCCACGCCGGCCAACAGGTTGAGCGGGCTGGACAGCAGCCAGTCCAGCGCCAGCTTCCACACTTCCATCCGGCCGAACAGGGTGCTGGTGGGATCGGCTACCTGCTGGAGCCGTTCCAGGGCCGGCGTGAAGGTCAACAAGACCACGCCGACCGCAGCGGGGATGGTGAAGACCAACTGGCGAAAACGCAGTGAGCCGCGCATCATGCCCAACACCAGCAGCGAGACGACCAGAGCGATCCACGCGCCGCGGATGAACGTGAGCAACAACGCCACGCCAATCAGCCCTAGCAGCAGGGCTAGCCCCGGACGACTAAAGCGCCAGCCTTGCTCCTGGCCTTCGTCCGGGCCAGCCTGAGCGAAGCCGCCGAGCCCACCGCGCATCTCGCTCGGGCCGGTCTCCTGACCGAGCCCGCTCTGATCCCGCTGCGCCAGGAAGAAGATCAACACCAACGGCATGACCATCACCAGATAGAAGGCCAGGGTGAAGGGACCGCCCGCGAAGCCGTAGATGCGGTTGAAGCCAGCGCCGGCCCAAATGAACTGGCCGCTGCCGGTCAATGCCTGATACAGGCCCGATGCAATCGGCAGCACGGTGGACAGGATGATAGCGGCGACCATGTGGCGCACCTGAGCCTTGCTGCGGATGGTATCGACGATCAACCACATCAAGGCGTAATAGCCGATGAAGCGAAACAGCCCGCGCAGCGACTCGATCACGGTCGGCGTCCAAAGCAAGGTGATGACAGGAACAGCCAAAAAGATCAGGTAAGGCGCTGAGATGGGAAGGGCAATCAGCGGCCGCCGCAGGGCCACCGCACGCAGCAGCACGCCCACGATCAGCAATGAGATCAGCACAATGTCCGGGCTGACCCGCACGCCGCCCAGCGGCAGCGGCAGGTCGACGCTATTCAGGTTGACAGCCAGCAGCGTGTACATCAACAACGCGGCTTCAGGCTTCGCCACCACCAGCCCCAGCCACAGCAGCGCCACCCCACCGCCGACCAGCGCCAACGCCAAGGTCGGGGACTGCAAAGCGCCCTGCAACAGACCGATCAGCGCAGCCAGGGCCAGGCCAACAGGAATCAGCAGCCAGGCAGGATGCACCGATAGGGTCTTGTGGTGAGGGGGGCTGCCTAAATGGAGAGTGAACATGGATTGGTTGATTGGTTGATTGGTGATTGGTGATTGGTTGATTGGTTGATTGGTCGAGCACTGCTCGCTCTGGCCGGTCTTTGCGCAGCACCCCGGAGGTCTGCCGTAGTGGGCTGACCGGGCCAGTTCGGATGCTACACGCCGTAACCGCTCAGTCGCGCAGATAGCCCAGGCCGGCCAGTTGGGCGCGGATCGCGTCTTCCTCTTCGGCGGTCAGGCCCACACCGCTGGAGTCAGGCGCCAGCAGATCATACTCGGCATAGGTGACCGGGCGGGCCGCGGCTGGCTCGAACATGCCAGCCAACACCCGGCCATCCATCCACGAGGCCACGGGCAGGCCCATGATGTGCATCAACGTCGGCGCCAGGTCCTGGATGTGCGCGCCCTCCAGACGCTGGCCGCGGCGCACGCCCGGCCCGCTAAGCACAAACAGACCGTCGGGGCTGTGCGAGCCGCTGTAGGCGCTGAGCTCGGCCAATGGCAGCGGCGTCAACAAATTGCCGTGCAGCGCCGCGCCGCCGGTGTAGGAAGGATAGAGCTCCAGCAGGATATCGGGGATGTCGTCCACAAACGGCCCCTCGAACAGGTCCTCACGCCGGCTGGCGCGCGCCACGATGGGCTGTCCCGTCGCTGGGTCGCGCAAGCCGGCCAGGTCAGCCAGCAACCGGTCACGCAGCGCTTCGTAGGCTGGGCCTGGCTCGACAATGCCCTGCGCCTGGCGTCCGCTCACGTTCAGCACGATGCCCTCGACCGACGGAAAGACCTTCAGCCGGTAGGCGCTGCTCGCGCTCCAATCGATCTGGTCCAGGTTCATCTGGCGGGCGTACAGGTCAGCGCGCAGACCGGCCGGCAAGCGACCGCGCAGGCGGTCCATCCACTGGCGGGGCAAGCGACGCCGCACCCGGCTGACGGCCTGGCCCAGCAGGCTGGGCTGGCTGGCTGCCCCCTTCTTCAGCCTCAGGTAGCCCTGCCCAGCCAGCCAGGCGCCGAAGTTGACCTGCCGGTGGGGATAGGGGCCCATGCCGTGGTCGGACATGACCAGAATCGTGGTATCATCCAAATCAGGCAGAGCTGCCAGCAGCCGGCCGATCTCGCCGTCGGCCACCTCGTACTGGTGGTTGATCACCTGGCCAAACTCGAGCGCGCCGGCCGCGTCGTAGGCTGGAAAAGTGGGATCCGTGTACTTCCAAAACAGGTGTGGAATGTTGTCGGTGCTGTTCCAGACTACCAGGAAGAGGTCGAAATGCTCCTCAGCCAGCGCTTGCAGGCCGATATCGGTGTACTTGCGCACCCAGTAATCTGAAGTCTCCACCGTCTTGGCCGCCGACAGCGAAAAGTTAAAGCTATCCTGTACCTCATCCCAGCGGCCCAGCGCCTCAGCCTTGGCGGGCGGGAAGGCTTGGGCACGCGGGCCGAAGGGGCGCGGAAAACCGCTGACCAGGAAGCCGTTGACCGCGAAGGGCGGATAGGTCATGGGCACGCCGATGGATGCCACGCGCTGGCCGCGCTGGCTGACCAACTCCAGAAAGCTGCGGCCCACGTAGTCCTGGCTGGTGGCGAACTCATCGCGGTAGCCGCCGTACTGGCGCATGTCCATCTTGCGGAACTGGTAGACGCCATGACGGCCGGGGTTCTGGCCGGTTAGAAACGTCGTCCAGGCCGCGGCTGAAATGGGCGGCACGGTGGAGGCCAGCGAGCCAGCCGTGCCCTGGGCCACCAGGCGAGCCAAGTTGGGCATGCGGCCGGCCTCGATCAATGGCTGGGCAATCTCCCAGGTGGCGCCATCCAGCCCAAAGACGACGACACGCGACGGTGAAGGGGTGTTCGAATCCTGCATAGCGGGGCAATTGTACCACGCAGGCTGGCAAGCGCCAAGATTGACGGCCTTGAATTTGGCGCGGCTGTTGGGCGAGGGTATGATGCAGATGGCTGGCGGCCCGGACGGGCTGACCCGATGAAGAGCGAACCTATGTCCAACCACCAATCACACCAACACAAAGCGGTCGATCTGGCTTACGGCGCAGCGGGGCACGGCCCGCCGCTGGTGTTGCTTCACGGGCTGGGCAGCAGCCGCAACGATTGGCTGCTGCAACTGCCCCCCTTCATCGCGCGCTACCGCACCATCGCCCTGGACCTGCGCGGGCACGGCGGATCGCCCAAGCCGCCCGGCCCGTATCACCTGGAGCAGTTTGCGGCCGATGTGGCGCTGCTGCTGCGCCGCTTGGATGCGCAGCCAGCCCATGTGGTGGGCATCTCGTTGGGCGGCGCGGTGGCGCTGCAGTTAGCGCTGGACTTTCCAGAGATGGTGCGCAGCCTGGTGCTGGTCAACACGGCTGCGCGCTTCGTCTCCGATAGCTGGCAGCAGCGCGTGATGGGCGTGCGCCGCGTGGCTGGCGTCTACCTGTTGGGTATGGACCGGGTGGCCGAAGGGGTGGCGCTGCGGCTGTTCCCCAAGCCAGAGCAGACGTCCTTGCGCCAGGAAACCATCGAGCGCCTCAGAAACAACGATGTGGCGGCCTACCGGGCTACGTTGTGGGCCATCGCCCGCTTCGACGTGCGGGCGCGCCTGGGCGAGATCGCCTGCCCCACGCTGATTGTAGCCGGCGACGCCGACAGCACCGTGCCACTGGCGTCCAAGCGCCTGTTGGCCGAACGTATCCCCCACAGCCGGCTGGAGATCATCGCCGACTCCGGCCACGCCACGCCGGTGGACCAGCCGGATGCGTTCAATCGGGTGACGCTGCAGTTCCTGGAGCAAGTGGAAAAGAGTGTGTTTGGTCCTGGCTGAAGGCCTGGGCAGGTGTGACGGGCCATCGACCAGCTTCACACACACCCAATCGAAAAGCCCTGGCTGACGCCAGGGCTTTTCGATCTATCTTGTGATTGAAATGCCGCGATAACGGCGTTAGTGGATGATATCCTCATCCAGCAGGATCATCAACTGGTCCATCGTAAACATAGGGAAGAACTCAAGGATCTCCTCTAGCGGGTACCCCTGCACCATCAGGGCCAGGATCAGATCACGGGGCAACTGGTTGTTCTTGCTACCGCTCTTTTTGACCTGCGGCGGAGTCTCGAGTTGATAGGTCCGGGCAAGGCGTTTTTCCAAGGGTGCGACCTTCCATTATGATGAGATAGCGGCAGTATAGCATAGACTTTTTTGCTGGCAAAATGAAGAGCCAGGCAAAATTGCCTGCAGCCCGCGCCCAATAAATGATTCCCAAATGATGGGGGTATAAGATAGCGCTACAGCTTGCCCGTTTTACCTGCACACGACCACTTGCTGTCCATTCCACCGCACAAGGACACCGCCCTATGAACCATAAGCTCCTGCGCCCACTCATCTCTTGCCTGTTGATTGCCGCCTTGATGGCGCCAGCCATGGCCCAGGCGATGCCTGCCGCGCCAGCCGACCAATCAATCTGGCCAGCCGAGACGCCCCGCGATGACACCTTTGCCAATCGCAGTCCGCTGGCCGGTCTAGCCAGCGCCCCTGGAGCCAGCAGGTCCCTCGAGGGCAGCGCAACGCCAGTGACGCCTGTGGGCCGGCTGCTGCTCTCTCCGGCCATCGACGGCGACAGCAACCCGCTGACCAACCCGACGAACAGCGTCCCGGTGCAACGGGTGGGCGGCGATGATTCCAGCCAGGACGTGCTATACGCCGAGATCAGCCTGGCGGCCGAGGTGCTGCCCGCCGACCCGCAGCGCAACCCGGCCGGCGCCCTCGTGACCTTCCGCGTCTGGCACGAGAGCGACC
>JBAQCH010000413.1:0-4871 GCA_049294015.1 Anaerolineae bacterium
GCGGAACACTGCATCCGGCGCCTGATCGGGGTCGGTGATGCGCACGTAGCTCTGCACCACCTGGATCACATGCACTGGCTGCTCGCGCCAGCGCGGCCGGCCCAGGTCGATCTCGGCCAGCCCGCGCATGCCGTAGCGGTCCATGAAGGCCATCAGCGCAGCCTGCGCGGGCAGGGGCAGCGCACGGGCCTGGTAAGCAATGGCCAGGCTGGACGCGTCTTCGGCCGCGAAGCGCGCCGCCGACTCCGGGTCAGCCTGGATGACCTGCGCCACCGTCCACAGTACCAGGTCCATCTCCGTGGTGACGTTGCCAGGCAAGCCGCGCGCTGCCTCCAGCGCCAACTGGTCACTGCCGGTGGCGCGCACGGCCAGGCGGCGCAGTTGATAGAAGCTGCCGATGCCGGCCGCGATGGGCGGGAAAAGCTGCCGCGAGATGCGGCTGGCAAATTCATCGTAGATCTCTTGCCACAAGGCCAGGCGCTCGGCCAGAGTGCGGGCTCGCCGGCTGCGTTCCTCCATCTCGGCAATGAAGTCGTCAATCAGGTGCAGGGCGGCCGCGCGACGGGCAGCAGGCTGGCGCATGGTCGCAGCTACACGCCGGCCCACGATAGCCAGAAGCCGCGCCAGGCTGGCGGCGGTCTGCGGGCTGAAGCCGCTGCTCTCCACGGCCAGGCGCGGGTCATCTAGCACGCCGGCCACAGCCTGTCCAGCGCCCGGCTCGATCGCGCCCAGGATGCCGCGCACCAGGCTGCGCGCTTGGGCGTGGCGCAGCGCCGGGGTGATGTTGAGATACAGCCGTTCGCCTGCCGCCGCCAGCTCGCGCTGGGTCTGGGGGGTGAAGCGACGCCCAAAGATCGTGGCCAGGGCCACCAGCGCGCGGATGAGCGCGTCCTGCCCCAGCGGCGTGAAGGGATCCAGCATGCCCTGCACGTGGTTGAGCGAGAACAGCACCTGAAGCGGCTCGGCCGGCATCCCCGCAGGCAGGGGATAGAGCGAGGTGATGGCGCGCGACTGGAGCAGGTACAACCGGCCGCCGGCCCAGGCCCATTCGATGTCTTGCGGCTGGCCGGCGTAGAGTTCCTGCTCGATCCGCTTGCCCAGCCGGGCCAGCTCCAGGATCGTCGCATCGGGCAGCGCCTGCAGGCCGGCGGCATCCTGCTGGACAGTGGTCACGCCGCCGCCAGCCGCGCCGCGAATGGCCAGCGCCTTGGCGCCCAGCCGCTTCTGGACGATTCGGCCCGCCGCCGCGTCCACCATGTATTGGTCCGGCTCCACCTGGCCGCTGACCAGCGCCTCGCCCAATCCCGGCGTGGCGTCGATCACCGCCTCGCTGCGCCGGCCGGTCAGCGGGTTGGCGGTGAAGAGCACGCCCGATGTCTCGCTCTCGACCATGGCCTGCACCACCACGGCCAGCGCTACGCCGTCGTGGGAAATGCCGTTGCGCTGGCGGTAGGCGATGGCGCGCGCGGTCCACAGGCTGCTCCAGCACGTGACGACGGCCTGCAGAAGCGCCTGGTCGCCCACGACGTTGAGCAGCGTGTCCTGCTGGCCGGCGAAGCTGAGGTCGGGGAGATCTTCTGCTGTGGCGGATGAGCGGACGGCGACGGGGGGAAACGATGAACGATGAACGATGAACGATGAATGGCGGAGGGCGTGATAGGATGCGAGGATCTGGGCGGCCAGGTCTGTGGGGACCGGAGCAGCCGCGAATTGGGAGCGGATCGCCGTGGACGCAGCGTCGATTCCCAATTGACCATCGGCCGTTGACAATTGACTAGTGATCATTGGGGCCAGGTCATTGGCCGCAACGAAAGCCTGGTAGGCGTCGGTGGCGATGATGAAGCCAGGCGGCACAGGCAGGCCGGCGCGGGCCAGGCGGGCCAGGTTCATCGCCTTGCCGCCGGCGTTGGACAGGGTGGCGTCGGGGGAGTCGAGGGGGAGGATGAGGGGCATGGCATAGTTTACCACACTTCCCTACAAACCGGCAACGAAGCCCCCTGTTTTGCCGAATCGTCCCCGCTGCGTTACAATGACCGACGACGGCCCTGTCGATCACCCCATGCGTCAGGCTCGCCTGCTACCCGGGCCGCCATCTGTCTGGCGCTGGGGGTTTACTTTGTCTGACGCCATGCCTGCACACATTCTGATCACCAACGACGACGGCGTGCATTCGCCCGGTCTGCTGGCGCTGAAACAGGCGCTGGACTCGCTGGGCCAGGTGACGGTCTTTGCGCCCGACCGCAACTGGAGCGCAGCCGGCCACAGCAAGACCATGCACAAGCCGCTGCGCATCAACCAGGTTACGCTGGCCGACGGCTCGCCGGCCTATACCACCAACGGCGCGCCCTCGGACTGCGTCGGCTTGGCGCTGCTGGGCGCGATCCCCGATCTGCCCGACCTGGTGGTCTCCGGCATCAACCAGGGCGGCAATCTGGGCCACGACATCACCTACAGCGGCACGGTGGCCGGCGCGATGGAGGCCGTGGTGGGCGGTATTCCGGCTATCGCGGTCTCGCTGGATGCGCGCGAGTGGTCCGACTTCCAGGCAGTCACCGACGTGGTGGCTCGTCTGGCGCGGTTGATCCTGGCCAACGGCCTGCCGCCCAATTTGCTCTTCAATGTCAACGCGCCGCCCATTCCCAGCGACCAGGTTCAGGGCGTGCTGGTCACCCGCCTGGGCCAGCGCGTTTACCGCGACGTATTGATCGAGCGCGTCGACCCCAAGGGCCAGCCTTACTACTGGATCGGCGGCGAGCCGCCCAGCGGCGTCGTGGAGGATGGAACCGACATCGGCGCCGTCGCCCACGGTTACATCTCCATCACCCCCCTCAGCATGGACATGACCGCCTATGGTTTCATGGACCAGTTGCAGGGGTGGGTGGCAGGGTAGCAGGTTGCAAGTGGCAGGTGGCAGGTTGCAAGTGACAGCGACGTGACGGCGCGCCCGACCATTCACCCTTCCACCAATCTACCACTCTACCAATCACCAATCCACCAAGGTGCCACCATGCAAACCAAGTACGCCTTCTTCCAGGGCCAGATTGTGCCCATTGAACAAGCCAAGGTCAGCGTCATGACCCACGCGCTGCACTATGGCACGGCCTGTTTCGGCGGCATTCGCGCCTATTGGAACGAGCAGGACGAGCAGCTTTACGTCTTCCGTCTCGAAAGCCACATCAAGCGCTTTCTCAGCTCGGCCAGCTTGTTGCTCATGCAGGTACCCTACAGCCCGGAGCAGTTGCATGACGTGATCTTGGAACTGCTGCGCTGCGAAGGCCAGCGCACCGACATGTATGTCCGGCCGCTGGCCTACAAAGCGGATCACAAGATCGGCGTCCTGCTGCACGGCATGACCGACGAGGTCACGATCTTCGCCACCCCCTTCGGCCGCTACGTGGCCAACGAGGAGGGCGCGTCGGTGCGCATCTCCTCCTGGCGGCGCGTCGACGACAACGCTATTCCGGCGCGCGGCAAGATCGCCGGCGCCTACGTCAACTCCAGCCTGGTTAAGTCCGAGGCGCTGATGGATGGCTACGACGAGGCCATCGTGCTGGACGAGCACGGCCACGTGTCGGAAGGCAGCGCCGCCAACATCTTCATGGTGCGCGACGGCAAACTGGTCACACCGCCGGTGTCGTCGAACATCCTGGAGGGCATCACCCGGCGCACGGTCATGCAGTTGGCCGCGGCCGAGCTGGGCATCGCCGTCGAGGAGCGGGAGATCGACCGCACCGAGCTCTACGTCTGCAACGAGCTCTTCTTCTGCGGCACCGGCGTCCAGGTCGCGGCCATCACCGCAGTTGACCACCGGCCGATCGGTGCAGGTGTTATGGGGCCGACCACCACCGCCATCCGCGACCTGTACTTCGACGTCGTGCGCGGCCATGTGGCCAAATACCGGGCGTGGAATACGCCGGTGTTTGTCTAGGGCAGCATTGGTAGCGTTACATAATGCGTAACACGTGACACGTAACCAGAATTGCGACGGCCTGTGCCCTATCGAGCTGCGTTTCAGGGTTACGAGTTACGGGTTACGAGTTATCCCTCCGCATGATCTTCAAACCCGCACCATCTACCGATGGCCGCCGCGCGCTGCTGGCCGCGCTGTTGTTGATCGCTCTTGATCTGATCGCAGCGATCTTGATGGTCGCGCGGCCGGTGAGTGGAGCGACCTTCCTGCTGCTGTTGCTGGTGCTGGCGCTGTGGCTGCCCCTGGGCTACGTGCTGTGGCGGGCGTGGCTCTGCCTCAGTCTGGCCTACTGGATCGACCGCAACGCGCTCACCTTGTCCTGGGGACCGATTCGCCAGGTGATCCCCATCGGCGATGTGCAGCAGGTGCAGCGCGGCGCGGCGGTGGCAGCGCTCCTGCCAGACACGCCGTTGGCCCCGGGCCCTAACGGTCAGGTGGACCAACCGGCGTTGGCCCTGGCCCGGCGCTGGCCGGCTCTGGCGCGTTTTGTGCTCTACGGCCCCGATTTGGGCGCTCGCCGCCGCCTGCAAGACGGCAAGGTCTACAGCGTGGCTTCGCGGCCGCTGCCCGACCAGTTACTGGTGCGCACCGCTGCCCGCTCCTACGGCATCTCGCCGGCTGACGCAGATGGTTTTTTGGCTACACTGCAACAGCAGAATCAGCTTGGCCCCACCCATCTGGCGGCCCATCAGCGCCACTGGCCGGGTTGGATGCGCTTTCCCCTGTGGCAGGACCGGTTCTTGTTGATCCTGCTGCTGGCCGGCTTTTTTGGCGCGCTGTTGCTGCTAGGCGTCGCTATGAGCCGTTTCGCCTCGCTGCCCTTCGCCCTGCCCCAGTGGGACAACGTGGACCGCCGTATGATCTTTGTTTTTCCGATCTTTGGCCTGGCGGTCTGGTTGAT
>JBAQCH010000414.1:0-20245 GCA_049294015.1 Anaerolineae bacterium
GGCAACGACGGCGTGCGCGCGCTCAACCCGCCTGCCACGGCGCCGGCCGCGCTGACCATCGGCGGCATCGACGACTTCAACACCTTCTCCGACGAGGAGATCAGCCTGTGGCACAGCAATTACGGCGCGGGCGGGGGCGGCGTGCCTAAGCCGGAGCTGGTCGCGCCCAGCATCTGGGTGGTGGCCCCGGTGCTGCCGGGCTCGTCGGTGGAACAAGAGGCGCTGTCGCTCTTCAACCGGCGTCATCTGGGCCTGCCCGAGGTGGCGGCCCGCATCGCGGCCGAGAAGCTGATCACCCCCTACTACCAGCACGTGGACGGCACCAGCTTCGCCGCGCCGCTGGTGGCCAGCGCGGTGGCCTGCATGGTGGAGGCCAACCCGCGGCTGACGCCTGCGTTGGTGCGCGAGATCTTGCTGCGCACGGCGCACGCCCTGCCCGGCGTGCCCCAGGAGCAGCAGGGCGCGGGCGCGCTGGAGGCCGGGCTGGCCGTTTCGATGGCGCTGCGGGAGCAGCACGAGAGCCTGGCCGCCTGCACCAGCCTGCCCTACATCACGCGGCAGCGCATCGAGTTCGTGCTGCACGAGCATCACGCGCAAGGGGTGCGGGTCAGCGGCAGTTGGCACGGCTGGGATGGCCCTGGCCTGGCCCTGAGGCAGGCCGAGCCGGGCGTCTGGCGCGGCGACATTCCCCGGTTGCCGCCCGGTGAATACAGCTACAAGTTCCTGGTCGACGGCTGGCGCTGGCTGGACGATCCGGCCAACCCCGACAAGCGCTGGGATGGCCGATCGGGCTTCAACAGCGTGTTCTTTGCGCCGCTGCAACATCCATGAGCGACTTTGACCATGTGCAGCTTGATCTGCTCACGGCTTACACAGATGACACTGATCAGAGCCACAGATCCTTGGCCGCGCTTCCTATCCTTGCGGTGAGAGAATCCGCTCCTATGGACTGCCGGGTGGGCTGCGGCGCGTGCTGCATCGCGCTGTCGATCTCGTCGCCCATCCCTGGCATGCCCGACGGCAAGCCGGCCGGCGTGCGCTGTGTGCAGTTGACGGCCGACAACCGCTGCCTGCTTTTCGGCCAGCCGGAGCGGCCGGAGGTCTGCGTGCGGCTGCGGCCTAGCCAGGAAATGTGCGGCGAGACGACCGAGCACGCGCTGGCTTATCTGCAAGAACTGGAGCGATTGACCGCTCCCCACGCCTAAGGAGAACCGCGCTCAGTGGATATTCTTTCCATCGCCCTCATAGCCTTTGCCGTGCTCGAAAGTCTGAATGTCATCATCTTTTATTTCGCGCCAGGTTTCACCCAGGGAGGCAATGGCGTGGCCGTGTTTAACGCCTGGGAGAAGTCCAAGGCTGACCCGGAGCTGCACGCCTTAATAAAGAATCTCCTGGCGCTGATGAGCGAGATCAGATGATAGCCCAAGGAGTGAGCTAAGGATGGATTGGACGCAACTGTTCCTGCAACGCTATGATGTGCTGTGCGCGTTCTACTTGGACGGCATATGGGAAATGGTGTCAGAAGACCTGATGCGCCAGCGGCCCCATGCGCGCGTCAATTCCATCGCGTGGAACTTGTGGCACCTGGCCCGGGTGGAAGACGCTGGCCTGAACCGCTTTGTCGTCGACCACCCACAGGCCTTGGACGAGGATCAGTGGATGCGGCGGATGAATGTGCCCTGGCGGCATCAGGGCACCGGCATGACGTTTGCTGAGGTAGACGACCTGAGCCAGCGCATCCACTTGCCGGCCTTGCGCGACTATTCGCGGGCGGTTCAAGAGCGGACGCACGCTGTGGTCCAGCAACTCACCCTCGACGAGCTGGCCGCCATCGTGCCTACGGAGCGCATTCGAGCCGTCGTCATCGACGAAGGCCTGGCCCACTCGCAAGCCGATGACCTGATCCAAAACTATACAGGCTGGAACAAGGGCCGCTATCTGATGAACTTCTGCCTGACCCATCCCTATCAGCATGTGGGCGAGATCGGCGTGATCGCCAGCCTGCTCGGCCTGGAATTCTGACAATGGCGACGTACACAACATCAAACAGGAGAAACCCATGGAATACGCACGACTAGGTTCAACAGGGTTGAAGGTCTCACGCATCTGCCTCGGCTGCATGGGCTTTGGGGATGCGCAGCGTTGGGTCCACAAATGGGTGCTCAACGAGGAGGACAGCCGGCCGATCATCAAGCGAGCCCTTGAGTTGGGGATCAACTTCTTCGACACGGCCAACGTCTATTCGATTGGAACGAGCGAGGAGATCCTCGGGCGCGCGTTGCGCGACTTCGCCCAACGCGACGAGGTCGTTATCGCCACCAAGGTGCATGGCAAAATGCACGACGGACCGAATGGTTCCGGCCTGTCGCGCAAGGCGATCCTGAGCGAGATCGACAACAGCCTGAGGCGGCTGGGAACCGATTATGTGGACCTCTATCAGATCCACCGTTGGGACTACGAAACCCCGATCGCAGAGACAATGGAAGCGCTGAACGACGTGGTGCGGGCGGGCAAGGCGCGCTATATCGGCGCGTCGGCCATGTGGGCCTGGCAGTTTCAGAAGGCGCTGCATGTGTCGGACAGACACGGGTGGTCGCGCTTCGTCTCGATGCAGGATCACCTGAACCTGATCTACCGCGAGGAGGAACGGGAGATGCTGCCGCTCTGCCGTGCGGAGCAGATCGGGGTGATTCCCTACAGCCCGCTGGCGTCCGGCAGGCTGACGCGCGACTTGTCGTCGGAAAGCACGCTGCGTTCCGAGACCGACCAAATCCAGAGAATGAAGTACGACGCTTCGGCCGACATGGATCGGCAGGTCGTGGAGCGGGTGGCGCATCTCGCCCAGCAGCACGGCGTGGCCCGCACGCAGATCGCGCTGGCCTGGTTGTTGCAGAAGGCGCCGGTGACGGCCCCCATCGTCGGCGCCACCAAGATCGGCCATCTGGAAGAAGCCATCGGATCTCTCTCAGTAAAACTGACGCAAGAAGAAGTCGCCTATCTGGAAGAGCCGTATGCGCCGCATCGCATCGTGGGCCATCAGTAGCACGAGTACAGCCCCGTCGCCGCGCGGCTTGGACAGCGATAGATAGTCTCCCGGCGCTTGCACCGATGGCGCTCGATTCTCCTCCCAGCGGCGTTGGAGGTTCCGTGCCCACTCTCCGCTACTGCGTTCGCTCCAGCAGAATGGTCGCCACCGCCAGCCCGACGTAGGTCCAGAACAGGCTGACCATGTGCGGGTAGGCCAGGTTGAAGAGGTAGTGGTCCAGCACGCCGCTGACCAGCACGCCGGCCACTGCGCCGCTCAACCCCAGCAGCAGGGCCTCGCGGCGGTCGTCAACCAGGCCGGCGCGCGCCGTGCGCAACACCATGACGAAGAAGACGACCATGGCCAGCAGGAAGGCCAGCAGCCCGACCACGCCCATGTTCTCGGCCATCAGCAGGTAGACGCTGCTGACGCCCAGGTAGAGGTCGATGTCGGGCACGCCGCTGAAGCCGACGCCAAAAACGGGGTAGCGGCTGATCAGCCGCAGCGCGTCGCGGTATTCGCCGAAGCGCATCTGTGTGGCCAGATCCTGGCCCTGGATGCCGGCCACAAAGCGGGCGACGTACTCCTGGGTCTGCGGCAAGAGCAGAAGCAGGATCACCCCGAACACGCCCAGCCACAGCAGCTTGCGATAGCGCAGCAGGGCGATGAAAACGATGGCCGAGGCCAGCCCCAGCATCGCGCTGCGCGAGTAGGTCAGGTAGAGACAGAGCACGGTGACGCCGAACATGGCGGCAATCAGCCAGCGGCGGAAGAGGGGCCGCGGGGCAAAGAGCTGCGGCGCCAAGAGGGCCGAGAAGAGAATCAACATGCCGCCAAAGGTGTTGGGGTCGATAGCGGTGCCGATGGCGCGCATGGCGTTGGCCGGGTCGTCCTCGACGTAGCGCAGCGCTCCGTAGCCGCCCGGATAGTCCAGACGCCCCAGCGCGTTGAAGATGCGCACCGTCCACGCTTCGGGGATGACGTAGAACGCAATCCCGATCATAGCCGCGCCCGCGCCGGCCAGCATCAGCACCCGCCCGGCCCACTCCAGGTCCTCCTGCTGGCGAATGACGTTGATCACCACGAAGAAAAGCAGGATGCCCAGTGCGATCTCGGCAAAGCGGCGGATCGTGGTGACGCTGGGGCGGGCGTTGGCTGCGCCCAGGGCAAAGGCAAAGATGGCCAGGATCAGAAAGGCGGCCACAGCCAGCCCCATGGGCGAGCCGACAAAGCGCCGCTCGCGGCCGGTCAACAGCCCCACGGCCCAGACGAAAACGAAAGCTGCCAGCGCGGCGTCCAGAAAGGTCGGCTTGAAGCCCAGCCGGAAGGGGAAGGTAGCGAAGGGCAGCAGCGCAGCCACCAGGATGACAAAGGTCAGCCCCCAGCGCGGGCTGCGCAGCGCCAGGTAGGCGGCCACCAGCCCCAGGCCGGCGGCGATAGCCAGCAGCGGGCCCAAGAGGGCGACCACCACGGCCGTCAGCCCCGCGGCGCACACAAGAAGCACGGCCAACGAGGCCGCGGCCACGCGCCGGTTGGGGTGGAAGAGCAAGGTCTGCATGCGAGAGATCATCGATTGAGCCATGGTCAGAACGCGCCGCTAGGGACTGTCATCGGGCATCTGGCCGCGCCAGACATTGGGAATAAACGTGAAGTAACCCGGAAACTCGATGGCGCCTAGCGTCGCTGCGTCATTGGTCTGCCGTGTCCCGCTGGCATCGGCCACCGGCAGGCGTGCGCCCGAGTCAGGATCGTAGAGACCGATGGTCAGAGTGTACACGCCTTCGGGCTGGGGGGCAAGCATGGGCAGCCGCTGGCTGTGGGCCACGCGCTCGCCGGCCTCCCACAGGCCGCTGGGATAAGCGCCGCCGGTCAAGGGCAGATCGTAGGCGGCCACCGTCGCGCCGGCCGCGTCGACCAGATGGGCGAAGACGGTGTAGTCGCGCGCCGGCTGAGCCAGCGCGCGCCAGCGCAGGTCGATGGCCAGCTCAGGCGCGAAAGGAAAGACCTGCGGCGCGAAGCTGGCCTCTTCCAGCGCGATCTCTTCGCCAAAGGTGTACAGCGCTGGCGCGCCAACCGGCGGCTGCGCCGGCGCTTCATCGGCCAGCTTGATGCGGCCCAGATAGACGGCGTCGCCCAGGAGGTTGCCCGCCTGGTCGGTTGCGTCCAAATAGCTGTCTCCCTCGGGAGAATAGCAGTACATGGTGACTTTGATGCGACCCAAGCTGGGCAAGAGGCCGCGCGCGCTGGGATTGAGCGCCAGCGTATAGGTGTCGCGCAGCACTTCTCCTGGCTGCCACAGCGAAGTCGCATAGTTGCCGCGCCCTGGGAAGCGCGCAGTCCAGCCGTGGGGTGTGTTGGCGCCGTCCAGCAGATGCAGCGCCACGGTATAGTTGTTGGGGGTCTCCTGCAAGCTGCGCCAGACCAAGGTCACGTCGACCGTGTCGAATAGCCCGATGCGCTTGGGTTCGACGCGGTAGCCCAACATCTCCGCGAAGTCTCCGAACACGGCATCGACCGGCTCTTCGCCGGCCAGCAGGGCGGTCGATGCGCTGCGCGGCGGAGGCGCATACAACGGCTGGATCAGCAGCAGCGGTATGGCAAGGGTCAGCACCAGCAGGGCAGCCGGCAGCAACAGGGGGGCGCCGCGCTGCCAGCGCACCGGCGTCAAGCGATCCAGCCCCAGCACCAGGGTGAAGCACGCAGTCGAGTAGATGGGCAGGAAGTAACGTCCGGGCGGCTCCGAGGTGCCGGCCGACTTGACGAAGTTGACCACGAATGCCCCGACCAGAACCAGCAGCGCCGCGGCGGCGGCGATGCGCAAAACCGGCTGGCGCTTGTCGAGAATCGTCAGCGCTACTCCGGCCAGGGCAGCCAGCGAGACGGCGCCCAGCACAGCGACGAGGCCGTGCGGCAAGGCCAGAGTCTCGCTGCCAAAGAAACCCCAGAAGGTCATGAAGGCGAATCCGGCGGCGTGCAAGGGGTCCAGCAGCCGGCCGCTCGAGACCTGGTCAGCCGGGGCCAACACGCCCTGCACGAAAGAGGTGGTCACATCGGCATAAGCGCCAAAGACGTGGCCGTAGAGCGCCTGGTTGCGGTTCAACCAGAGCACGATGGGTATGCTGGCCAAACCCACGACGCCGATGGTCGCAGCCAAGCGCCTGCCAAAGCGGCTCCGATTATGGCGCCAGGACTGCACCAGCGTGATCAGCAGCGTCAGCCCGACCATCGGCAGCAGGACGAGGCCGGAGTACTTGGTCATGATCGCCATGCCCGTCACCAGCATGGCCGCGCCCAGTACCCATGGATTTGGCCTGCGCAGGAGAAACCAGAGACACAGGTAGGCGCACCACGAACCCAGCGCGCCAACCAGGATGTCATTGCTGACAACAGCCGAGGAGAGAACATACTGCGGAATGAACGCGTTCACGGCCATCATGGCGACAGCCAGGATGCGGCGCGGGAACAGCAGCAGACCGCTCAGGTACGCCGCTGCCAGGCCAGCCAGGCCGATCAACGCGGAGAGCAGACGCAGGGTATGCACGGCGAGAACCGGCCCGCGATACGGGAAGTTCTCGGCGTCTGTGTGGACGGCGACGTTATGGTCGTCCTGGCTGTGCGATGTGCGGATGTGTGGATTGCTAACGACAGGCAGATCGCTGTGCACGTCGAAACCGGACAGAACCACACTGCCCAACAAGTAGTAGAGCGGGGGCTGGCGAAACTGATGGACCGTTGTCGTGCCTGTGGCGGGGACTATCTGGCAGAGATCAGAGGATGGTGGGACGGCGATCTGGGTGTCAGGCCTGGGCAGGCGATGGTTCAGTGCGATATAGCGCGCATACTGGTAATGCGCCCACTCGTTGTCCGACTCCCACAGCGGAATGGCAGCGTTGTAGATCAGGGTGAGCGCCAGGAAGATTGCGCCCACCAACAGCGCGCCCGCGTGGGCACGCGCACCCTCCCGCCAGCGCTTTCTCCCAGTCAACTCAGATGGGCCAGCGAGGACTGGTTCGCTAAACGAGCTCACGATAGATCTCAAGATGACGGTCGGCGATGGCGTCCCAGCTAAACTGGCCGGCCAGCGCGCGTGCGCCCTGGCTCAGCCTGCTGAGCTGGGCCGGCTGCTGCCAGAGCTGGGTCGCCGCCTCGGCCAGCGCCTCAGGAGAACGAACCGGGACCAGCCGGATGTTCTCGCCGTCGTGCAGCTCAGGGATGGTCACCAGCGGTTCGGTGCTGATCACCGGCAGGCTGTGGGCGATGGCGGCCATCAGGCTGCCGCGGCGGAAGCTGGCCCCGTCGCGATAGGGCAGCACGGCGATGTCCGACGCGAAGAAGTTGGCCGACACCTCGGATGCGGCCGTAAAACCGGTCCAGCGCACCCGATCGCCCAGGCCATGCTCCTCCACCAACGCCTGCACGCGCAGCAGATAGGCGTGGTTGGTGGGATCGCTGGCGCCGACCTGCCCGCCGATCATCAAGAGATGCGCGGGGATGCCGGCCTTGACCAGCCGGGCCAGCGCCAGCATCAACTCCTCGCCTCCCTTGCTCTCGTTGAGGAAGCCGAAATAGCACAGCAGCAGCTCGTCTGGCCCCACGCCCCAGCGGGCGCGCTGGGCTGCGCGCTGGAAGCCGGCCGGCGGGTCGGGCTGGATGTTGGCCCCGATGGGCACCTGGTGCAGCTTGCCGGCCAGGGATTGCACTTGCCGCAGGCGGATGGCATCCTCGGCGTTGGTGACAATGACGGCATTGCTGTGCTGCGCCAGGGCGAGATTGGCCCGCCAGCGCAAGGAACCCGCCTTGGGAAAGATATATGGGGTGCGCAGGTCGTGGTAGGTGACAGCCAGCGCGCGTGGCCGTGGGTCCTTGCGCAGCGCGCGCGGCAGCAGGTTAATAGCCGGGTGCAGGTCAAAGGCTGCGGACTGATACTGGATGTGCAACACATCCGGCTGCACATCGCGCAGCACCGTGCGCACCTGGCCCGCCAGCCGCCAGCCCCAGGCGGAGATGTCCGCATAAACGTTGGCGACGCCGGCCGGCGCCAGATGCGACGGGCCGGCCTCATGGCCGGTCAGCACGTGGACGTCGACGCCGCGCGCGGACAGCGCCGAGCCCAGCGACCAGGTGTAGTCGCCGACGCCGCCTTGCATGGGGGGATATTCGCCAGTTACGAAAAGTACGCGCATGAGCAAGAGTCTACGTCAAGCGGCTGTGGAGTCAAGTTCTGCCGCTTCATGCGCCAGGCGCTGGAGGCAGCCCTCAGCGTTCCGGCAGGTCAAAGGCATAACCAGGGGCCTGACGCCTATTGGTGTTCGCCCAGTCCAGAGCGCAGCACCTGGCTGTAGGCGGCCATGCGACTGCGGCGCAAGGTGCGCTGCGAGCGCTGGCTGGGCACAATGAAACCGGCCTGCCACTTGGCTGCCTCTTCCAGCCATTGGTAGATGAAGGTCAAGAGCAAGAAGCTGCGCACGGCGGCCGCGGCCAGCCGGCCGTGATATTTGCGCACATAGCGCACCCGTGAGCTGTGGAAGCGGATGTGGCGCGCGGCCACTACCTGCTCGCTGGACTTGCCCTCGTAGTGCGTCACCACTGCGGCGGGCAGATAGACCACCTGCCAGCCTGCGTCCACAGCCCGACGGCACAGGTCGAGCTCCTCCGAGTACATGAAAAAGCCCTCGTCGAAACCGCCGATCTGCTCCAGTACGGCCCGACGCAGCAGCATGCACGCGCCGACCAGCCAGTCCACCTGGCTCGTTGCATCGTTATCCAGGTCCAGCGCGTAGTAGCGGCTTAGCACCTGGTTACGCGGCCACCAGCGCTGCACGATGGTGCTCTCCAGGAAGAAGGTGGCCAGGGTGGGAAAGCGCCGCCGCGAGGACTGCAAGCTGCCGTCGCCGTAGCGCAACTGCGGGCCGACGACGCCCACCTGGGGATGCTCCTCGGCAAAGCGCAGCAGCAGACTCAGCGCGTCCGGCGCTAGTTCGGTGTCTGGATTGAGAAAGAGCACGTAGCGGCCGCGGCTGACGGCCAGCCCCTGGTTGTTAGCCGTGGTGAAGCCCCGATTCTGCCGGTTGGCGATGACCTGCACCCAAGGAAAATCCTGCGCCAGCATGGCCACGCTACCGTCGGCCGAGGCGTTATCCACCACGATTACCTCAGCCCGCCACCCGCGGGTCGAGTAGCCCGGCGTATCGAGACCCACAAACAAGCCGTCGCTGCCGGCGATGGACACCAGACAGCGACGCAACAGCTCCCGCACGTTCCAATTGACGATGACAATCGACAGATCGGGCGGCGCAGGGTTCATCACAAGCTGCGCACGACCACGTAGTCGGCCAGGTCCAACAGGGCTTGGCGATGAATGCTGGCCGGCCACCCCGCCAAGCAGGCTTTGGCCGTCTCGACGAACTGGAGCGCCTCCTGCCGCGTGGCTTCGATGGCCGGCGACTGGGCGATGTCGGCGATCAACTGGCCCAGCGGGTTGCCGTTGCCGTGGCCATTGCCAGAAGCCTGCATGATCTGCAATGCCTCCGGGTGCGTCTGGAGGTAATAGAAGACCGGCAGCGTCACCGTGCCCTGGCGCAGATCGCCGCCCACCGGCTTGCCAACCTTGTTGGGATCGCCGACAAAGTCCAGGATGTCATCCATGATCTGGAAGGCCATACCGACGTTGTAGCCGTAGTCGCGCAGCCGCTCAACCTCCTCCTCAGGCGCGTCGCCCAGCACCGCGGCCGATTCGGTGGCCGCGGCGAAGAGCGCGGCCGTCTTGCCGTAGATGCGCTGGTAGTAGGCGTCCTTGGGCTGGGACCAGTTGCGCAGCGCATAGAGCTGGCGCAGCTCCCCTTCGACGATGGTCATCAGCGTCTGGGAGAAGATTTTCATCACGCGAATACTGTCGGTCTCGGCCGCAAAGTAGGCGGCCCGGGCAAAGACGAAATCGCCGGCCAGGATGGTGGCGCCCTGGCTCCACGAGGCGTTGAGCGTGGCCTGGCCGCGCCGCAGCAGCGAGCCATCGATCACATCGTCGTGCACCAGGGTGGCCGAGTGCAGCATCTCGACGGCAGCGGCCAGCGAGACAACCTTGTCGTTGTCGGCGGCAGCGTACAGCTTGCTGGTCAGCAGCGCCAAGGCAGGACGGAGGCGCTTGCCGCCGCTGCCCAGCAGCAGGTTGATGGCGCTGGCCAGCGGCATGAAGACCTCGCCGGTCGCCTGCATCTTGGCATCGACCTGCTTCAGATCGTCGCCAATCAATTCGAGCGCTTCTACATGGCTGCTCAAGGTCTTCATACTCCTCGCAGACAGTGCATCGCCTGGCTCAATCGTTCTTGTTGCTACAGTCATCTCAATTATGTCCGTCTAAGGCTAGCTTGGCAAATACGGCTTTGGCCAGTGCGCTGGTGGCCTCGGCTACCTGCGCCACGTCTGTTTTTTTGATTTCGGCCAGACCCTGGGCAATCAACGCCAGGTAGGCTGGCTCGTTGCGCTTTCCGCGGTGCGGATGCGGCGTCAGATAGGGCGCATCGGTCTCCAGCATGAGGCGTTCCAAGGGCAGTTGGCCCAGCAGGGCGTGCAAGTCCTTCGCGTTGCGAAAAGTCAACGGCCCGCCGAAGGAAAGCGCCATGTTCCAGCCAAAGGCTTCCTGGGCCATCGCCAGGTCGCCGGAATAGGCATGATGCACGCCAAGGATAGCATCCTCTGACCGTTGTATCTGTGCGCCAGGCACCCATTTGCGCAATGCATCACGCAAATCGGCGTGCGCGTCGCGGCAGTGCAGCACCACCGGCAGGTCCAGCCGGCTGGCCAGCTCAAGCTGCGCCTCGAACGCCGCCCATTGCTGCCGATGCGGCACGCGCTCCCAGTAGTAGTCCAGGCCGATCTCGCCGATGGCCACCACCTTGGGATGGCTCGCCAGCTCAGCCAGCTCGGCCAGCGTGCCAGCGTCGAACTGGGCGCAGTCGTTGGGATGCACGCCCACCTGCGCGTAGACGCCAGGGTACTGCTCAGCCAGCGCAATGGCCTGCCGGCTGGTAGCCAGATCCACGGCGGGGTTGATGATCACCGACACCCCTGCCTCGCGCGCGCGCTGCACCACCGCGTCACGATCGGCGTCGAACTGGTGGAAGTTGAGGTGGCAGTGGGTGTCGATGAACATGGTAAATTGGTAAATTGGTCGATTGGTAGATTGGTCGCAGGGCAACGACGACCAATCTACCAATCGACCAATTTACCACCCTATTTCAGCCCAGCAATCTCCAGCCCCGCATCCAGAATCGCCGGCACAAGGTCCTGGCGCGTGGTCTCGGTGTAGACGCGCACGATAGGCTCGGTGCCGCTGAAGCGGATCAGGAGGAAGCCGCCGTCTTCGGTGTAGTACTTGTAGCCGTCGTAGCCGCTGAAGCGCACGACGCGCAGGCCGGCAATCTCAGTAGGCTTGGCCGCGTCCAGCCGCTCCTTGGCCAGCGGTCGCTTCTCGCCGGGGAAGCGGGTGTCGACGCGGCTGTAGAAGTAGGCGCTGCCCACTTCCTCGAACAGCAGATCGACCAACTGCGAAGGCTTCTTGCCGGTCTGCACCATGAAATCCAGGAAGTACAGCGCAGCCAGGATGCCGTCGCGCTCGGGCAGATGGTCGCCGAAAGCATAGCCGCCGCTCTCCTCGCCGCCGATCATGGCGCCGACCTCCTGCATCTTGGGGGCCACGTACTTGAAG
This sequence comes from Anaerolineae bacterium, assembly GCA_049294015.1. Taxonomy (GTDB): domain Bacteria; phylum Chloroflexota; class Anaerolineae; order JAAEKA01; family JAAEKA01; genus JAAEKA01. The sequence goes on from JBAQCH010000414.1 coordinate 11,730, forward strand.
CCTACGCCGACCTCGTAGACGTCGGCGCCATACTTCTGGCCCAGGATGTCCAACATGCCGGTGGTGGAAAGCGCCTTGACAATGGGCCGGCGGTCGCCCCGCACCTTGAGCAGGTAGAGCGCCATCAGCCCGTAGGCGCGCAACTGGTCGATGAACACACCGTTCTCGTCGGCCAAACCCAAACGATCCGCATCGCCGTCGTTGATGACGCCCACGTCCGCGCCGGTCTGCTTGACCACCGCCAGACCCGCGTCCACGTTGGGCGGGATCGGCTCAGGGCGATCCATCTCGGGGAAGTCGGGGTTGACGCCGCCATGGACCACGACGACCTCGGTCTTGCCGCCGGCCAGCAGCTCGTCCAGCCAGCCCGCGCCGTTGCCCCACATCGCGTCGTAGACCACGCGCAGCCCCGCGTCCTTGATCCGCTGCACGTCCACCAGGCTGCGGATGCGGGCCAGGTAGGCAGGCTTGGGGTCGAAGGGGCGCAGCAGCCCCACGGCCTCGGCCTGCTCGGCCGGGATACGCCGTACACCGTCCACACTGGCCGGAATCATCTGCTCGATCTGCTTCAGCCGGTCGGGGTCGATGGCGCCGCCCGCCGGGTCACGCACCTTGAAGCCGTTGTCGGCCGGCGGGTTGTGGCTGGCGGTGATGTTGATCGCGCCCAGCGCGTGCAGATGCACGACCTGGAAGGAGATGGCCGGCGTGGGCGTCGGTCCGACGCAGAAATGGACGGGGATGCCGTTGCCAGCCAGCACTTCAGCCGCGGCCAGGGCAAAGGCGCGGCCGGAGAAGCGCTTGTCGTGCCCGATCACCACGCCGCGCGCCAGCTCAGCCGGTTTGAAGCTGTCGGCCAGGTAGCTGGCAAAGCCCTGCGCGCAGCGCCGCACGTTGTCGAACGTATAGTCCTCACCGACCACTGCCCGCCAGCCGTCGGTGCCGAAGATGATAGCTGTCATGGTTATGTCCTCGTTGACGATGATGGGAGGCTCGCCGCCAGCGTAACGAGTAACACGTAACACGTAACCCGGATTTGAGGGAGTCTCTTCCGAAATTCCGGGTTACGTGTCACGTGTCACGGGTTACTTGCCACGCTGGCAACCACCTCATGCAGGATGGCCTGCGCCTCTCTTTGCAACGCCTCGACCGGCTGATCTGCGCCCTGGATCATCACCCGCACCACCGGCTCGGTGCCAGAGTAGCGCACGTTGATCAGCGTGTCAGGGCCGAGGGCCTGGTGGGAGCGCCGGATCTGCGCCTGAACGGCGGGCAGATCCGCCAGCGGCGGCTTGCTGGGCACGGCGGCCTTTTCCAGGACCTGCGGGACTTTGGTCAACACGCGGTTGGCCAGGTCGGAGAAGTGTTGCCCGCGGCTACGGTAGCCAAGCAGCAGGCGGCTCATGCGCAGCGCGGTGTACAGCCCGTCGCCGGTGGTCAGGCCGTGCTCGAAGAGGATGATGTGGCCCGACTGTTCGCCGCCCAGCACGTGGTCGCCGGCGCGCATGGCCAGCGACACCCACTTGTCGCCCACCTGGGTCCGCTCCAGCCGCACGCCGACCTGGCGCAGCGACAGGTCCAAGCCCAGGTTGGCCATCTCGGTGGTGACGACCGTGTTGCCGGCCAGCTTGCCCTGCGCCAACAGATCGCGCGCCAGGATGGCCAGGATGTAGTCGCCGTCGCGCTCGACGCCGGTTTCGTCCAGGAACTTGCAGCGGTCGGCGTCGCCGTCGAATACGAAGCCGATATCGGCCATGGCAGCCGTTACGGCCAGGCCAGCCCGCTGCGGGCCGTCGCCCTCGGTGCCGCAGTGGACGTTGATATTGACACCGTTGGGCCAGACATTGAGCGCCACCACCTCGGCGCCCAGGCGGCGGAAGACCTCCGGGGCCAGATGGGAGGCGGCGCCGTTGGCGCAGTCCAGCACCACCCGCAGCCCACGCAGCGCATCCGGCCCGCCTACGGCGTGCAGCAAATGGCTGACATAGGCCTCGCCCAGGTCACGTTTGAGCTGCACCGTGCCGGGCAGGCCGTTCTCGTGCCATTCATGCTGGTCGTCCAGCGCCAACTGTTCGATCTGCAGCTCCAACTCGTCGCTGGCCTTGAAGCCATTGCCGGTGAAGACCTTGACGCCGTTGTCCCAGTAGGGGTTATGCGAGGCTGAGATCATGACGCCAAAGGTGGCGTTGATGTGGGTGGCCAGAAAGCTGACGCCGGGCGTGGTGAACTCGTCCAACAGCACGACATCGGCGCCTTGGGCCATGATGCCGGCCAGCAGCGCGCTTTCCAGCAGCGCGCCGGAGCGGCGTGTGTCGCGGCCGACCACGATCACCGGCGTCTGGCTGCGCTGGCGCGCCAGATGGCCGATGGCCCGGCCCAGCCGCAGGGTGAACTCGGGAGTCAGCGGCCATTCGCCGGCCTTGGCGCGGATGCCGTCGGTTCCGAAAAGTCTCATGTGCTCATCCGTAGGTGAAGCGCGGCACGTGCTGGTTACGCTGGATAGCCTCCAGGTCGGCGTCCACCATGATGCGCACCAACTGGCTGAAAGTCACCGACGGCTGCCAGCCCAACTGTGCGCTGGCCTTGCTGGCGTCGCCTACCAGGAGATCGACCTCGGCCGGCCGCATGAAGCGCGGATCCTGCACGACGAACTCCTGCCAATCCAGCCCCACGTAGCCGAAGGCTTCCTGGCAGAATTCCTGCACCGAATGAGTCTCGCCGGTGGCAATCACATAGTCGTCAGGCTGGTCCTGCTGCAACATCAGCCACATGGCGCGCACGTAGTCAGGCGCATAGCCCCAGTCGCGTCGCGCCTCCAGGTTGCCCAGCCGCAGCTCATGTTCCAGCCCCAGCTTGATGCGGGCCACGGCGTTGGTGATCTTGTGGGTGACGAACTCGAGGCCACGACGGGCGCTTTCGTGGTTGAACAGGATGCCGGAGCAGGCAAACAGATCGTAGCTCTCGCGGTAGTTGACGGTGATCCAGTGGCCATAGACCTTGGCAACGCCGTAGGGCGAGCGAGGATAGAAGGGCGTGCTCTCCCTCTGCGGCACCTCCTGCACCTTGCCGAACATCTCGCTGCTGCTGGCCTGGTAGAAGCGAATGGTGGGGTTGACCAGGCGGATAGCGTCGAGAAGGCGGGTGACGCCCAGCGCGGTGAACTCGCCGGTCAGCACCGGTTGCTGCCACGAGGTGGGCACGAAGCTCTGCGCAGCCAGGTTGAAAACCTCGCTCGGTTTGTGCTCCTCCAGGATGTTGATCAGCGAGACCTGGTCCAGCAGGTCGCCCTGCACCAGCGTCACCTGGTCCTGGAAATGGCGGATGCGGTCGAAGTTGACGGTGCTGGAGCGCCGCACCATCCCCAGGACATCGTAGCCCTGGGCTAACAAAAACTCGGCCAGGTACGAACCGTCCTGGCCAGTGATGCCGGTGATCAAAGCTCTTGGCATGGGGGTTTCCTCAGTTCATAGTTGCAGGTGGCAAGTTGCAGGTTGCAGGTTGCACGTGGCAGGTGGCAGGCGGCAGGTTGCAGGTTGCAGGTTGCACGTGGCAGGTGGCAGGCGGCTAACGCGCACCCTGCCATTTGCCACCTGCAGCTTTTCACTTGCGCGGCTGCAGCTCAGCCGGCGTCGGATCGGTGGCGCCGCTCTGCACCTGCTCGCGCCAATAATCCAGGACGTCGCTCAAGCTGCGCTTGAACGAAATCTGTGTCTGCCAGCCGGTGTGTTCAGCCATGCGCGCGCAGTCGGCCACCACACAGGGCACGTCCACCAGCCGCGTTCGTTCGGGGTCCTGCACGATCTCGATGGCGGCGCTGGAGGCGGCAACGAGCGTGTCCAGCAACTCGCGCACCGTATGCGCCTTGCCAGCGCCCAGGTTGTAGACTTCGCCCGGCCGGCCCTTGGTGAGCGCCAGGTAATAGCCGCGCACGATATCGCGCACGTCGCTGAAGTCGCGCGCCACGTCCAGCCGGCCGACGGCCATCTGCGGCGGCCGCAGGCCGGCCTCGATCTCAGCGATCTGCGAGGCAAAATCGGGCGCTACGAAGCCGCGCCGCTGGCGCGGGCCAATGTGGTTGAAGGGGCGCACGCGGACCGCCTCGACCTGCTGGCTGAGCCAATACTGCAAGCCCAGCAGGTCTTGCGCCACCTTGCTGACGGCGTAAGGGGACGTGGGACGCAGCGGCGTGTCCTCATCCAGCGGCAGGTCGCCTGGCGAGATGGCCCCGTACTCCTCGCTGGAGCCGACCACCAGCACCCGGCAGGCCAGACCGAGCTGCGCCACCACCTCCAGCACGTTGAGCTGGGCGCGAATGTTGTTCTCCAGCGTAAACCAGGGATCATGACGGGACAGCGCAGGGATGGGCTGGGCAGCCAGGTGAAAGATGTAGTCGGGCTGCGTCTCCTCCACGATGAAGCGCACCACTTCCAGCCGCGACAACTCTGCCGGATAGAGGGCCAACCGCGCGCGCAGGTGGGCGATGTTGTCCAGCCGGCCGTAGACCGTGCCAGCCACCTGCCAATCAGTATGGGCCAACAAGTACTCGGCGAGATAGCTGCCGACGAAACCGGAGATGCCGGTGATCAAAGCCCGCACGGATCCGTATCCCTTCAACGTGTTGATTTTCCTCTGCGATTATAGCCCATGATGGCTCATTCTCCCAAAGTGGTTGCCCAGACAGGATGCAAGAAGCCAGGTTTTTGTTTCACAAAGGCCATGAACACACAGGGAAAACCGGTTTCTGAGTCCATGGATCAGCGCAGGGTGGGGCACGCCTCGCGGATCACGCCGACAATGTAGTCGATTTCGTTGGCGCTGAGCGAAGACGCCGACGGCAGATAGAAGCCGTCGCGACAGAGACGCTCGGCCGCTGGGAAGCGTTGCCCCTTGAACGTCTGCCAGTAGATCGGCTGGCAGTGCATGGGAATGAAGAACGTGCGGGTTTCCACGCCGTTTTCCGCCAACACCCGGCGTAGTTGGTCGCGATTCATGCCGTAGGCCTGCTCGTCCACCAGAATGCCGTACATCCAGAAGACGTTCTTGGCCCACGGCGCCTCAGGTGGGGTAGTGATGCCGGGAACGGCGCTGAGCAAGCGGGTGTAGTGCGCTGCGTTGCGCCGCCGGGCCGCCACCAACTCGTCCAGTTGTTCGACCTGGGCCAGCCCCAAGGCCGCCTGCAGGTTGGTCATGCGGTAGTTGTAGCCCACGAACTTGTGCCAGAAGTGGCGTTCGTGGCTGAAGGCGTGGTCGCGCAGATTCCAGGCCAGTTGGGCGATTTCCTTGTTGTTGGTGGTGATCATCCCGCCCTCGCCGGTGGTGATGATCTTGTTGCCGTAGAAGCTGAAGCCGGCGGCCACGCCCAGGCCGCCGGTGCGCCGGCCCTTGTATTCAGCGCCGTGCGACTCAGCGGCGTCCTCGATCACCAGCACGCCGTGGCGGCAGGCCAGCTCGTTGAGGGCGTCCATGTCCACCGGGTGGCCATAGGTGTGGACGGGAAGGATCGCCTTGGTGCGCGGCGTGATCTTGGCGGCCACCTGCTCGACGTCCATCTGCCAATAGGTAGGCTCGCTGTCCACCAGCACCGGCGTCGCGCCGCAGTACGTCACGGCGTTGATAGTGGCGATCATGGTGAAGGTCGGCAGAATCACCTCGTCGCCCGGCTCCAAGCCTAACGTCGCCAAGGCCAGATGCATGGCCACGGTGCCGTTAGCGCAGGCGATGCCGTACTGGGTCCCGCAATAGGCGGCAAACTGCGCTTCGAAGTCGCGGATGAAGCTGCCGGCCGACGAGATCCAGTTGGTCTCCACCGCCTGCTGCACGTATTTCATCTCGTTGCCGCGCAGCGTCGGTTCACAGACCGGGATGATCGCCCGCCGGCTGGGCTGGTCGAAACGCGGTATCGCCTGGTAGCTGACCTTCACCACAGGATCAGACGCCGGGATGATCTGGGCCAGATCGCCCATTTCTTCGAGGCTAAGTTCGACGGGTTGTAGCATAAGTCCTCATGTTCACGCGTCAAAGCGCACGCGCCAGATAGTCGTCACGTACTTGCGGCCTTTGACCAGATAATCCCAGAGATTGGCGCCGGTTTTGCTGGCGCCGCTGGCGCGCGGCACGCAGAGATAGGGCGTTTCCTGCACGCGGTAGCCCAGCCTCACGGCCCTGCCCAGCAGGTCGATGCAGTACTCGCCGTAGTCGCCGCGCAAGCGAATGCGCCGCAGCACGTCAGCCCTGGCCGCAACGAAGCCGCTGGTGTAATCATGCACCTGGCGGCCCAGCAGCAGCATGGCCAGCCGGTTGATCACCCAGCTCAACGAGCGGGCCATGAAGCCGTGGGCCTGGTCGCCGCCGCCGGGGATCCAGCGCGAGCCAACAGCGATATCAGCGCCTTCTTCGACGATCGCACGCACCAAGCGCGGGATGTCCTGCGGCGGCATGGACAAATCGCAGTCCATCCAGGTGACGACGCCGGCGCCGTAGACGCCAATTGCCTCGTCGATGCCGCGCTGGATGGCCGAAGTCAGCCCCTTCTCGTCCCGACGCCGAATCAAGACCACCTGGGCCGCGCGCTGCTGCATCCGTTCCTCGACCACCTGCCAGGTGCCGTCGGGCGAATCGTCGTCCACCACCAGCACCATGTGCGGCGTGACCGCGCTATCCAGCACAGCATCGATCAGCGGGCCGATGTTGTCGCGCTCGTTGTAGGTCGGCAGGACCGTGCAGACGAGAACCTGGGTGGGGGTCTGTGCTTCGCGCCTCAACGGTAATCGCGTCCTGGTTGGGTCGGATGAGCTGAATCCAGCTTGCGGGCAAGGGCAACCACGCTGAGGCCGGCCGGAAGGTTGCGTTGGCGCAGCCAGCGCGCTTCCGCGGCCAGGATTCGGCTCAGCAGCCCGTTCAACGGCGGCGCAACGCTCAACTCCTGGGCCACATCAGCCATCAGACCCAGCTTCTGAAGCAATCGCAACGCGGCGCCAGGGGCAAAAAGCAAGCTGTTGGCATAGGTCAAGCGCTCCACGTGCAGACCGGCGCCGGCGAGGCTGCGTTCAATCTGTCGGGCTGTGTAGCGCCGTCCAGTGCCAAAGGCCACGTCGTGCGGCCCTTGCAGCCAGGAATAGGCGCTAACCCGCAGCAACAGTATACCGTCGATGCGCAGAACCCGCCAGCATTGCCGTAGCGCGCTGGGCAAGTCCACACCCTGTTGATCCAAAACATCCAGCGCGACGATGGCCGCACAGAGACCGTCAGTGAAGGGCAACTGATGCACATCGGCTGCTACCACAGGCAGGCCCAACTTGGCCTGCTGGCCAGCTTGCGCCAAGGCTAAGGGATGGATGTCGCTGCCCAGAACCAAGCGCTCAGGAAAACGATCGCTCAGCTCCGTCAGAAAGACGCCCGCGCCGCAGCCCAGCTCCAGCAACGGTCCCTCAGGCAGAGCGACGCCGTCCAGCAGCGCGTGGCTGATCCGCCTCATGCCTGATGTCCACCAATGGGTAGCATCCACCTGATAGAGCTCTGGCAGCAGGTGGCCGGCCAGTTCAGATCGCAGGGCAGATCGTTCCGTGCCCTCGCTGCGGCGCTTTCTCGTCTCACCTGCTGAGTTCACGGCGCCTCCTGCCGCGCCTTGACCTGTACAGCGCCCAGGCGAAGCGCCTCACCGTTGGCGGGAAAGCGCGCGCCGTCAGCCGCATACATGCCGATCGCCAACTGATAGCTGCCCGGCGGCAAATCGGCTGGCAATTGCAATTCGTATTCGTCGATGATGCGCCAGCCGGGCTGCCAGCGGCTGGTGGGCAGGCTGGCGTTGCCGGGTGGGCTGTCCTTGCCCGCCCAGAGCGAGTTGCCGTCGGCTTTGGGCTGGCCCAGCAGATGCACGAACACAGTCCAATCGGCGGTGGGGCGGGCATCCACCAGCCACTGCAGGCGCACATAGAGGATGTCGCCGGGCGCGGGCGCGGCCGGCAGCAGGTCATAGCCGCCCAGCCGGATGCCATCGCCCAGCCGCGCGTCCTGGGCAATCGTCAGCTCCAGTTGCGGCTCAACCCCGGCCGGCCGGGTGTACACGCGGCTGTAGACCTGCCCCCAGCCATCCACGATTTCGGGGCCGGTGACAGCGCCCGGAAGGACCTCAGGCAGCAACAGCCGGGTGCGAAAGTCCTCGTGCTCGATGACCATGTACTGCTCTGGCTGGGCCGTGACGGCAGCCGTCAGGGGAAAGATATGCCGGCCATCGAAGCTGTCGGGCGCAGGCCGGCTGCCGCTGCCGGCCCGCCAGGCAAAAGCAAGAGTAGCGTGGCTGCTGTCGCGCGGCGTCAGGTAGACCGGCGTCTGCGCCGGTTGGTCGGCGACCCACTGGCCGATCTCCCACAAACCTGCGTCGAAGGCGTAGAACAGGTCAGGCAGGGCGGCCCAGCGCACAAAATAGCTGTGGGCCGCGGCCGCTCCACCCCAAAGCAGCGCCAGCAAGGCCGCGCCCATCACCGCCAGCCCGGCCCACTGGCGAGGAACGGCCTGCCGCC
>JBAQCH010000415.1:0-12054 GCA_049294015.1 Anaerolineae bacterium
GCGGCGCGTGTCCGGTTGATAACCGGACCTACGGGGCGGCGCGTGTCCGGTTGATAACCGGACCTACGGGGCGGCGCGTGTCCGGTTGATAACCGGACCTACGGGGCGGCGCGTGTCCGGTTGATAACCGGACTACACGCCGTTCACCACTAGCGACCATCCGGTCAGCGGGGATGCGACGTAAACAGCGCCAGGCTCTCGATATGGTAGGTCTGGGGGAACATGTCCACCGGCTGCACTTGCTCCAGCCGGTAGCCGGCCTCGACCAGCAGCCGGGCGTCGCGGGCCAGCGTGGCCGGATCACAGGCGACGTACAGCAGCCTGGCTATGCCTAGCCGCGCCAGGTGCTGGATGACCTCTGGTCCGGCCCCGCTGCGCGGCGGGTCGATGATGGCCAGGTCGATCCTTACTCCACCGCTCGGCCCGGTCTCTTTTCTCTCGCTTGGGCCGGTCTTCTGACCGAGCCCGCCAGCCAGCGCCGCCAGCACCTCCTCCACCGACCCCTCGTGCAGCATCACGTTGTCCAGGTCGCGCGCGTTCCAGGCGAAGTCCTCGCAGGCTGCCTCCGACTCCTCGATGGCGATCACCTGGCCGACTTGCCCCGCCAGACTAATACCAAACAGCCCCACGCCGCAGTAGCCATCCAGCAACGTGTGGTGGCCCTGCGGCGCCAGCATCTCAGCCGCCAGGTCGACCATGATCTCGGCGCCGACGGTGTTGACGCGGAAAAAGCTGTTGGCCGAGACACGAAAGATGCGGCCGGCGATCTCTTCCTCGATCCACGGTTCGCCGATCAGTCCCTCGATGGCGCCGTCGCGCCGGCGCACCACGCAGCGCACAGGGAGGTCCTCGACCACGAATCCCGGCGCGCGGTCGCCGACCGTCTCGAAGGCCAGCAGGCGCTGGCCGGTGTTGACGCCGGCGCGCAGGTTGAGCCGGCGGATGATCACTGGCCGCTGATCGGAAGTTTCAGGCGGCGCATCTTCTGGCTGGTCCGCAGCGAACGGCTCTGCCTCGGCAATGCCGGCCAGCAGCGCGCCGTGCATCTCGTCCAGCAAGGGGTGCAGCAGCAGGCACTCGTCGACGGCGATCACGTCCTGGGCTGGTTGGCCGGGCGCGCGCACGCCCTGGTCGCGTGCGTCGCTGCGCGGCTGGCCCTGGCCCACGCCGTCGCGCACGTAGCCCAGGCGGCCTTCGGCGTTGGCCAGGAGCTGGGCGTGGTTGCGGTAGCCAAAGTCCAGCAGCCCGGCCTCGCTGGCCAGAGCGATGGGCTCCTGCAGCGGCGGCTGCTCGATGCGTCCCAGGCGGCGCAGTTGGTCAGCCACCACCTCGGCCTTGAGCTGGAGCTGGCGCTCGTAGGCGATGTGCTGCCAGTGGCAGCCGCCGCACTGGCCTGGCCCAAAGTATGGGCAGGGCGACAGCACGCGATCAGGCGACGGCTTGAGGACGCGCACCAGGCGGGCCCGCGCCCAGCGCTGCTTCTCTTCGACGATCTCGGCTTCTACGGTTTCGCCCGGGATGGCATAGGGCACGAAGACGATCTTGCCGGCGTGGTGGCCGATGGCCTCGCCGCCGTGGGCAATGCTGGTCAGGGTGATAGTGATCAACTAGACCCACCCTCGCAGCTTCATGGCGCGCGCCACCCGTTCCACACTGACCAGATAGGCCGCCAGCCGGTTGTGGACCTTCATGCGCTGGGCCATGTCGTAGACACTCTGAAAAGCTTTGGTCATCTTCTGGTCCAAACGATAATGGACCTCGTCTTCGCTCCAGTAATAGTTGTAGGCGTTCTGGGCCTGCTCGAAGTAGCTGACAGTCACGCCGCCGGCGTTGCAAAGGAAGTCGGGGATGACGAACATGCCGCGCTCGAACAGCGCTGTGTCGGCCTCGGGCGTAGTGGGTCCGTTGGCCGCCTCGGCCAGAATCTTGACGCGCGGCGAAATCTCGTTCACCGTGTGGCCGGTGATTGTGTTCTCCAGCGCGGCAGGGATCAGCACGTCCACTTCGGCTGAACGCCAGGCGTTGCCGTCGCGTACATCATAGCCGGCCTGCTGCGCCTTGACCTTGTTGATGGTGCCAAAGGAATCAGTGATGCTGCGCAAGAAGACAGGATCGACGCCGTCCTCCTTGAAGAAGGTATGGGCCGCCTTGTCCTCATGATCCCACGAGGAGACACAGATCAGCTTGCCGCCGAGCTTGTTGACGTAATGATAGGCCGCAGCCTGACCCACGTTGCCGAAGCCTTGGAGGGAAGCCGTGGTCTGGGTGGAGTCGATCTCCAGCGCCTTGAGCGCCTCGCGGATGGTCACGACCACGCCGATGCCGGTGGCCTCGCCGCGGCCGGCTGAGCCGCCCAGCATCAGCGGCTTGCCGGTGATGACGCCCGGCACGTGGCGGCCATGGATCGTTTCATATTCGTCCAGCATCCAGGCCATCACCTGGGGGTCGGTGTAGACATCGGGCGCGGGCACATCGATATCGGGACCGACGAAATGAGCCACGCGGCGCATGTAGCCGCGGCTGAGACGTTCCTTCTCGCCTTGCGACAGCTCTTTGGGCGTGCAGGTGACGCCGCCCTTGCCGCCGCCCAAGGGAATATCCACCACGGCGGTCTTCCAGGTCATCCAGGCCGACAGGGCGCGCACCGTGTCCATGGTCTCCAGGGGATGGAAGCGCAGGCCGCCTTTGGCTGGGCCGCGTGCATCGTTGTATTGCACACGATAGCCGTGAAAGACCTTGGTGCTGCCGTCGTCCATCTTGACCGGTATGGTGAACTGCAGCTCGCGCATCGGCCAACGCAGCATCTCGTGGGTGGCGTCGTCCAACTCCAGAATCTCTACCGCCTCGGCGAGTTGATGTTGTGCGATCAGGAAGGGGTTGGTTTCCGAGTCCGCTTCGCTGGCAGGGGCAGATGTAGCGAACACTTTCGCTCCGGGCTCAATCGTCTTTGTCGCCATGAAGACCGTCTCCTTTGAAGGTTGATGGATGGTGCTGCCGCGTTTGCTCGGAAGACACCCTGGGTGTATAGAAAACCACCGGCGCGCAGGGCCAGTGGTTGCTTGTCGGGCAGCCCGTGCGCCATTGCACGACCATTGGCATCATTATCGCCGAAATCGTCGCATTGGCAAATGATCTATATCATGTTTTAAGGAAAACCTCTTGACACCTGTGAACAATCGTGCTATTCTATACAAAGGTCAGACGATTATCGTCTGCTTTGTCGCTTTCCTCTTTTCGACGGTTGCCGTCTGCCATCCCCTGGGCGTGAGCGCGTCGCCCGGCAGTATCCAAGTTCACACTGCGAAGGATAGCTTCTATGTTGGTGGAACGGCGTAGTTCCATAGCCAGCCAAGTCACCACCATCCTGGCCGAGCGCATCAGGACGCAGACCTATGCGCCTGGCAGTCGGCTGCCCTCAGAAAGCGAGCTGGCGGTCGAGCTGGGCGTCAGCCGAGCCACGCTGCGCAGCGCGCTGAGCCGATTGGCGGCTGAAGGGCTGGTGTTGCGCAAACAAGGCGACGGCACCTACGTCAACGCCCGTCTGCAACACATTCCTACTACTTTGAGTGGTCTTTGGGATCTGCTGGGGCTGATCGAACGCAGCGGTCGCGCACCTTCCATCCGGGTGTTGGCGCAGACTGTGCGCGCGGCCACTGAGCGCGAGATGGAGGCTTTGGCGCTGGAGGAAGATGAGTCAGTTTTCTTTTTGCGGCGGGTGCTCTTGGCCGACGACACGCCCGCCATCCTGGCCGAGAACGCGCTTCCCCTGGCGCTGCTGCAGCAGCCCGCGGAGCTGTGCGACGGCCAACTTCCCATCAACGAGTTCATTGTGCGCTACTGTCACACCCAGATCGCCTACGGTATCTTCGACATCGACGCCATTTTGCCGGACAGCCCGACTCAGGCGCTGCTGCGCCTGGAGGATCACAACCCACTGTTGCGTTTGCGCCAGGTCTTCTATGACCGGCAGAACGAGCCGCTGCTGTGCGGCAGCAGCAGCTACAACGAGAAACTTCTCGGCCTGCGTCTGGTACAGAGCTGGTCGTGAGGATCTGTTCAGTTGACGAGGTGAAATCATGCAAGAAACTATCGAACTGCTCAACCAAAAGGTAGCAGCCGCCCACGACGATATCGTGGCCTTTCTGCGCGAGATCGTCGCCATTCCCAGCATGGACAGCGACATCGAGGCGGTGGGCCAGCGCATCGGCCAGGAGATGCGCAAGCTGGGCTTCGACGAGGTCTACACGGACCGCTACGGCAGCATCGTGGGTCGCATCGGCAGCGGACCGACCATCCTGCTCTACGACAGCCACATCGACACGGTGGGCATCGGCGATCCGGCGCAGTGGCCGTGGGACCCGTTCCAGGGCAAGATCGAGGACGGCCTGTTCTACGCCCGCGGCGCGTTGGATGAGAAGGGCAGCACGCCAGGCATGATCTACGGCATGGCTATGGCCCGCGACCTGGGGCTGCTGGAGGGCTACACCCTCTACTACCTGGGCAACATCGAGGAGTGGTGCGACGGCGTGGGCTGCGCTGCGTTCGTCGACTGGGAGGGCGTGCATCCTGACTTCGTGGTCATCGGCGAGCCGACCAAGATGCAGGTCTACCGCGGGCACAAGGGCCGCCTGGAGCTGGAGGTGGTCTGCCGGGGCAAGAGCGCGCACGCGGCCAGCAACTTCATGGGCGACAATGCCATCTACAAGATGCTGCCGGTAATCGATGCCATCGACAAGCTGGACGCGACGCTGCGCAGCCATGAGTTCCTGGGCCAGGGGCGCATCACCGTGACGCGCATCAGCAGCGTCAGCCCCAGCGACAACGCGGTGCCCGACGAGTGCCGTATCTTCATCGACCGGCGCGTCACCTTCGGCGATACGGTGGCGAGCGTGCTCGCGGAGATCGAGGCGCTGATCCCGCCCCACCAGCGCGCCGACTTCCGCATTGAGCAGTTGGTCTGGGAGGAGCCCAGCCACACCGGCGCGGTCTACCGCTACGAGAAGTACTTCCCGGCTTGGGCGCTGGAACCGGACGATCCCTTCGTGCAGGCTGGCCTGGCCGCGATCGAGGCGCTGTGGGGCCGCCGCGCGCTGGCCGGCAAGTGGGACTTCTCCACCAACGGCAACTACTGGCGCGGCAAGGCCGGCATCCCCAGCATTGGCTTTGGCCCCGGCGACGAGATCTACGCCCACGCAGTCAACGAGCACGTGCCGCTGGCCGACGTGGTTGAGGCCACCAAATTCTACGCGCTGTTGCCGGCGCTGCTGGGGACTGGGGAATAGGGCGTAGGAATTGGGCATTGCAAGCAAGGAGACACCAGTACACATGACCACAATCGACAGCTATCGGGACTTGCGCGTTTGGCAACTCGCTATGGACCTTTGTGTCAGGACATATCAGGTATCAGCGCGCTTTCCAAACAGTGAAGTCTACGGGCTGACAGCTCAGATTCGCAGAGCATCGGTCTCGATCCCATCGAACATTGCCGAAGGCCATCGACGTTCCCGATCGGACTACGCCCGGTTCATAGCCATTGCACGCGGGCTCCGCAGCCGAGCTCGATACGCAATTGGAACTCGCGCAGCGGATCGGCTTTCTGCCTGAAGCTGAATTCACAGAACTGAGCGGATCACTGAACATGATCGGACGACAATTGACGTCGTTACACAACAAGCTCAGAGTAACCACGACCAAGGCGCCAGGAGCATCCCAGGAGTGAAGCCGTCGCGAACGCTTCCTTCCCCACTCCCTACTCCCTATTCCCCACTCCCTACTCCGAGGTAAACATGCAAACACATCTGCGCGGGCGTGATATGATCACGACCCAGGAATGGACCAAAGACGAAATCGACACCGTAATCGATGTCGCGCTGCAGCTCAAGCGCCAACGGGCCATGGGCATTTCGCACGCCTCGCTGCGCGACAAGGTGCTGGCGATGCTCTTCTTCTTCAGCAGCACCCGCACCCGCTCCAGCTTCGAGGCTGGCATCGCCCAACTGGGCGGCCACGGGGCGTTCATCGACTCCGACACCACCCAGATCAGCCACGGCGACACGGCCAAGGAGATCGGCGAGATCTATGGCCGCTACTACGACGGCATCGCCATCCGCCAGTGCGACTGGGGCGTGGGCAACAAGTATATCCGCGAGGTGGCGGCCGCCAGCCGCGTGCCGGTGCTGAACATGCAGTGCGACGTGTATCACCCCTTCCAGATCCTGGCTGACCTGATGACCATCATCGAAAAGAAGGGCGATCCGCGTGGCAAGACTATCGCGGTCAGCTACGCCTATGCCAAGAGCTATCAGAAGCCGCTCAGCGTGCCACAGAGCCTGATCCTGCTGATGACCCGCTATGGCATGAACGTGCGGCTGGTGCATCCGCCGGAGTTCAAGCTGATGCCGGACATCGTGCAGCAGGCGGCCGACAATGCCCGCTACGCCGGCGGCAGCTTTGAGATCATGCATGATATGGACGCCGGCTTCAAGGGCGCGGACGTGCTCTACCCCAAGAGCTGGGGCTGCTGGGGGACCACTGAAGACCAGGCCGAGAGCGTGGAGATCGGCAAGAAGTACACCGACTGGATCACCGACGAGCGGCGTATGAGCCTGGCCCAGCGCGACGCGATCTACATGCACTGCCTGCCAGCCGACCGCAACATCGAGGTCACCGACGGCGTGATCGACGGCCCGCAGAGCGTGGTATACGATGAGGCCGAGAACCGCCTGCACGTGCAGAAGGCGGTGATGGCGTTGACGATGTAGGTTGGTAGATTGGTAGATTGGTAGGTTGGTAGGTTGGTAGGTTGGTAGGTTGGTAGATTGGTAGATTGGTCATGTGCGCGAATGGTAGTTACCTGTCGTGGTAAGATTTGTAGGGCAGCGAATTGCCGTGCTGTCATGCTGAGGTCCGCCGAAGCATCTCGGTGCAAAAAGCATTAAGAGTGAGAGGTTGACAATGGCTGAGCAGCGTGGGTTTGAGGATTTGGAGTGCTATCAGTTGGCGCTGCAGGTGATGCAGGAAGCCTATGGCGTCATCCGGCGCTTGCCGCCGCAGGAGAAGTACAACCTTGATTCTCAGATGCGCAAGTGCTCGGTCAGCGGCGTGCAGAACATCGCTGAGGGCTACGGTCGCTATCACTATCTCGACAGCATCCGCTTCTTCTACATCGCACGCGGCTCTCTGGCCGAGACGTTAAGCGCATTCATCGTCTGCGACACGCTCGGCTATACACCAGGTGAGCTATCACGCCAACGTGACCTCTGCCACCAGGCAATACGCTCCCTCAGCGGCTACGTTCGCTACGTCCGCACTCAGAAACAGGGCCAGCAGGAATACGGCGACCGTGTTCTCCGAGAAGACGGCCCAACCTACGAAGTAACTGTCAATCCATTCGACGACATCGATCCAGCCGACGAGACCAACCAATCTACCAATCTACCAGTCTACCCCCTCCCAGGAGACTTCCCATGACCCAACACTCCCCCAAAACCGCCGTCGTCGCCGTCGGCGGCAATGCTCTGATCACGGACAAACAGCACCAGGATGTGGCTTCTCAGGTGAGCGCGATCGAAGAGACGTGCAGGCACATCGCCGACATGATCGAGCGCGGCTGGAATGTGATCATCACCCACGGCAACGGCCCGCAGGTGGGCTTCATCCTGCGCCGCAATGAGCTGGCGGCCGGCGAGGTACACCAGACGCCGCTGGATGTGATCGGCGCGGACACACAAGGCTCCATCGGGTATATGATTGCCCGCGCACTGGGCAACGAGTTCACCCAGCGCGGCATCCAGCGCCAGGTGGCGGCCGTGGTGTCGCAGGTGGTGGTGGACGGCAATGACCCCGGCTTCACCAATCCCACCAAGGGCATCGGCGGCTTCACCGCTGAGGAAATTGCCCGCCAGTTCGAGAAGGAAGGCTGGATGGTGCGCGAGGACGCCGGCCGCGGCTGGCGGCGCATGATCGCCTCGCCGCAGCCGCTACGCATCGTCGAGCGCGAGGCGATCAAGACGCTGATCGACGCCGGCTTCATCGTGGTCGGCGTGGGCGGCGGCGGCATCCCGGTGGTCGAGGACGAACACGGCATGCTCAAGGGCGTCTTTGCCGTCATCGACAAGGACCGCGCCAGCGCGCTGCTGGCGGCCGGTCTCCAGGTCGACCTGCTGCTGATCAGCACCGCCGTGGAGAAGGTGGCCATCAACTTCAACAAGCCCAACCAGCAATGGCTGGACCGTATGACCCTCAGCGAGGCCAAGCAGTACTACGCCGAAGGCCACTTCCTCTCCGGCAGCATGGGCCCCAAGATCGAGGCCATCATCGCCTTCCTCGAAGCCTCTCCCCACGGCCAGGCCCTGATCACCGACCCGCCGCACATGGTGGACGCGCTGGCGGGGCGGACGGGGACGTGGATTGTGGCGGAGTAGAGTAGACAAGGAAACAAGTAGACAAGTAGACAAGTAGACAAGGGAAGAGACCTCGTCATGGCGAACGCTTCCTTGTTTCCTTGTGTACTTGTATACTTGTCTACCCCACCAAACCATGAACCACATCACCTCCCTCAAATGCCTGATCTGCGGCAAGGAATACCAGCCCCACGAGGTTGAGTACGTCTGCCCCGACCACGGGTACGAGGGTATCCTGGACGTGCAGTACGACTATGGGCTGATCAGCCTGAGCTTCAGCCCGGCCACGCTGGCGGCCAACCCTGACTACTCGATCTGGCGCTACAAGCCGTTGCTGCCCATCGAGCCGGACGCAGCCGTGCCGCCGCTGGCCGTAGGCTGGACGCCGCTGTACGCAACGCCCCGGCTGGCTGCGCAGCTTGGCTTGCAACACCTGTGGGTCAAGGACGACGGCCGGCAGGCCACGGCCAGCTTCAAGGACCGCGCCAGCGCGATCGCCGTGGTCAAGGCGCAGGAGAAGGGCGCGGCGATCATCACCACGGCCAGCACCGGCAACGCCGCGGCCGCGTTGAGCGGCCTGTGCGCCAGCGTGCAGCAGCCCAACGTCATCTTCGTGCCAGAAAGCGCGCCGCCGGCCAAGATCGCCCAACTGCTGACCTTCGGCTCGACGGTGATGCTGGTGCACGGCACCTACGACGACGCCTTCGACCTCTGCCTGCAGGCCGCCGAGACCTACGGCTGGTACAACCGTAACACCGGCTTCAATCCGTACATGTCCGAGGGCAAGAAGACGGTCAGCTTCGAGATCTGTGAGCAGCTTACTCTCACCCTCACCCCCGGCCCCTCTCCCTGGGGGAGAGGGGAGAGGTGGGAGGCGCCCGACGCGATCTTCGTCAGCGTGGGCGACGGCTGCATCATCGGCGGCGTCCACAAGGGGCTGCGCGACCTGTACGCCCTGGGCTGGATCGACAAGATGCCGAGGATCTACGGCGTGCAGGCCGCTGGCAGCAATTTCATGGCCGAGGCCTGGCAGGTCGGGCTGCACGGCCTGCGCGTGCTGGAGAAGGCGCCCATCGACTCGCACACGGTGGCCGACAGCATCAGCGCCGGCCTGCCGCGGGACCGCATCAAGGCCATCGCGGCCGTGGTGGACACCGGCGGCGCCTACGTGGTCGTCAGCGACGACGAGATCCTGGCCGCGATCCCCGTGCTGGCGCGCGGCAGCGGCGTCTTCGCCGAGCCGGCCGGCGCGGCCAGTTATGCCGGCCTGGTCAAAGCCGTCGAACAGGGCCTGGTCAGCCCCAACGAGCGCATCGTCGTCATCAACACCGGCAGCGGCCTGAAAGACGTCAAGAGCGCCATGACCGCCGTCGAGCAGGCCGGCACGCGGCCCTACCGCGTCGAGCCGAGCCTGGCGGATTTGCAGCGCGTAATGGCAGAATACCACAACGGATGAAGTACAGCGGATAGCCGGAATACTACAACGGATGAAGTACAGCGGATGACTTGAATGCCGCAACAGATGACTGTACCGGTGTGACGATCAAGAGTAGGTCTTTCGCCATCCGTTGTTCTTCATCCGCTGTGATACCCCATCCCCCACCCCACTCAGAGGACTCCCATGATTGACCTAACCATCCACGAAGACCGTCTCGAACGCACCGTGCAACGGGCGCGCGAGCGCAACATTATCATTCCCACCTTCAAGCAGATGCGCCATCCGGAGCTGATCCCCGACAGCATCAAGCGCCAGTTGGACGACGTCGGCCTGTGGGATCTGAACCCGCTCAACCTCTTCCGCATCACCTGGAAGAACCAGCCGCTGGAAAAGGGCGGCGGCTTCGGCGGCGCCAACTATCTCGTGCTGCCGCCGGAGCTGACCGGGATCCAGGCCCGCATCCTCCTGCTGGTGGGCAAGTGGTTCCCCACCGGCGCGCACAAGGTTGGCGCGGCCTTCGGCTGTCTCGTCCCGCGCTTGGTCACCGGCCAGTTCGACCCAACCACGCAGAAGGCGGTCTGGCCCAGCACCGGCAACTATTGCCGCGGCGGCGCCTACGACTCCCACCTGCTGGGCTGTGAGAGCATCGCCATTTTGCCCGAAGGCATGAGCAAGGAGCGTTTCGACTGGCTGGCCGACGTGGCTGGCGAAACCATCAAGACCACCGGCTCCGAGAGCAACGTCAAAGAGATCTTCGACAAGTGTTGGGAACTGCGCCGCTCCGGCCAGGACCTGATGATCTTCAACCAGTTCGACGAGTTCGGCAACTATCTGTGGCACCACGAAGTGACCGGACCGGCCATCGAGGACGCGCTGCAGGCCGTAATGGGGGCCAAGGACCGCTACCGTGGCGTGGCGCTGACCACCGGCTCGGCTGGCACGATTGCTTCCGGCGACTACCTGAAAAAGCTCTACCCGCACAGCAAGATCGTGGCCAGCGAGGCCTTGCAGTGCCCCACGCTGCTGCAAAACGGCTTCGGCGCCCACCGCATCGAGGGGATCGGCGACAAGCACGTGCCCTGGGTTCACAACGTCAAGAACACCGACATGGTGGTGGCCATCGACGACGCGGCCACTATGGCCCTCTCCCGGCTGTTCAACGAGCCAGCCGGCTGCGAGTATCTGGCCCAGCAGGGCGTGCCCGCGGCGTTGATCGACAGCCTGCCGCTGCTGGGCATCTCCAGCATCGCCAACATGTTGTCGGCCATCAAGTTCGCCAAGTACTACGAGCTGACCGAGAACGACGTGGTAGCCACCGTGGCCACCGACTCCATGGACCTCTACCGCAGCCGCCTGCGTGAGCTGGAGGAGGCCGAAGGCCCCTTTGGCCCCACCGAGGCAGCCGTGGCCTACCAGCGCTACCTGCTGGGCGAGCGCACCGACAACCTGTTGGAGCTGTCCTACGAGGACCGCAAGCGCATCCACAACCTGAAGTACTACACCTGGGTCGAGCAGCAAGGCCGCAGCTACGAAGAGATCCAGGCTCAGTGGTACGACGACGACTACTGGACCAGCATCCCGGCCATGGCGGACGAGATCGATCAGTTGATCGAGGCGTTCAACGCCCGGGTTGGGTTGTTGTAGCAGGTAGACAAGTAGACAAGCAAACAAGTAGACAAGTAAACAAGTAGACAAGGAAACAAGTAGACAAGGAAACAAGTAGACAAGGAAATAGGTAGACAAGGCAGACCGTGTTTTCCCCTTGTGTACTTGTATACTTGTTTACCTGTCTACCCCCTCCGGAGTAAACCATGAAAATCGCAATCCTCGGCGGCACCGGACCGGAAGGCAGCGGGCTTGGGCTGCGCTGGGCGCAGGCTGGGCATCAGGTCATCATCGGCTCGCGGCAAATGGAGAAAGGCCAGCAGGTGGCGGCTGAGCTGCAAGCCAGGGCGCCGGCGGCGGCGGCCAACATCAGCGGCATGGACAACCTGGCGGCGCTGGACGGCGCTGATGTGGCCGTGCTGGCCGTGCCCTACAGCGGCCAGGAACGCACGCTGGCTGGGCTGGAGGCCGCGCTGGCCGGCAAGCTGCTGCTGACCGTAGTCGTGCCGCTGGGCGAGAAAGCAGCGCGCGTTTGGCGGCTGCCCAGCGGGCTGTCCGCGGCTGAAGAGGCTTGCCAGCAGATGGGCGAAGGCGCGCGCGTCGTGGCAG
>JBAQCH010000416.1:0-2951 GCA_049294015.1 Anaerolineae bacterium
CCAGACCGTCGCGCAGCAGTTGGCCTGTCGCCTCGGCCTGCTGGATGCGGACGTGCAGGTCGTCGCTGCGGCTGGCGGCCAGTTGCAGGTGGCTGTGGCGCTCGGCGTAAGGTTCCAGCGTTAGCGCCGCGTCGCGCACGGCCTCGTGGGCCGCTGCGTCGTAGCCCAGCGCCGTCATCTGCTCGCTCACGGCGAGCAGATCAGCCTGGGTCGCCGCAGCATACTGGCCCGCGCGCAACTGGCTGGCGACTTGGTCAAGCTGCCCCTGCATCTGGTTCAGGTCAATGCGGGCCTGGCCGGCCGCGGCCAAGCGCTGCTCGGTTTGGCCCTCGGTGCGCTGCCAGCGGGCTCGCTGTTTCAGTTCCTTGTCGATCTCGCCCAGCTCAGCCTCGCCCGCCTTGCCCTGGGCAGCAATCTCGGCGATGCGGGCCAGGTTGGCGCGATAAAGATCGCCGCGCGCTTTGCCGGTTTGAGTGTAGCCATCCAACACCCGTTGCCGTTCCTCGTCGCCCAACGGCTGGGCGCATACCGGGCAGACTGCGCCAGCATCCGGCAAGCGGCCGATTTTGGCCTCCAAGTCGGCCATCTCCGTGCGCAGCCCCTGATTTTGGGCCTGTAAGCCGGCGATCTCCTCCTTCAGGCCCTGGACCACGTGGCGCAGATCGGCCTGGCGCACGTCCAACCCGGCCAGCCGCGCCAACTCCACCTGCGCCTGGGCCAATTGCGCCTCCAGCGCCTCAACCTGGCCGGCGTCGTCGTGCAGTTGGGCCAGCCGCTCGCTCAACGTGCGCTGTTGCGTCTCCAACTGGAAGCGGGCCTGGTTGACCTGAGCCTCCAGCGCGCTGCGCTGGGCCTGCAGGACAGCCTGTTGGCTGAGTTGACGATTCATGGCCTGGTCAGCCTGGCGCGCCTCGATCAGACGGCGGTGGCCGTCCTCGATCTCGGCCCGCTGGGCCAGCAGCGCCTGATCCGCGGCCAGACGGCTCTGGTCGCGCTGCAACTGCACCTCCACCTCCGCCAGTTGGCGCTCGGCCTGCTGCAAGCGGCCTTGCAGGTCGTCCAGCATGCGCCGCTGAGCCAGCAGATCCTGACGTTCGGCCCGCAAGCTCTGCTGCACCTGCTCAGCCGCTTGCAGGCGCTCGGTCTGCTCCGTCAACAGGGCTTGGGCAGTCTCCAGTTCTTGCTGATGGCTGGGCTCCAGCGCCAGCTCCGCGTCGATGCTCTCCATCTGCGCGGCCAGACGCGTCGCGTCCTGCTTTTCCTGGCGGGCGCGCTCTTTGGCCAGATTCTCGTAATCGTCGTAGATGCCCAAACCCAGGATGTCGGCCAGGATCTGCTTGCGCTGGTTGGCAGGCTTGACGGTGAATTCGTCCGCCCGGCCCTGCACCAGGAAGGCCGAGTTGATGAAGGTCTCGTACTCCATGCGCAACAAGCGGACGATGGCCTGCTCGGTGTCGCGCAGGGTGGGTTCGGTGATGGCGCGCCAATCCCCGCTGTCCTGCCAGACCTGGAGTTGCAGATCGCTCTTGCCGCTGCGCCCCTTGCGCTCCCGGCTGCGCAGGACGCGGTAACGGTTAGGGCCGAGGGCGAACTCGAAATCGACCGACATGTCGCTCTGGCCCAGGTGGATCAGCTCATCGGCCTGGTTGGAGCGCGCCTTGCCCCACAGCGCCCAGGTCATAGCGTCCAGAATGGCTGATTTGCCGTGGCCGTTGTTGCCCGAAAGGCAGGCCAGATGCATGCCGCTGAAGTCCAGCGGCGCTGGATCGCGGTAGCACATGAAGTTGTGCAGGGTAAGCTTGAGTGGGATCATGAGCTGCCGTTGGGCCGGCCAGCGGTGCTGGCCATCAGGCGCTGCTCGATCTCCTCGGCGACGGTCATCACGCGGATGGCCGCATTGCTGCCTACGCGCGGCTGCCGCCCGTCGCGTACGCAGGCCAGGAAATGTTGCAGCTCGGCGTAGAGCGGCTCGATTTGCGGCACGTAGACCTGCTCGATCAGCCCCTCCTGCCGATAGAGCACCTCGCCGCGCTGGGCGAAATAATCGGCTGACGACTGGCGATGCACCATCACGGTGCGGGTCAGAAAGTCGGCAACCACGAAGGCCTCGGCGCAGGTGACAGCCATCTGGCGCACCTTGTGCTGGGTAACCTTGCTGGCCGAGAGGCTGGCGACCTGGCCGGTGTCGAAGGTCAGCAAGGCCATCGCGTGGTCGGCTTGGGGCGAACGGATGCGGCTGCCGGTAGCGCTGACGCTGGCCAGCGGGGCCGGGATCAGGTTCAGAATCAAGTCCAGGTCATGCACCATCAGGTCGTAGACCACGCTGACATCGGCGGCGCGGGTGGCAAAGGGGCTAAGGCGGCGGGCTTCGATGGCGAGAATCCGCAGGTCGGACAGGACGTTGGCCAGCTCGACAAAGGTGGGATTGAAGCGCTCCACGTGGCCGATCTGCAAGACGAGGCGCGCCTGCTCGGCCAGCCCCGCCAGCTCATGCCCCTCCTGCACCGAGGCAGCCAGCGGCTTCTCCATCATCACGTGAACGCCGCGCGCCAGGCAGGCCAGCCCAATCTCGTGGTGCAGGGTCGTGGGCGCAGCCACGCTGACCGCATCCACCTGGTCCAGCAGCGTGCGATAGTCGGTGTACGCTGCCACCTGGTAGCGGTCGGCGATGTCCTGTGCGCGGCTGGCGTCCGTATCGGCGATGCCGACCAGGTAGCTGCCGGGCAACGTGGCATAGATGCGGGCGTGGTGCTGGCCGATGTTGCCGACGCCGATCACACCGGTGCGAATCTGGTGGTTCAAACGGTTGCTCCTTCCAACGCTTCAAGACTGACAAAGCTCGGGCCGATGCACGGGTGGCACGGTCAGGAGACCGGCCACAGCCACGTCACTCAGCCAAGTCGAACTCCCGACTACAGACGGCGCAGCGGCCGCGCAGGCCAGTCGGGGAC
>JBAQCH010000417.1:0-13506 GCA_049294015.1 Anaerolineae bacterium
CCACATCCAGCTCGCTCAGCTCGGGCAGCGGCAGCTCGGCGGCCGGCCGCAGGAAAGCGTCGTCGGGCAGCGGCGCAGCCGGCACGTCCAGCTTGGGCAACTGCGGGCCATGGCGGCCGGGCGATGACAGCTCGTAGACAGTGGGTTCGATCATCGGGCCACCTCCAACACCAACTCGAATCCGTCCGCATCCGCGTCCGTGTCCCAATCCGCGGTTATCTCCGCCGCCTCCGCCAGCGCCTCGGCCAGCGCGTCGATCTCCTCGGCCGTGTTCATCTCGGTGACGCAGACCAGCAGGCACTCGCCCAGCTCCGGGTAGTCCTCGGTCAGGTCGTAGCCGGGGATGATGCCCCACTCCAGCAGCAGGTGGGCCTTGACGTCGGCCACCGGCGCGGGGCAGCGCACCACGAACTCCTTGAAGAACGGCCCTTTATTGACGATCTCGTAGCCGGGGATCATGCTGATCTTCGTCGCCGCGTACTGCGCCTTGTGGTAGCACTGCTCGGCCACGCTGCGCAGCCCCTGCTTGCCCATCGCAGCCAGGTAGATGGCCGCGCGCAGCGCCATCAGCGCCTGGTTGGAGCAGATGTTGCTGGTGGCGCGGGCGCGCTTGATGTGCTGCTCGCGCGTGCTAAGGGTCAGCACGTAGCCGCGCTCCCCGTCCAGGTCCACCGTCTCGCCGGCGATGCGGCCGGCCGACTTGCGCACGTTGCCCTCGCGCATGGCGAAGAAGCCCAGGTACGGCCCGCCGAAGCCCAGCGGGATGCCCAGGCTCTGCCCCTCGCCCATGACGATGTCCGCGCCGTACTGGCCAGGCGGGGTGAACAGGCCCAGGCTGATGGGATCGACGGCCACCGCCAGCAGCGCGCCCTGCGCGTGCACCGCGTCGGCCAAGTCCTGCATCTCCTGCGGGCTGTGTACGTTGCCCAGGAAGTCAGGGTTCTGCACCACGATGCAGGCCGTATTGGCATCGCACAGCTTGAGCAGGGCGTGGAAATCGGCGTCGTTCTCGTGGTCACCCACGATCTCCAGCCCCATGCCCTGCGTATACGTCCGCACCACCTCGCGGTACTGCGGGTTGAGGGTGGGCGAGAGGATGACCCGCTTGCGCTTGCCCTTCACCGTGTTCAGCGCCATGATCACGGCCTCGGCCGTGGCGGTGGCGCCGTCGTAGTGGCTGGCGTTGGCCGCGTCCATGCCGGTCAGCGCGCAGATCATGCTCTGATACTCGAAGATGGCCTGCAAGGTGCCCTGGCTGACCTCGGGCTGGTAGGGGGTGTAGGCGGTGTAGAACTCGGAGCGGCCAGAGAGGAAGTCGACCACGCTGGGGATGAAGTGGCGGTAGGCGCCCGCGCCCAGGAAGCTGACCAGCTCGTCCAGGTTCTCGTTCTCGTTGGCCAGGCTGGTCAGCTCCCGCACCGCCTCCAGCTCGCTCAGCGCCTCGGGCAGGTCCAGCGCCGGGTAGCGATGCGCCTCGGGCACGTCGTGGAACAGGTCCTCGATGCGCTCGACGCCCACCGCGGCCAGCATGGCCGCCCGCTCGGCGTCCGTGTTGGCGATAAAGGGCATTAGTGACCTCCTGCCTCCTCGGCCGCGACGAAGGCCTCGTAAGCGGCCGCGTCCATCAGCGCGTCCAGCTCACCCTCGTCGGCTAGCTTGATCTTGACGATCCACGCGCCGTAGGGGTCGCTGTTCAGCGCCTCGGGCGTGTCCTCCAGCGCCTCGTTGACGGCCACGATCTCGCCGCTGACCGGCGCGAATACCTCCTCGGCCGCCTTGACCGACTCGACGGTGGTGTAGACCTCGCCCTGCGTCACGGCTGTGCCGGTATCGGGCAGCTCCACGTAGACCACGTCCGACAGCGCGTGCTGGGCATAGTCGCTGATGCCGCACACCGCCAGCCCGTCCTCGACGCGCACCCAGTCATGGGTCTTGGCGTAGCGGGCGTTGGGGTCGTATTTGTAAGCCATTGTTGCCTCCTGAATCTGAATTGATGAATGATGAATGATGAACGATGAACGATGAACGATGAACGATGAACGGCAGACCCTCCGGAGTTCCGCTCCGAATTCATCATTCATCCTTCATACTTCATCATTTCCGCCGGTACGCCGCCACATAGAACGGCCGCTTGACCACCACCGCCTTCTTCGGCTGGTCGCGGATCATTATGTCGATTTCGCTGCCCAGCTTGCTGTGGCTGGCGGGGACGTAGGCCAGGCCGACGAAGCGGCCGGTGGTGGGGGACTTCATGCCGGTGGTGACGCGGCCGGCCACCGCGCCGTCCACGGCCACCGGATACTCCGGCCGCGGCACGCCCTTGTCGACCATCTCGAAGCCCACCAGCAGCTTGCTGGGGCCTTCCAGCTTGATCTTCAGCAACGCGTCGCGGCCCACGAAATCGCCCTTGGCGAAGCTGACGGCCCAGCCCAGCCGCGCGCTGATCGGGTCCGTCTCCTGGTCGATCTCATGGCCGTAGAGCGGCAGGCAAGGCTCGAAGCGCAGCGAGTCGCGCGCGGCCAGGCCGCAGGGCAGCAGGCCGTCCTCCTTGCCCGCCTCCAGCAGCGCGTTCCAGATCATGACCGCCTGCTCCACCGAGAAGAACAGCTCGTAGCCGTACTCGCCTGTGTAACCGGTGGCGCCCAGCACCGTGGGCACGCCGGCCACGGTCGTCTCCAGGCCGGTGTGGAAGGGCAGCGCGGCCAGGTCGGCCGGGGTCAGCCGCTGCAGGATCTGCTGCGCCTTGGGGCCTTGCAGCGCCAGCATGTAGGTGCGGTCCGACAGGTCCTCGATCGCCACGTCGAAGCCGTGGGCGTGGGCCAGCATCCAGGCCACGTCCTTGGCGCGGTTGGAGGCGTTGACCACCACCCACCAGCGCTGCTCAGCCAGCCGGTAGACGAAGATGTCGTCCACGATGCCGCCGTCGGCGTAGCACATCAGGCTGTAGCGCGCGTCCAGGACCGCCATGTCGCTGACGTCGCCCACCTGGATCAACTGCAAGAAGGGCAGCGCGCCCGGGCCGCGCACCTCCACCTGGCCCATGTGGTCGATGTCGAACAGGCCGGCGGCCGTGCGCACGGCGTTGTGCTCCACGGTCGGGCCCAGGTCGTCGTACTGCACCGGCAGCTCCCAGCCGGCAAAGGGCACGATGCGGCCGTGCAGCCGCAGGTGTTCGTCGTAGAGGGCAGTGCGTTTGAGTTCTTCAGCCATAGCATGTCTCCTGTGACAAACCGGTCTCAGGTGCCGGGCACTTGGACACCGTGCGAAGCATCCAGCGGCATTGCCAAGTGCCCGGCACCTGAGAAACGAAAAAGCGGAACCCACAAGGGGCGACCTGCGCCCATCGGGTTCCGCTCATGGCTGCCAAAACAGCCCAGGCGCGTCTCTGCTGCCCGGTGGACGACAGGCCATCGTCGTCGCTAAACTCTCAATTTTGCCTGCTCGCGGCGGATCCGTGATCCGCCGCCGGTTCACAGAACCGGCGCGAGCGCTCTGGTTGGCGGTCACCCTGCCACGCTGTCCTCAGCAGTCAGCGTCAGGTCGCCAACTTCCTTGGTCTTAATGCCCAGCGCCACCTGGTGCGGCCCGGGCGGCAACTGCTGGCCGGGCACGACCATCCAGGCCGTGATGAAGAGGTCGAAAGACAGCGTGCGGTCTTTGCCCTTATCCTTCTCCGTCTCCTTGTTGAGCGCCTTCACCTGCCACTCGCGCACGCTGGGCTGCCGGCCCGGCCGCTCGCTGGGTCGCTCCAGGCGCAGGATAGCGTTCTCCAGGTCGACCACGGCGCCATCGACCAGCAACGGGCCCACGCCGGTCACCTGGCTGGGCGCCATGGTGTTCTTGAATGCTAGCTCGAAGCCTTTCTCGGTATTGCGTAAGCTGCCGGGCTCGTACAACTTGTTCAAAATCCTGGGTGGCACTGCTCTCGTCCTGTCAGTAGTCTTGTTGTTCAGAAACCAAACTGTATTATGTCAAATGTTCAGCCCATCGGAAAGCCAGGGAAGCCGGGGAACTTGCCCCTGCGCTTGCCGCCGGTGTCGCCGAACTGCTTCATCATGCGCTTGATCTGCTTGAACTGCGACAGCAGCTCGTTGATATCCTGCACCTCAGCGCCGGAGCCGCGCGCGATGCGCCGCTTGCGGCTGCCGTTGATCACCTCAGGATGGCGCCGCTCCTCCGTGGTCATGGAGCTGATGATGGCCTCGATGCGCCTCAACTGCTGGTCGGTCACGTCGGGCGCCAGATCCTTGCTCATGCGGTTGAAGCCGGGGATCATGTCCAACAACTGGCTGAAGGGCCCAATCTTGCGCATCTGCTGCATCTGCTGCAGGAAGTCCTCCAGGTTGAACTCGCCCTTCATCAGCCGCTTGGCAGCCGACATGGACTTCTCCTGGTCCATGCTCTCCTGCGCGCGCTCGATCAGCGTCAGCACATCGCCCATGCCCAGGATACGGCTGGCCATGCGGTCGGGGTGGAACACCTCCAGCGCGTCGGTCTTCTCGCCCACGCCCAGGAACTTGATGGGCACGCCCGTGACCTCGCGCATGGAGATGGCCGCGCCGCCGCGCGCGTCGCCGTCCACCTTGGTCAGGATCAGGCCGGTCAGCCCCAGCCGCTCGTGAAAGGTCTTGGCCACGTTGACCGCCTGCTGGCCGGTCATGGAGTCGGCCACCAACAGGATCTCCTGCGGCTTGGCCAGCGCCTTGATCTGATCCAGCTCGGCCATCAGGGTCTCGTTGATCTGCAAGCGGCCGGCCGTGTCCAGGATCACCATGGTGTAGGCGGCGTCCTTGGCGCGACGCACCGCGTTGAGGCAGATCTGCGGCGGCGGCAGCTTGTCGCCCTCGCTATGCACGGGGATGTCGAGCTGTTTGCCCAGCGTTTCGAGCTGGTGAATCGCGGCCGGCCGGTAGGTGTCGGCCGCCACCAGCAGCGGCCTTTGGCCCGACTTGCGCAGGGTCAACGCCAGCTTGGCGGCCGTGGTGGTCTTGCCGGAGCCTTGCAGGCCCACCAGCATGACCACGTGCGGCGTCGGCCCGGACAGGTCCAGCTTGGCCGGCTCGCCCAGCACCGCGATCAACTCCTCGTTGACGATCTTGATCACCTGCTGGGCCGGGCTGAGGCTCTTCATCACCTCCACGCCCACCGCGCGCTCCTTGACGCGGGCGACGAAGTCCTTGACGACCTTGTAGTTGACGTCGGCTTCCAGCAACGCCAGGCGTACCTCGCGCATGGCCGCGTCGACGTCGGCCTCGCTCAGCCGGCCGCGGCTGGAGAGGCCGTCGAACACTTTTTGCAGCTTCTCGGTCAGGGATTCAAACATGGTGCCATTCTACGTTGCCGCAGACGATTCGTCAAGTTGCCGCAGGCGCGGCGGGTTTTGCCTTTGCTGGCAAGATATGATAAGCTGCGCGCTGCTCAGGCCTCCAGGGATGGACCATCCGGCTACGGGAGCCGCACCAACACGCTTATTAGCAGCAAACCATGATCAGGAAAGACCCTTCGCCCAACAGCGGCCGACTCTACGTGACATTCGAATATCCCGGCTCCAGTCGCACCAGCAGCGTTCATCTGGTCGGCGACTTCAACGACTGGAACGAGACGAGCACGCCCATGAAGCGCAAAGCGCGCGGCGATATCTGGAAGGTGCGCATCGAACTGGAGAAAAGCCGTGAGTACCAGTTTCGCTATCTGGTGGACGAGACTTCGTGGCACAACGATTGGCATGCCGACCGCTACGTCCCCAATATCCACGGCAGCGACAACTCAGTGGTGGTGACCTAGCGACGCGCCGCCGCGTGGCCCGATGCAACTAACGAAGATGAACTCAGTTTCCCCCAACCACGACACCCGGCAAGAAGACCTTTGGCCTCATCAGTGGGCCGTGCTGGCTGAAGAAGATGTCGCGCTCGCTGCCGGGAGACCAGCCGCTCCAGGCCAGGTTGATCTCGCCGCCCGGCGAACCGGCCAGCACCGGCCCGCCCATTCCGAGGGGATTCGACACCAACTGGCTGGCGCGCGTCCATTCGTCCCAAGCTAACTCCCGCCTGCGGTAGGTGAGGGCGTCTGCCTCGCGCCAGGCCGCGCTGACCATACGGCCTTGCGTGACCACCAGCGCAGGCTCACGCGCATCGACGGCCAGGTCGCTGATCGCCAGCGGCGCGCTCCACAGGTTCTGCTGCCCGCTGACGTAGCGGATATGAGCCTTGCTGCCCACATGCTCCTGCCACGCCAGGTGCGTCGAGCCGTCTGGCGCGCAGGCCATGGCCACTCCCAACGACTCGTTGTCGGACGACAGAGAGATGTTTTCCGGCAGCGACCACGCATAGCCCTGACCCTGTAGGTGGAAGATGTCGCGCGCGCTGCTGCTGATGCCTGCAGCCTGATAGGCCACGTGCAGCTCATTCAACGCGCCGTCCACCGTCATCACCGGCGCGCTGCCGCGGGCGTTGCTCAACGGCTCGTTCAGCCATGTGCTCTCCAGCCAACCGTGATAAATAACCGAAAAGCCGGGCGACGTGTCAGCCCAGGCGGCATGGACGACGCCCGCCCGGTCGACTGCCAACGCGGGAAAAAGGGAGGTTCCAGGGGTCTTGGACACCAGACGGGGCAGCGTCCAAACGCCGTTGTTCCACGCCACATAGAAGATGTTGTAGCGGCTGGAGAATTCGTTGCTGAAGACGACATGCAGCGTGCCGTCTGGGGCGAGGCCGGCCGCCGGTCGCTGGCCTGTGGAAATCGGCCGCGGCGCTGACCACACATCCTCGCGGCGCATCGCATGGTATACGCGGTTGCTTTCCTCCCATAGCAGATGGACCACGCCGTCAGCGCCGGCTAACAGCGCAGGATTGATGGCGCGTCCGGGAGAAGCCGATACGTTTTCAGGCGAAGACCAGGTGGGATCGACAAGTTGCTGGCCGCGCGAGGACCAGGGGACGGCGGTTGTCGACATAGTAGCTGCGCTCCTTGCATCGAAGATGGCTGCTGTGTGGGGAGTTGGCAGATGAACGGAACCTCGGATCAGCGCCGCGAGGGGAATCGCCAGAGCCAGACCGCAGACAATTCCGGCCGCCAGCGCCAGCAGAACCAGCCCAACCGGCGCAGACTCGGCTGGCCGGGTTTGAGCACCTGCAGCTTGCCTCACGTGCCCGCGACTCCACCGATCGATCGTCAAGCCTGCCTGTGATCCCATCGCACACCGGCCTTCACGGCTGTCAGGGCGCTGCCAGGTATTCGGCCTGGCCGGCCAACCGCCTGATCGATTCCGTGCGTGCCGGCGCGGTTGCAAAGAAGTATACCTGCGTTGCCGCCAAAGCGTCAACTGATGGCAGCGCTTCGGGTGGCTCAGCGGACGACGTGGGCGTCGCTGTGAATGGCTCCGCCGGCGGCTCAGGCGTGGCTGTCGGTGGTTCAGGCGTGGCTGTCGGCGGTTCAGGCGTGGCTGTGGGCGGCAAAGGCGTAGCCGTCGGCGGCTCAGGCGTGGCTGTCGGCGGCAAAGGCGTAGCCGTCGGCGGCTCAAGCGTGGCCGTCGGCGGCTCGGGCGTGGCTGTCGGTGTAGCCGTCGGTGGATCGGGCGTCGCCGTCGGCGTGGCTGTCGGCGGCGATGTGGCCGTGGGCGTGGCTGTCGGCGGGGGCGAGGCTGTCGGCGTCGCTGTCGCTGTGGACGGAACCGGCACAACGGTGATAGTCAGCGCCACCGGCGAGCCGCTGCTGCCCCCTGCAGTCACCTCAGCCCACAAGCCCACCTGCGGCGGCAGGCCCGTGATCACCGTATCGCCTGTAATGAGGACGGTCACACCGTCAACTACCCAGGAATTGGCGCCTATCGCGCCGATAGGCCCGCGGATATACACCGGCTCCACAGACGCTTCGACGGCGATGCGACTGGCCGTCCAGGGTCCGCCCGCGACCCGCCACACATCGACTGTGGCCGACTTGCCGACCGCCGGCGCGCCGCTGATGACCGTGGAGCCGTCGACGATCACCCAGCGGTTGCCGATGAACCACTGGCTGTCCCCCATCTCGCGGATGATACCAGTGAAGGTGTCGGTCTCCACCGCGCCCGGCTGCACCTGGATCAACCTGGCTTCCAGCGTCCCATTCGCCTGCTCCCAGGCTTCCACCTGAACGCTGGCGCCCACCACAGCCGCACCCTGCGACTCGTCGATCACCGTGTCTGGGGTGATGCGCAAGCCGTACGCGCCCACCTGCCACCAGGTTGGACTTATCTCAACAATTACACCGAAGATGGTTTTCGGGCGCGGCGGGAACGTCGCAGTCGGCGTCGCCGTGATGCTGGGCGTGGCCGTTGGCGAGCCAGACGGCGTCGACGTGGCGCTGGCCGTGGGCGTCGCTGTAACGGTTGCGCTGGCGGTGGGTGTCCGGGTTGGGCTGAGACCAAGCCCCGGCGTCCAGGTGGCGGTCGGCCGCTCGGGCGCAAGCACGGGCTGATAGATGCGCGGCGTGCTGGTGGCGGTCATAGTCGGCGTCGCTGTCGGCGGCAGAGCGTCGGCCGGGGCCAATACCAGCACCTGACGCGCCACCAGGCTGCCGCCGCCGTCAGAGAAGGCCAGGATGATCACATGCGCGCCGACAGCCGGCTGGCCGCGCACCACGGCGTCGCCCGGCACCAGCACCGGCGTCTCCAGCCCGACGATACGCCAATGGCCGTCGACCATGCTCTCGATCACGCCCGGGAACTGCACCTGCACCTGGCGGCGCAGTTCCGTCACCACAGCCGCTTCCTCGCGCCGATTTTGATCGAACTCGGCGCGCAGCGAAGCGCGCTGGCTGTCGTCCGGCGTCACCAAGAGCCGCGCCTGTTCGGCCGCCAGCTTGACCGGATAAAGCGTGTCGCCCGGCAGCGCATCCGAGGCTGCAGTCACAGCCACGCGGCTAAAGCCCAGCGTGAGGAGTACCACCACCAGCAGCGCTGCGGCCCGCGCCCAAGCCGGCTGGCGAAACAGTCCAGCCAAAGCCGCGAGCCAGCCACCATTGGGCGGCCGGGTGCGGGCGGCGCGTCGAGTTGCGCTGGCTGAACTCACAAAAGCCTGGCGCTGAGCAGCGATGTCGCCGGCCGGCCGGACAGGCGCAGGCTGGGCCACCTGCGTTGCCAGCGCTCCCGTGATAGCCAACGCCGAACGCAACTCGGAGGCGTAGTGGGGATAGGCCTGCAAGCACTCCTCGACCGTCGCTCCGCCGGCCGCCATGCGCAAGCTGGCTTGCAACGCATCCTCGATGGAGGCGTTGGGCGGCTGGCTGAGCGCAGCGGCCCGGGCCAGAAAGAGCCCGCGGGCCATCGACCGGGCCACGGGATCGGGCGGCGGCGCAGGCTGCGGGACTTGCTGTAGCCCGGCCATCGTCTCCAGCATCGGCCGCAGCTCGGCGGCGTGGTGCGGGAAGCGATCCAGGCACTGCTCCAGGGCAGCGCCGGCTGCCAGCATGGCGGCCGACTGGTCGAAGGCGTCTTCGAGTGTAGACCGAGCCGGCTGGCTGAGCGCGCTAGCCCTGGCCACGAAGCGAACCCGCGCCGCCTCGACGGCTGTTGGGTCCATGGCCGGCGCCGGCGCCGCCAGCTTCTGCAGGTTTGCCACAACGCGCAGCAAGGGCGAGAGCTCAGCCGACTCGGCCGGGTACATG
The DNA here is from genome assembly GCA_049294015.1 of Anaerolineae bacterium. Taxonomy (GTDB): domain Bacteria; phylum Chloroflexota; class Anaerolineae; order JAAEKA01; family JAAEKA01; genus JAAEKA01. The sequence continues at coordinate 9,640 of JBAQCH010000417.1, forward strand.
GCCAAACAAGCGTCCAGCGGTGTTCCACTATTCAATTGGGCCACACTGGCCGCAAAAACGCCTTCCAGCTCGACCATGATCCTTAAGCCTGATACTCCAACAGACGACGCAATGATGTGACTGCCCGGTATTGCATCGCTTTGATAGCGCCCTCGGTCTTGCCCATCGCATCGGCCACTTCGGTGATGCTCTGCCCTTCCAGGAAGCGCAGCGTCACTACCTGGGCTTGTTCTTCGGTCAGCCGATTGATGGCCAGACGCAAAGCATCGGCGGCCAGCGCACGCTCAGCAGCTTGCTCCGGATCCTCACTATGCGACGGCAGCATGGGGAGATCGTCGATGGGAACCTGGGTATCCCGGCCACGACGGCGATAGTGATCAATGACGAGGTTGTGGGCGATGCGGTAGAGCCAGCCGGAGAAGGATGTATCCCACGTGCGTTGGTGCTGGATTGCCTCCAGGACGCGCAGAAACACCTGTGAGGTCAGGTCCTGCGCCACGGGCTGGCTGCCTACACGGTGGTAGATGTAGCTGTAGATCTTCGATTCGAAGTGATCGTAGATCTCAGTGAGTGCATTGACGTCGTAGGCTTTCGCCCGTTCAAGCAGGCGACGCTCCGACTCGGTTGTCCATTGTGACACCCTCATCACCTCTCAAGACGCACGGCCATCAAAGAAAATACGGGCAGAGGCGGGAAAAAACTACATCTTGTGGTCAGAGCGCTGGCAGCCACAAGTTTCGCAACGTTTCATGGCCGCGAATTCAAACAGCGCTCAGAACTGACCTTCGACATCGTCGCGCGTCGCCAGGCGCACGGCAGCGATGCGCTGGATGGCCGTCAGGTTGCTGAGGATTGCCAGCAGCCACAACACGATGGTCAGCATTGGGGGGAGCGCGGCCACAGGCTGCCAGCCGGCCAGCACCAGGCCAATGACCAGCAAGGCCACCCGTTCGGCGCGCGTCAGGATGCCCTTGTTGCACGGGATGCGCAGGCTTTCAGCCTTGGCGCGCGTGTAGCTGACCAGCAGTGAGCCGACCACGGCAGCAAAGATCAGCAGCACTTCCGTGCGGGTGTTGGGCTGGCCGGTGAGGTAGACCAACAGGCCAAACAGCACCAATGCTTCGGCGTAGCGGTCCAGCGTGGCATCGAAGAAGGCGCCAAAGCGGCTGGAGCGGCCGGTCAGGCGCGCCAACGTGCCGTCGAACGCATCGAAAACAGCGGAAAAGACCAATAGCACGCCGCCCAGCGGGAGGTAGCCCAAGGCGATGACAACGGCCACACCGGCCTGCAGCAGCAGGCCGGCCAGCGTCAACTGGTTGGGCGAAACGCCCAGCCGCTGAAACAAGCGTGCAACGGTCTGTAGGAAATCTTTGAAGAAACTTCTGGCCCAGGCTGTAAGCATAGTGTGCTGAACGACCCTTTCTAGACTGTCCGAATACGCGCGCTAACCTGCCTTGTCCACCTTGCCGCCATCATACCTTGAAGCAAACAGTCTGTCAACAAGCCAAAGACGCATCGCCCCCAAGGCCGATTTGCCGATGCCTGTCACCTGTGATAAAACCTCTGGTGAAAGCTGTGCTTCCATGACCAACTTCCCCATTCAGCAAGCTGCCGACATGATCCGAGCTGCCTCGTATGTGATGGTGCTGACCGGCGCGGGCGTCAGCACGCCATCGGGCATCCCTGATTTCCGCAGTCCCTCCTCAGGCATCTGGAACAAGCTCGACCCTATCACTGTTGCCTCAATTTGGGGGTATCACGACAACCCGCAGGCCTTCTATCGCTGGTTCATGCCGCTGGCCCGGCAGATCCGCCAGGCTCGCCCCAACCCGGCGCACGTAGCGCTGGCTGAGATGGAACTTGTGGCGCGCCTGAATCTGTTGGTGACACAAAACATCGACGGCCTGCACCAGATCGCGGGATCGCGACACGTAGTCGAGTTGCACGGCCATCTACGCACGGCCTCCTGCCTGGCTTGCGGCCACCAGATCGAGCTGGACGAAATCTGGCCGCAGGCTGATCGGGGTCAGGTTGCGCACTGCCAGACGTGCGGCGGATTGATGAAGCCCGATGTGATTCTCTTCGGTGAGCCGCTGCCCTACGACGCGCTGCGGGCGGCCCAGGAGGCAGCGCTGTTTTGCGACGTGCTGATCTCGATCGGCACCTCGCTGGAGGTGGAACCCGCCTCCGACCTGCCGCATTTGGCCCGTCGCAGCGGCTCACGCGTCATCATCGTCAACCGCCAGCCCACCATCGCCGACAAGATCGCCGACGTCACCATCCACGACGACGTAGCCACGGTGCTGCCCGCGCTGGTGCAAGCCCTGCGCCGCTAGCCCCTCCCGCTCTCCCCCACTCTCCCTCAACGCGCCAGCCAGAACCATCCCAGCACAATCAGTCCAAACACGATCCGATAATAGCCAAATATCTTGAAGTCGTTGCTCGCGATGTAGCGCAGCAGCCAGCCGATCACAACCAGCGCCACCACAAAGGACACCACGGTGCCTACCAGCAGGTTGAGCGCGTCGCCGCGCGTGATCTGCTCCAGGCTGGTGAGCAGGTCGAACACCGTCGCCAGGCCCAGGGTGGGAATTGCCAGGTAGAATGAGAAGGCAGCGGCTGTGGACCGATCCAGCCCGCTCAGCAGGCCGCCCATGATCGACGTGGCCGAGCGCGACGCGCCGGGGATCAATGCAAACACCTGCGCCAGTCCAATGCCCAGCGCCTGCTTGGGGGATACATCGTACAGCGACGCCGTGCCCTCAGAATGGTCGCGCCGCTCGATCAACAGCAGGACGCCGCCGCCTACGATCAGGGTGACAGCTACGGTCACGGGATTGAAAAGCCGCTCCTTGATCCAGTCGTGCAGCAAGAAGCCCAGGCCGGCCGCGGGGACGAACGCAATCGCCAGGTTGAGCCAGAAGCGCTGCACCGTCCTGTCACGCGGCGCGGCCTGCACCTGCTGCCACAGATCGCGCCGATAGTACCACACGACCGCGAGCACTGCGCCCAACTGGATGAAGATCTCGAACGTGCCGCCCAGGCTGCCCGCGAAGTTGAGCAGGTCGGAGGCGATAATCAGATGGCCGGTGGAGGAGATGGGCAAGAACTCGGTGACGCCCTCGACGATACCCAGCACCACCACGCGCCACAGATCAGCCAGAGTAGTTGACATGGAAAGAATGCCTCGTAAGAAATGAAGTTGCCCTGGGCAAGCGCCCGCGGGCCGTGTCAGTATACCTTGCTCGCGACCGCTGTCAAAAAGCCAGCCCGCAACTGATCGGGCTACCCAAAAAGTGGCATAACCACTTGACACCTGGCCCTATTCCAGGTAGCATGGTAGGCGACCTGCCAAAGCAGCAATTCAAAATCGGCACGGAGTCGAGGCTTCAGCCGGGTTTGCCGGTGCGAATCGGGCGTTCTAACCCGCCTAAAGGCTCGACTCCGTGTGGACAACGTTCACATTTGGAATTGCTGTGCCAAAGCCCGCCCACCGGCGGGCTCGGTCGGAGACCGGCCCGAGCGGCTGGTCGGCAGGCTCGGTCGGAGACCGGCCCGAGCGGCTGGCCGTGGCCGCCAGATTCAACCGGCCGCATAGAGCGATGGCACTAACCGTGAACGAACACCATCTTACCCTGCGCATCGAAGGCATGGATTGCGCCGATTGCGCCCTCAAACTGGAGAAAGGCGTCCACGGCCTGGCTGGCGTAACGGAGTGTAACGTCAGCTTCGCCACCACGCGCATGAGCCTGGTCTACGACCCGGCGCTGCTGGATATGAACCAGGTGGAGCGCCGGGTGCGGTCGATGGGCTACGCTGTCGCGCCTGGCGGCCAGACGGCCGTCGCCGGCCGCGCCGGGCTGGTGG
>JBAQCH010000418.1:0-5298 GCA_049294015.1 Anaerolineae bacterium
GCCAAACGGTGGTTGAGTAGGCGTCTGCGCCGTATCGAAACCACCGTTTGGCCCGCCGCCTGAACAGTTACCTTTTCTCTTTTACTCCCCACCCGGTTTTGATGCCGCCAGTTGATTCGCCGGCAGTCCTGATGGGTCGCTGGCGATCCCTCCGACGATGTCCCCGTCCCACGAGGCCGCATCCTCGCGCGGCTCGACGTGGATGGTGACGTAGGTCTTTGGCAGATCCAGTTCGATAGCGCTCTCGATCTTCGTCACCAAGTCGTGCGACTCCTGCACGGTCGTCTGGCCCGGCAGCAGCAGATGGAAGTCGATGAAGCGTCGCGAGCCGGACTTGCGGGTGCGCAGGGCGTGGTAGGGGGTGTCGGCGCCAGCCACATGATTGATGGCCGTCTGGATCACCGCCACTTCCTCGCCGGGCAGGGTCACATCCATCAGGCCAGCCGTGGAACGGCGCAGCAACTGCACCCCCATCCAGATGATGTTGATGCCCACGGCGATGGCCAGCAGTGGGTCGAGGACCTGCCAGCCGGTAATGCCGACCAGGATGATGCCGCCCACCACGCCGACCGAGGTCCACACGTCGGTCATCAGGTGGTGCGCGTCGGCCTCCAGCGCGATGCTGTCCTCCTGGTGGGCGACCCGCAGCATGATGCGTGACACGCCAAAGTTGATGGCCGAGGCCACCAGCGCAACCGCCACGCCGACGCCCAGATTCTCCAGGGGCGCCGGATTGAGCAGGCGATGGACGGCCGAGTAGATGATGGTGCCGGCCGCCAGGAGGATCAGCGTGCCTTCGGCCCCGCTGGAGAAATACTCGGCCTTGTCGTGGCCGTAGGTATGGTTGCTGTCGGCCGGCCGGCTGGCGATGGTGATCGCAGTGAAGGCGATCAAGGCCGCGGCCAGGTTAACAAACGACTCGATGGCGTCGGAGAGCAGGCCGACCGAGCCAGTCAGGAAGTAGGCGCCAAACTTGAGCACCAGGGTAACGATCGCTGCGGCGACGGAAAGCAGGGCAACGCGTCGGGTGAGAGACATGGGCATGATGGGTGAAACGTGAAATGTGAAACGTGATGCAATTATAGCATACCGGAGCGGGGATGGCAGATTTGACTTTTCTCCGAAGAAAAGTCAAATCTAGCGCGGCCGCGGTGCGTGGGGTATAATCCCCCCATGTCCATCGAGACCGTCCTCCAGTCCCTGCGCGACGACCCTGCCTTGATGCGCAACGTCACAGCCTGGCAGCAGGCGCCGGCCCGTCCGGCTCGCACGACGTCTCTGCCAGCCGACCTGGATGCGCGACTGGCCGCAGCCCTGCGCAGCCGGGGCATCGACGCGCTCTACAGCCATCAGGCCGCAGCCTGGCAGGCAGCGCAGGCCGGCCAGAACCTGGTCGTGGCCACTGCCACCGCCAGCGGCAAGACGCTCTGCTACAATCTGCCTGTAGCCCAGGCCCTGCTGGCTGACCCCGCCGCCCGCGCCCTCTATCTGTTCCCGACCAAGGCCCTGGCCCACGATCAACTGGCCGAGCTGAACGCTCTGCAATTGTCAATTGTCAATTGTCAATTGTCAACACTTGCGCCTGCGCGCAGTGCAGGTGTTGACAATTATCTGAAGGCGGCTACCTACGACGGCGACACCCCCCAGCGCGAGCGTGGCCGCATCCGCCGCGAGGCGCGCAGCGTGCTGACCAACCCCGACATGCTGCACACTGGTATGCTGCCGCACCATCCGCAGTGGGCCGAGCTGTTGGCCGGGCTGCGTTACGTGGTGCTGGACGAGCTGCACACCTATCGCGGCGTCTTCGGCAGCCACGTGGCCAATGTCCTGCGCCGCTTGCAGCGCATCTGCCGCTTCTACGGCAGCGACCCGCGCTTCCTCTGCGCCTCGGCGACGCTGGCCAATCCGCAGGAGCTGGCCCAGCGCCTGATCGAAGCGCCGGTCACGCTGATCGACGACGACGGCTCCCCTCAGGGCAAGCGGCATTTCGTCTTCTACAACCCGCCGGTGGTCGATCCCAGCCTGGGCCTGCGCCGCTCCAGCCTGCTGGAGGCCGAGGCCCTTGCGGCCACGTTGCTGGCCCACGACGTGCAAACGGTCGTCTTTGCCCGCTCGCGCCTGGCGGTGGAAGTGCTGTTGACGTATTTGCGGGAGCGGGCCGCAAGGCAGAACGATGAACGAGGAACGATGAATGATGAACGGAGAGGCCGCGCAGCGCAGCCGTCCCCTCCGGACTCATCATTCATCGTTCATCCTTCATCATTTTCCATTGCCGGCTACCGCGGCGGCTACTTGCCTCTGGAGCGGCGCGCGATCGAGCAGGGACTGCGCAGCGGCGCGCTGCGGGCCGTGGTCGCCACCAATGCGCTGGAGCTGGGCATCGACATCGGCGGGCTGGACGCGGCTGTGTTGGTGGGCTATCCCGGCGCGGTTGCCAGCACCTGGCAGCAGGCCGGCCGCGCCGGCCGGCAGGCGGGCGTCTCACTAGCCGTGTTGGTGGCCTCAGCCGGCGCGCTGGACCAATATATCGTCACCCACCCGGAATACGTCCTGGAACGCAGCCCGGAGCACGGCCTGGTCAACCCCGACAACCTGGCCATCCTGTCCAGCCACCTGGCCTGCGCAGCCTTTGAGCTGCCTTTTCGCGGCGAGGAGCGCTTCGGCCAGGTGGCGTTCACCGCTGAACTGCTGGCCTGGCTGGCCGAGGCTGGCGATGTCCAGCAGCACGGCGGCGACTGGTTCTGGATGGGCGAGGGCTATCCGGCCCAGGCCATCAGCTTGCGCACCGCCTCGCCTGACAACGTGGTGATCCAGGCGTGGCAGGTGGCAGGTGGCAAGCGGCAGGTTGCAAGTGGCAAGCGGCAGGAGGGAGGAGAAGGGCAATCGGTGGTGATCGGGCAGTTGGAGCGGGCTGCGGCGCAATCGTTGTTGCATCCAGGCGCGATCTATCTGCACCAGGGCCAATCGTATCTTGTGGAACAGCTAGACTGGGATGCTGGCCTTGCCTCCGTACACCCTGTCGAGGTTGATTATTACACGACCGCGAGCGGCAGCCAGCTCGTGCAGGTGCTGGCGGTGTTGGAGGAGCGCACAACGGGCGGCGTGGGTTTGGCTCATGGCCCTGTGCAGATCAAGAGCCAGGTCAGCGCGTTTCGCCAGATCAAGCGTCACACCCACGAGACCCTGGGCTTCGGCCAGATCGAACCAGCGCTGCCGGAACAGGTGCTGGAGACCGACGCCTTTTGGATTGCGCTGGGCGAGGAGATGTTGGGATCGCTGCGCGCCGCCGGCCAGTGGCGCAGCGATCCCAACGACTACGGCCCCAACTGGCAGCAGCAGCGCAACGCCGCCCGCGCGCGCGACGGCTACCGCTGCACGCTGTGCGGCGCGAGCGAGCCCGCCGGCCGTCAGCACGACGTGCATCACAAACAGCCCTTCCGCACTTTCGGCTACGTCCCCGGCCAGAACGAGGCCTACCGCCAGGCCAACCAACTGGAGAACCTGGCCACCCTGTGCCGCGCCTGTCACCAGCGCGCCGAACAGGGCCAGCGGCTGCGCACCGGGCTGGGCGGCCTGGCCTACGCGTTGGGCAGCCTGGCGCCACTCTACCTGATGTGCGACCCCGGCGACATCGGCGTGGCGGCAGAAGCCCGGGCGCCGGGCAGCGCCTTGCCCACCGTCACCATCTATGAGAAAGCGCCGGCCGGCATCGGCTTCAGCCAGCGGCTCTACGAGCTGGCGCCCGATCTGTTGGCCGCCGTGGGCGATCTGGTGCGCCGCTGTTCTTGCGCCGCCGGCTGCCCGGCCTGTGTGGGGCCGGTGGGCGCAGAACAGCCGGCCGACATCGACGCCAAACAGTTGACCAGCGCCCTGGCGGCCGCCTGCGTGCGAGCCTTGAGCAGGGCGCAGTCGGCGATTGGCTAGCCTGCGCGCCGCTGGCATGGGACGTCAGACGAACAGCCTGCCTGCTTGCAGAATCGCCCAAGCGGGCCTATAATGTCGGGCGGGAGGAGCCGGCAAGCCCTGCGGCTGGCTCTTCATTACTTTTCCCGGAGGCATTCTCTCATGGCCGATATTTTCGACAAGGCATTCAGCTACACGACAGTCAAGGAAGTCAAGGCCACCGGCTATTATCCCTATTTCATTGCGCTCGATGGCCACGAGGGGGCTGAGGCAGTTTACCGCGGCCGCCGCCTGCTGATGTTTGGCTCCAACAACTACCTGGGGTTGACCACCCATCCCAAAGTGCGCGAGGCCGCCATCGAGGCCATCAAGAGATACGGCACCAGTTGCACCGGCTCCCGCTTCCTCAACGGCACCCTGCTGATGCACGAACAACTGGAACACGAGCTGGCCGAGTGGGTGGACAAGCCGGCCGCGCTGGTCTTCAGCACCGGCTATCAGACCAACCTGGGTACTATCAGCGCGCTGGTGGGCCGCCGCGATTACGCTGTGCTAGACAAGGACGACCACGCCTGCATCGTCGATGGCGCTCAATTGTCCTACGGCAAGATGAAGCGTTTCCGCCACAACGACGTTCAGGATATGGCGCGGGTGCTGGCCAGCCTGCCCGAGGAGGCCGGCAAGATGGTAATCGTCGACGGCCTGTTCAGCATGGAGGGGGACATAGCGCCGCTGCCAGAGATGATTCCGGCGGTCAAACAATACGGCGCGCGCCTGATGGTGGACGATGCCCACGCCATGGGGGTGCTGGGTGGCGGCCGCGGCACAGCCGCGCACTTCGGCGTCACCGACGACGTGGACTTGATCATGTCCACCTTCAGCAAGTCCTTTGCCAGCCTGGGCGGTTTCATCGCCGGCGACGCCGATGTGATCAGCTACATCAAGCACACCGGCCGCTCGATGATCTTCAGCGCCAGCATTCCACCCAGCAATGCGGCCGCGGCGCTGGCGGCGCTGGAGGTGATGCGCACCGAGCCGGAGCGGGTGCAGCAGGTCAATGACAACGCAGCCTACATGCGCCAGGAACTGCATCGCCTGGGCTTCGACACCGGCAACAGTTGCACGCCCGTGGTGCCCATCATCATCGGCGACGACCAACTCTGCTTCGTGGTTTGGCGTTATCTGTTCGATGCCGGCCTCTTCGTCAACCCGGTAATCAGCCCCGGCGTGCCGGTGGGCCGGGCGCTGCTGCGCACCAGCTACATGGCAACCCACACCAAGGAACACATGGATCGCGCCTTGGCGATCTACGAGCAGGTGGGCAAGGCCTTTGGCCTGATTTGATCGGCTTCGCCAGCCGCTGAAAATATGAAGCCGGCGCGACATGCTCTTGAC
>JBAQCH010000419.1:0-1871 GCA_049294015.1 Anaerolineae bacterium
GTGCGCGATCTCGGCCTGCCAGTCGAGCGGGCCTGGGTCGTGCAGGACAGCGACGCCTGGACCACGGGCGATGAAGCGGCGGTGGTGGCTGAGTTGATGCGCGCCAACGGCTGGCAGTCGGCCATCGTGGTCAGCCATCCGCTGCACCTGTATCGGGCGCGCTGGCTGTTTGGCCGGCAAGGCGTCGACGTGCTGACCAGCCCAACCAACACCGATCTAGGCCGCATTGCCGCCCCCGTGCGAGCCTGGTACACGTTGCGTGAGGCTGGCGGTGTGCTGCTGACGGTGGCCCGAGACTGGCCGATGGTCGATAGGCTGTTGGCCTGGCTGCGCAACACGGTGTACGGCGTATAATTTGGTGCTTATGTCATGCTGAGGCTTGGCGAAGCATCCCCACCTGGCAGCACCGAGGCATCCTGCCGGGTCAAACAGGGCGGGACGCCCTTGCGATCATCGTAACAGATTGATGTGAGACAGAGAATGACCTGGACCAAGACGGCTGAAACAAAACAGATACTGAATAAAGAGATTGGCACGGTGATCAAGGACTGGGGCGGCAAGCTGCCGATAGCCTTGGCCTACCCCAACACCTACTACGTGGCCATGTCCAGCCTGGCCTTGCAGATCCTCTACCGCCGCTTCAACCAGCGGCCGGACGTGGTCTGCGAGCGGGCGTTCTGGGACAAAGGCGGCTGGCAAGCCGGACGGCCGCTGCTGTCACTGGAGACCCAACAGCGGGTGGACGAGTTCCCCGTCTGGGCCTTCACCATCTCCTACGAGATGGACTACTTCAACGTGGTGGAGATGCTGCGCCAGGCCGGCCTGCCGCCGCTGGCGGCCGACCGGGACGAGCGCTGGCCGCTGTTGATCGCCGGTGGGCCGGGCATCACCATGAACCCGGAGCCCATGGCCCCCTTCTTCGACGCCATCGTCATCGGTGAGGGCGAGGAGGTGGTAGACACACTGGTCGACACAATCCTCGACGTGGGCGACGACGACCGGGCCGAACTGCTGGCCGCGCTGGACCGCATCGAGGGAGTCTATGTGCCGCAACTCGTGCCTGAATGGCGCGGCCGCTGGGCTGATGGCGGCGATGGTCCTGAACCGCGCCGCATCAAACGCCTGTGGGTGCGTCACCTGGAACACTTTCCCACGGTCAGCTCGCTCTACACGCCCGACACCGAGTTCGGCGGGCTGCATCTGATGGAGATCGCGCGCGGCTGCGGCCGCGGCTGCCGCTTCTGCCTGGCCGGCTACGTCTACCGGCCGCCCAGGGAACAGCCGCTGGAGCTGCTGCTGGATTGGGCCAAGGAGGGCTTGAAGCACCGCGACAAGGTCGGCCTGATCTCAGCGGCCGTTTCCGACCACAGCCAGATCGACGAGCTGGCCATCCGCCTGCGTCAACTGGGCGCCAAGCTTAGCGTCAGCTCGATGCGCGTCGATCCCATCTCCGTGCCGCTGGTGCGGGCGCTGCGGGAGAGCGGCGCGCAGACCCTGACCATCGCACCCGAAGCTGGCAGCCAGCGCCTGCGCGACGTGATCAACAAAACCCAGACCGAGCAGCAGATCCTGGAGGCGGTGGACCTGGCCGAGTCCCTCAACTTCCCGCAGCTCAAGCTCTATTTCATGATCGGCCATCCGGGTGAGAATGACGACGACGTGCAGGCGCTGGTGGACCTGACGCTGGCCACCAAGAGCCGCTTCCGCCGCCGCCTGGTGATCAACGCCACGCCCTACGTGCCCAAAGCGCACACGCCCTTCCAGTGGGAGGCCATGACCGACGTCGCCACCTTCGAGCGACGCCAGAAGTTCATCCAGCGCAGCCTGGGCCGGCACGACGTGGCGGTGCGCGCCGACTCGCCGCAGTGGGC
>JBAQCH010000420.1:0-8652 GCA_049294015.1 Anaerolineae bacterium
CCCTCGCCCGGCCCGCCGCCGGGTGCGAGCACGTTGATTTCGATACGGCGGCCTACTCAATCAACGTGCTCCCACCCGGCGGCTGAATAGTTGCAGTTGGGTAAAAAGAAACCGGGTTTCTTCTGAAGAACCCCGGTTTCCGTTTCAAGGCGCAGGTCCTCCTTGGCTGGAGGAGAGCGGCCTACGGGAAGCTGGTCTGCACCTGCGGCACATAGACGCAGTATACTGGCGGGGTTGGGTTGCCGACCACGAACGGCGTGTACAGCATCCAGGTGGTGTTGGCTGCCACGCCGATGGTGGCCACGCCCGTGCTCAGGCTGTGGCCGGCTGGCGCCCGCACGCCGCGCACGCTGTAGATGCCGGGTGCGACGCCGCTGAACGTAAACTGGCCGTTCGCGCCTGAGGTTGCACTAATGACGGTGGTTGCGCCGATTTGCAGCCCTACGACCGCGTCGGCCAGGCCCGGCTCGCCCGCATCAGGGTAGCTGTTGCCGTTCGCGTCAGCGAAAGCCATGCCCAGGAGGGTGGCCGTGCTGGGCGTGGCCGTTGGGGTGGCCGTGGGCGTGGCAGTGGCGGTGGGCGTGTGGGTGGGGGTTGCGGTCGGCGTGCGCGTGGGCGTGCTGGTGGGCGTGGCCGTGGCGGTCGGTGTGTTAGTCGAGGTGGGCGTGGGGGTGGGCGCGCCCGTGCCGCGCCAGATCTTGCCGCTCCAGTCCAGCAGGATCACCTCGTCCATGCTGAGCGCCTTCACGTCCATGATGTCGGCCGTGGTGGGCGCGGCGATCTGCTGCCAGTTGATGCCGTCGGTGGTGCGCAGCAGCAGGCCCTGGCCGCTGCACGTCTCCAGAATCGGGTCGGGGGCTGTGGTGCAGCCGACGGCATACCCGCCCTGGCTGTTGACCATGTCGATGTTCCACAGGCGCGGCCGGCCGCTGCCAATCGGGGCTGCATTGACCTGCTGCCAGAAGTTGCCGCCGTCCTGGGTGCGGAAGATGAAGACCGAGCCAGCGTTGGAGCCGCCATCGGTCGTGCCAACCTGCCAGCAGGTGTTGTTGTCGCTGCAGTCGATGCCGTAGTAGCGGCCGATGGGCAGAACCTTGCGCAGCCAATTGGCCCCGTCGTTGCTGGTGTAAAAGGAGGTGTTCTTGGCCGCGCTGTAACAGACGCCCGGCGAGGGGCAAGCGAAGTCGTAGATCACGAACTCGCGCGGATCGTTGGCCACCACGGCGTTGAAGTTGACGCCGTCGGCGGCGCGCAGCACGTTGGCCATGCGCCCCGGTTCGTTGGCAAAGCCGGTGGTGCCAGCAAAGATGGTCGTGCCGACGCCGCTGTAGCCAGCCGACCACAGCCAGCCGCTCCACACGTTGTTGACGATGTTGCCGGGCTGCCAGCTCGTCCCGCCGTTCGTCGTGTAGAGAATACGCGGGCTGCTGGCGCCGATGATCCAGCAGCGGTCGGCGTCGATGCAGGCCAGGCCGCGCATGAAGCGGTTGGTGCCGGGCACGGGGATGTTGGTCCAGGTGCGGCCGCCGTCGATGGTCTTGGCCACGGTCACGGCGCCTGCGCCGCCGCTGGCGCTGTTCCAGTCCGGCCCGCCTAGGGCGTAGCCCACCAGGGGGGTGGGAAAGTCGACGGTGTACCAGAAGACGCCAGGCGCAGTGTAGGCCTCTGTCCAGGTCAGGCTGCCGGTCTGCAGGACCGGCGCGGCCTCGGACACGCTGCTGAGCGCGTCGGGCAGCAACGTGCTGGCTGGCGCGGCCAGGGCTATAATCAGCAGCAGGGGCAGCAGCCAGCGCGCCTGCTTGGGCAAATGTCGTCGGTTCATGGATTGGGTTCTCCTTACAATCGAACGTTTCTGGGCCACGCAGGCCCGCCGCATGAGGGCGTCACGACGTAGCGACTGCGCCATTGTACCCGACAAAAATGAGAGGAACATGAAAATGCCGCCTGGCCAGGCGGCACGTTCCTTACAATTCTGCAAGCTTTCGGCGTAGCCGTTCCTTCGCCCATGCGCATCAGGGCTGCGGACTGCAGGAACCTGAAGGCACGAGTATACCTGGTCAGCGTCAATCGGGCAAACCGGATGGCGTTCCATCGAAGCGGAAGATCATGATCTCATGCCCGCTCTGGCGGTAGCGAAAGACCTCAGATAAGCCCGCTCCTCCGCTGCTCTGACCGTCTTCTTCCAGCAAGCCCTGTAGTTGCGGCCGCACCTCGCGGATCTCCCAGTCGTCCACCACCAGATAGCCGGCGCCGCGCGCCGCGGCGTAGCTCAGCACCTGCTCCCACGGCGCGTTGGGGAAGGCCACCATCGGCCGGTCGGCGTAGAGCGCGGTCTCGGCGTTGCGCGTCATGATGGGCGTGCCGGGCGCCGTCTGCGCGGCCAGCCAGCGGGCGGCCTCCACGCGGTGAAATGGCAGGCGCGGGATCTGGTTGCGAGGCACGTGCATGCCGTCCCAGATCATCACTGCCACTACCAGCGCCACAGGCAGCGCGCTGGCCAGCCAGATCAGGCTGCGCCGTCGCGCCGTTTGCTCGCCGCCCAGCGCTGCCTGCACTGTGCCGCCAGCCCAGCGGGTCAGATGCGCCAACCCTGCGCCGGCCCAAACCAGGCTGATGGCCAGGTAAACCACCATGAAGCGCATCTCGATGAAGACGATCCACAGGCTGGCCAGGGGCGTCAGCGCCAACAGCAGCAGCAATTGGCCGCGCAGTCGCTCGCGCGTCCAGCTCTGGCCGAACAGGCCCAACGCAATCAACGCCCACAGCCAGGGTTGGAACAGGCCTGGCCTGAACAGCGCATCCCAGCTATCGCGCAGGTTCTGGCGCACCAGGGCCACGAAGCGCTGCGGGTTCTGTGCAATCCAGCCGCTGATGCTGACGTCGAAGGCCTCGGGCGAGAGCCACATGATCTCCTGCCCGGTGCTGTCCAGCGAGGCCGCAGCCTGGTCGTGCATGGCCTGGCTGTCGTTGACGAAGGCCCACGAGATGTCCATGCTGGTGCCGGCCTTGCCGCTGAGCATCCAACGGCCGGTGGCCTGGTGCAGATAGCGCACGTAGGGCAGCGCCACCAGCGCCAGCGTGGCCACGGCAATGACACCTGACGCGGCCAGCCGGCCCAGCCGCGCCCCGCGCGGCGGCCCGTCGATCAGCCAGATCAGCCCCAGGTAAGCCAGCATCACCGCCAGGAAGAGCAGCGCCTCTGGCCGGGTCAGGTAGCCCAGCCCAAAGGCCAGTCCCATCAGCGCGGCCCAGCCCCAGGGCCTGGCCCCGCTGCTCAGCGCCTGGCCGCAGCGGTAGGTGACATACAGGCCCGTCAGGATGGCCAACACATAGGGCGGCTCGGTCATGCTGCCCCAATAGAGCGGTTTGACGGCCAACGCAGAGTAGAGCGCGCCCAGCAGGGCTGCCAACAGGCCAGCGCGCCGGCCGTAGATCGCCTGGCCGAGAGCGTACAGCGGCAGGACCACCAGGCTGCCCAGCAGCACGTGCGACGGCGCGGCCGCGGCCCAGTCCAGCGGCAGGCGCAGTGCTAACCCGGCCGCCGCCAGCAGGCTGACCATGGGCGGCTGATGCACGTCCAGTGCGCCCATCAGCTCGCTGTAGCCTCGCCCGGTTAGCAGGTTGCGGGCAATTGTCAAGTAGGCGGCCTCGTCCCAGCGCGCCATGCGGGGCAGGCTGGCAAAGGCGATGCGCGCCGCCAGTCCGGCAAAAAAAACGGCCAGCAGCGGCCAATCGACGCGCACTGTTGTTTGGCGGGACGAAGTCGTGGAACGTTCGGCCATAGAGGTGCTAGGATGTCAGGCTGAATCCCCCCGCTTGCCGCAGGATGGATGAGTAGCCGAGGTGCTAAGTCAGGGGCGCGGTCACTGGACGAACTCGTAGATCACCACCGGGTCGTTGCCGCTGCTGATCGTTGCCACGTGGCGCAGCTCTGGCGGGGCCTGGCTGGGATCCATCAAAAAGGCCAGTTGCGGCCGGAGCTGCGCCTCCCAGCCGTCGATGGCCAGATAACGGGCGCCGTACTGGCGGGCGTAGCGCAGCACCGCCGGCCACTCCTCGGCCGGCGTGGCGGCCCAACGCGTGCCGGCGTGGAAGGCGATGGCCGGGTAGCGGCTCATGACCACGGCGTCGGCTGGCGCGCCTTGCTCGCGCAGCGCCGCGGCTGCGGCCAGATGGCCCGGCTGGAAGGAGTGGGTACGCTGCATGGTGACCCACACGCGCGGCCCCAGCGCCACGAGCAGCACGGCCAGCAGCAGGGCCGGCGCAGCCAGCGCGGCCCGTTGCATGGCGGCAGACAGAGGACGGCCCAGCAGGTTCTCGGCGGTGCCGGCCAGCCACAGCCCCAGCACCCACATGCCCGCGCCGATCCAAACCATGGCCGGCAGCAGCAGCCCGGCCAGATAGCGCTCCTGGACAAAGAAGGGCAGGTAGGCCAGCGGCGCAGCCAGCGAGGCCAGCAGCGCCAGCTCGCCGCGCAGCCGCGGCGGCCGCCAGGGCTGGCCAAATAGACCCAGCGCCGCCGTCAGCGCCAACGCCAGGGGCAGCAGCTTGATGCTGAAGAAGGTAATGGCGGCGGCGGACAGGCCGCTGCGCAGCCGGCGCAGGGTGGCCAGGGGATCGGCCAGTACGGTTGCAGCCAGCGATTCGCCCTCGCTGCTGGGGGCAAACAGAAAGACCTCGCCGCTGGCTGGGTCCAGCCCCCAAGTCGCGCGGTCGAACTCGGCCGGATCGTTTTCCGCCAGGCCGGTCATGGTCTCGAAAGCCATGCCGGCCGCGCCGGTCAGGCTCCAGCGGCCGGTGCTGCTGCGCATATACAGCAAGTAGGGCGAGGCCACCAACAGAAAGGCCAGTCCGGCCAGCAGCAGCCGGCCCAGCAGCGGCGCCAGCCGGTCGCGGCGCAGCAGGCGGCCCACCAGCAGCAGGCCAAAGGCCGCCGCCATGAAAACCAACGCCTCGGTGCGCGTCAGGTAGGCCAGCCCCAGCGCCACACCCAACAGCGCAAAATCACGCCAGCGCAGCGGCTGTTGGTCCAGCGCCTGGAACAGCGCGTAGATGGCGATGCCCACCCACAACAGGTAGAGCGGCTCCGTCATCGTGCCCCAGGCCAGCACCCCGGTGGTCAGCGCCGGGTAGAGCGCGACGGTCAGCCCCACCATCCAGGCCGCCGTTTGGCCATAGATGGCCCGCGCCAGGGCATAGAGCGGAATCGCTAACAGTGCGCCGCTGAGCACAAAGATCAGGTTGCTGGCGCTGAGCAGGCTGCCGGTCAAGCGGGCCAGGCCGCCGGCCAGCGCGGGGAAGAGTGGCGGGAAGTGGGCGGCCGAGTAGCCCATGGCGTTCAGCCCCGCGCCCGACCAGAGGCTCTGGCCGATCCAGAGGTAGTACGGCTCGTCGCCCCAGACCACGCGCGGGTAGCCGGTGCTGGCCAGCCGCACGACGACGCCCAGCGCCGTCAGCAAGGCCAGGATCAGCCAGTCAGAGCGGCGCCAGCGGGCTTCCGCCTGCGCATTCATGCCGCTTCCTCGAAGCTGAAGGCGGCAATCTCCTGGCGTACCATGCCGGGGATCGGCTGCATGTCCAGCAGGCGCACGCCGGGCAGCGCGGCGATCTCCTGCGCCTCGTCGTAGCTGATGCCCAGCACCAGGCGGCCGCCGGGTCGCAGCAGATCGCGCGCGTCGGCCACCACCTGGGCCAGGAAGGCCGAGCGGTTGTTCTCGAAGCGCTCGCCTACCAGCTTCATCAGCAGACGGCTGACGGTGGGGCTGCGGCGCAGCAGGCTGGTTACGATGCGGCTGAACTCGGTTTCGTCGGGTCGCATGGGCGGATTGAACGCGATCACGTCGAATGGCCCCTCTACCTGCTCGAACAAGTTGGACAGATAGACGCGCATTCCGCCCGGTCGTTGGTCTGCCGCCAGCCCGTTGCGCTCGGCATTGGCCTGGGCCAACTCTACCGCGCGCGGGCTGATGTCCACCGCGTCGACCTGCCAGCCGCGCTGGGCCAGGTAGAGGCCGACGTAGCCGGTGCCCGCGCCCAGGTCCAGGCCGCGTCCGGGCGTGCCGTCGCCGGCCGCAATCTCGGCCAGCAAACGGGTATCGTTGCGCACGCCGCAGACGCCAACGCTGTCATGGATCAACAAGGGCGGCAGGGCCAGTCGCTCGCCGTTGGGTTCTGTTTTGCTGTCGCCGGCCGCGGGCGGAAAGGGAAGTGCATTAGTCATGGTTTTGTTCGCCAGCCTGTTCTTCTTGCGTTGGGTCCACCGCCCGGGCGGCCTCAGCCTCACGTTGCAAGGTCGCGACGGTATGGCGCAACAGGCCTAATTCCTGGGTCAACACCTTCAGCCGATCCTCGCTGCGCGAGATGGTCAGCGAAAGCTGGAATATCAGCAACAGCAGGCCGACCACCGCCAGCAGCAGCAGCAGGGCCGGCGGGTATTCGAAACCTATGCTGAACGCCAGGTGGTCCAGCCAGGGGATGAGCACCGGCGCCAGGGTCAGCGCCAGACCGGCCAACAGCCAGAGTATGGCGTAACGTTCTTGTAGTTGCCTCTTGCGCACCAGGTTGACCACCAACAACAGCACGGTCAACCCCAACGCAAAGACCAGCAGGCGGGGCAGCGGCGCCATCATGACCCGATCCTCTGGGCGGACATGTGCGTCCGCTCGCGCAGAACCACCATGCTGATGGCCAGCCACATCTTGAAGACGTAGTAGAAAGGCTTCCAACCGCTGTGCATCGATACGCCGCTTAGTCGCTCGCGCATGGTCACGGGCGCCTCCGTCACCCGAAAACCGGCGTAGTGCAACACCAGCAGCGTGTCAGCATCGGGATAATCCACCGGGTAGTTGTCATAAGCGAAGAAGCGCAGTGCATCGCGGTTGAGGGCCTGAAAGCCGGAGGTTGGATCGGTCACATCACGCCGCGTGATGCGGGAGACGGTCCAGGCGAAGAGTCGCATGCCGACGCGTTTGACCCACGGCTGGTGGTAGGCCATGCGGCCGCGGAAGCGCGAGCCGATGGCCACGTCAGCCTGGCCGCTGAGCACCGTCTCGGCCAGCAGGTGGATGCCGGCTGGATCGTGCTGGCCGTCGGAGTCCATCACTACCGCCAGGTCGTAGCCGTGCTCGACTGCATAGCGAAAGCCGGTCTGCACCGCGCCGCCGTAGCCCAGGTTAACCGGCAGGGTGACGACCTCGGCGCCCAGGCTGGCGGCTACGGCTGCGGTGGGGTCCCGGCTGCCATCGTCGATCACCACCATGTCGAAGTCGGGCGCGGCCGCGCGCGCCTCAGGGATGACGCGCGGCAGGTTGCCGGCCTCGTTGTGGGCGGGAAGGATGAGGAGGTGGGAAGGCATGGGAGGTAGATTGGTAGATTGGTAAATCGGTCGCGTGCGGTGTCATGCTGAGGGCCGCCGAAGCATCCCTTCGCCGTATTACGCTGTCTGTCGCTGGATGAACTCGACGGTGGGCAGCAGTTCGTATTCGTCGCTCAACTGGCGTAGCATGTGCTCGTAGAGCGGTTGCTTCTCTGACCAGGGCTTGGTCAGGAAGCGGTAGGACGCCAGCGCCGGATCGGGTACAGCGTCGATCACGTCGGCGGCGTGCAGCAGGTAGTTGATGGGCACGCTGCACGCCTTGACCAGCGCCAGGCCGGCGTCGAACAGCGGCTGGCCGGCGGTCAACACGAAGGTGCTGTGCATGGGCAGACGCAGGATGGGCATGGTGGTGACGGGGGATTCCCAGAATGGGTTGGTTGGCAGATTGGTAGATTGGTTGATTGGTTGATTGGTAGATGGAGCGATGAATTGGGCGCGGCGGTGGGGCGCGGCTGGGTCGGGATGGTAGGGGCGCAGGGGCGCCAGGCCGTGGGTGGCCCGTCCATAGTGGCTGGGATCGACGCGGCCGCCGGACAGGGCCGCTTGCAGGCCGCGCAAGAGCGGCGCGTAGGGCGTCGGCAGGATCGAGGAGTCGTACAAGTAGCCCAGCTCGGCCAGCACGTCCAGTTGGTCGGGTGCGAAGCTGAAGCCAGGCGACTTGAAGCCCCGCGGCGCCTGGCCGCAGGCTGCCTCGATCAATACGTCGGTGGCGGCAATATCGGCGCGCTTCTCCTCCCGGCTCAGGCGGGCGAAGCCGGGGCGGTGCCATGTGGTGTGGTTAGCCACCTCGTGCCCTTGGCGCACCATGTCGGCCAGCCAGCCTGCCTGGGCGGGCACATCCCGGCCACAGACAAAGAAGGTCGCCCGTATTCCGTAGGCTGCGAACAGCGCCAACAGCCGCGGGATGCCCTCGTCGTAGACGCGCGCAAATGCATCGGGCGGAGCAGACCGGCCGATGCTTTCATAATACACCCACAGCTCGTCGACGTCGACCTGAATCGTGCCGGTGGGTTTGCCCTTGGTCATACCAAGTCAGTCCGGCCCGGCTTGCCGGCTCGCCAAAGGATAGATCGCCACATACCAGGGCATTATATGCGTTTGCCGCGCAAGCGCCAAAGCGGCAGGGTGGGTCCTGACGCAGCGCGACTGGCTCCCTCTCCGCCTGGGAGAGGGCTGGGGTGAGGGGACGCCGAATAGCGCGGGCGGGTTTCGATACGCCGCAGACGGCTACTCAACCCGCGGGCCGGCTCCCTCTCCCCCTGGGAGAGGGCTGGGGT
>JBAQCH010000421.1:0-22741 GCA_049294015.1 Anaerolineae bacterium
GCGCCAGACTGCACCAGCACGCTGGCCGTCTCTTACTCGATCATCCAGGTCAGGTTCGCATTGCCGGTGTTGCCCACGTCCAACGTCTGCTGGGTCGTGGTGTTGGTAGGCTGGGTCGCGCTCAGCGCCAGCGGATCCACGTCGATGTTGGGCGTGCGCGGCGTCGCCGTCACCGTGGCCGTCGCCGTCGCCGTCGCCGTCGCACCGCCTGTGTTGTAGGCCGTCCACGTGCCCACGTTAGTGGTCGTCGCGTTGATCACCGCCGGGATGCTCAAGCCCGCCGCCACCGTGTTGACGCTCGAGCCGGGGGTCAGCGCATAGTTCAGGCCGCTGAAGATCGTGCCCAACTGATCGTCCACCAGATCGTGCAGATTGAGGGTCACGCTGCCCGTGTTGGTCACCGTGTAGCAGTAGTAGACCGTTGTGCCCGCCAGCACCGTGATAGTGCTGGTGGGGGCGCAGACGCCGGCCGTCGTGCCCACCGTCTTGACCAGCGAGATGCCGGCCGCACCGCCGACGTTCAGCGTCACCGGCACGATCACCAGACCGGTCCCGTTGCCGGGGCCGGTGTCGCGATCGTTGCTGAAGACGCACAGCCGCGCCGTATAGGTCCCGTTGGACAGGGCGGTTGAGTCGAAGCTCACCGTCCCTGCGGTGTTGGTCCCGCCTGCGTTGACGCCGTTGGTCGGACTCACCGAGAGCCAGGGCACGTCGCTCAGGTTCGAGCAGTCGGCCAACCCCTCGACGATGAAGGGCAAGCCCTGCGCGAAGGTGCCATCCACCAACGGCGCCCAGCCCGTGCTGGTGAACTGCCACGCATTGCCGGTGGTGGTCTGCCCCACGATCGAGATTGGCGGCGCCCACGGCCCTGAGGCCAGCGTGCCGTCCGCCTGCCAGTCCACCCAGTAGGTGCCGGCCGGCAGGAAGGTGTTGACCGTGGCCACCAGCGCCATCACCGGCCGGTCGCTGGCGGTCAACGCCGTGTCCAGCGTCCGGTAGATGTTGCTCCAGGTCGAGGAGGCCAGGCGGTTGGTGGTGGTGTCGCCGAAGACGACGTTGCTGGTGCCCAGGTTGGGCGGCCCGTCCCAGATGCGCAGGTTCAGCGCCGTGAAGGTCGAGGCGGTCGTCGATCCGGTCTGGTAGCCGAAGAAGGTCATCGTGTTGATCAACCAACCGCCGCCCGTCACCGTGAAGTCGTCGGCCACGCGGTTGCCCGCACTGACCTGGTTGCCGAAGCCGAAGCTGCCCAGGCCCAGCGCCGTCTGCAACGCGCTGACGTTCGCGCCGCCTGCCCCTGCACCGGGGTTGGTGATCAGCGGCCCGTTGTCGTACAGCACGGCCTCAGGCGAGCGCCACGCAGAGAGCGGCGCAGCGACCGAGGGCTGCCCTTGCGGCTTCAGGTCAGAGGGATCGACCTGCTCAGCCGCCACAGCCGCATCGCCGCCGGTCAGCGGCGCCGGCCGCACGGCCGTCGGCTCCTCCGCGATGTTCCAGGTCAGGTCGCCCTGGCCGGTGTTGGCGATGGTGATCGGCGCCGTGGTCACCTGCGGCGCAGCGTGGGTCACGTTGTAGCTCAGCGGATCCACGTCGATGTTGGGTACCAGCACGGTCACGGTGGCGCTGTCGGTGTCGGTCGCGCTCTGCACCGTCGCCAGCGAGTAGCGCACCGCCAAAGGCGTCGTCAGCGCCGCCGTACCGTAGTAGTACTGCAAGCCCAGCGTGCCGGTCGCGTTCTCGATGCCCGCCGAGTGCGTCCCGCCG
This sequence comes from Anaerolineae bacterium, assembly GCA_049294015.1. GTDB lineage: Bacteria > Chloroflexota > Anaerolineae > JAAEKA01 > JAAEKA01 > JAAEKA01. The sequence continues at coordinate 1,762 of JBAQCH010000421.1, forward strand.
TCCGACGGCGCCGCCTGGTAGTGCACCTCGATCACGTTGGTGGTCTCGAACAGCTTCCACTGCATCGTCACTTCGTTGCCCGAGGAATAGTGCGGGACAGCGGTGAACTGCAGGATGAACACCCGGTTCGGCGCACTGCCCAGCGTCTGGTAGTGCACCGTGCCGCCCGCCGACAGGTTCAGATCCTCCCACCAGCCTGCGATCAGGTTGTTGGGCGCCGTCGGGTTGGGCAGGGCCTGACCCGTGCAGCAACCATTGCCGCTGCCGCTGGCGAAGGTCAGGAAGCCGTTGGAGCTGGCATAGGCGTTGGCGTAGCCCGTGCCAAAGAAGTCGAAGCTGAAGCCGATCGGCAGGGCCGCACTCACGCTGTCGTCGGTCAGGGCGACAGCTGTGCCCGTACCGGAGATGTCCTGCCAGTTGTACGCAATCGTGTCGTCGACCGTGTAGCCCGCCAGGGCAGTGACGGCGGTCCACGTGCCCACGTTGGTGACCGTCGCCACGGGCGTGGCCGGCACGATCACCTGGGGCGAGAACGCGCCGGGCGCCAGCACGTAGGGCAGGTCGTTGAGGATCGTCCCCAGCTCGCTGTCCACCAGGTCGTGGAAGTTGAAGGTCACGTCACCCGTGTTCTCCACCTGGTAGCAGTAGTACACCTCGGTGCCAGCCGTTACCGTGACACTGTCGCCCGCTGCACAGACGCCGGGCGCCGTGCCCACCGTCTTGTTCAGCGAGATCGACGGGCCGGCCCCGGTTACCGTCACTGTCGCCACGTCCGTTGCCTGCACCGGCGGTTCTTGTACGTTGTAAGCCGACCAGGTGGCAGTGTTGACGGTGGTAACGGCGATGTTGGTCGTTTCGGTGACGAAGACCGATGCGCCCGGCGTTAGCGCGTAGTTGAGGCCGCTGAAGAGGTTGCCCAGCTCGCTGTCGTCCAGGTCGTGCAGGTTCAGCGTCACGTTGCCGGTGTTTTCCACCTCATAGCAGTAGGTGACGTCGCCGCCGCCTGCGGGCAGGGTGATCTCGTCGGTGGTCGCGCAGACCAGCGGGTCGGTGCCGACAGTCTTGTTCAGGCTAATGGCAGGGTTCGCTGGGATCGGTTCACAGGCGGTGAGGAAGGCGCTGTCCACCTGCCACCACCAGTCGTAGGTGCCCTGGGCGTAGTGCCAGCGCACCTGTGCGTCGTTCTCGCCGGCCGCCCCGGTCAGCGCCTGGGTCACCAGCCGCGGGCCGCGCTGGTCGCTGTCCCAGGTGATCAGGTTCGACCATGTGGCGCCGCCGTCGGCGCTGACGTCCAGCAGCGCCTGGTCGCCGCCCGTGCCGATGTCGTCGTAGTCGCTGTTGAACGACACCGTCGGGCTGATCAGGCCGGTGAAGTCCAGCAGGCCGGTGGTCATGATCGTGTCCAGCGTGCTGTTAGCGCCGCAGCGGTCGCTGTCGGCGATGGCGAAGGGACCCACGCCGCCGGTCAGGTTGGCGCGCAGGCCGGGGTTGGTGTTGGTCCAGTCGGGCAGGCCAGGCGGGGTGCAGCCGACGCTGGTGTTGGTGACGGTCCAGCCGGCCGGCGGGAAGGGATTGTCGAAGAACGATGCGTCCACGGTGACTGGTTGGTAGCCGGCCGGGCACGTCATCGCGCGCACGTTGACCGTGGCCGTGTCGCTGTCCGACACGGTGTTGGCGCCGGCGCTGGCCGTCCAGGTGCCGGTATTGGTCACGGTGTCGTAGACGGTGGCCTGCTGGATGTGGGAGAACGTTGTACCGGGGGCCAGGGCGTAGTTCACGCCGGTGAAGATCGTGCCCAGCTCGCTGTCCACCAGGTCATGGACGTTGAGCGTGTTCAGGCCGGTGTTGCGCACCGTGTAGCAGTAGTACACATCGAAGCCGCCCGGCGGCACGACGACAGAGTCCGTGGCGGCACAGACCGCCGGCTCCAAGCCGACCGTCTTGTTGAGATCGATGCCATAGGCCGGCGGCGGGTCGCCGCAGATCTCCAGGCTCCAGCTTTGCAGGCTGCCGCCGCTGGTGTTGGTCGTGTCGTCGGCGAGCTGCAAGGTCCACGTGCCCGCTGCCGACGTGCCGTTGAAGGCCGCCAGCCGGCCGGGCTGTTCAGGCTGGTTGACCATACCCGATACCACGATGTACGGGCCGATGGGCAGCGCCGCCTGGTCGTCCAGGCCGAGGTTCATCTGCGTCTGTACACCTGCGGTGGCTGAACCGACGTCGGTGAACAGCGGTACGCTGGCGCCGGTCGGGCCCAGCAGCGTCACGTCCAGGTCCGCCATGATGCTGTGGGTCAGCACGATGGTGGCGTTGATGTCCTGGATCGACGAGGTCAGCGTGGGCGGCACCACGATGGTCGACGTCGCCGTGCCAACGCCTGGGCCGATGGTCTTGGGCACATCGGTGCTGGTGATGGTTGTACAGTTCTGCTGGGCCGCCTTGGGATAGATGCTGACGCTGAGGTTGTAGCGCGCGTTCGCGCCCAGGCCGGTGGCGCTGGTGCTGTCGACGTAGGCGTAGTACGTGCCGGCCTGCTGCACCGTCATGAAAAAGGCCTCGGCGTGGGGCTTGACTGTGCTGCCGTCATTGACAACCAGAATCTGGTTGCCGGCGAAGATGCCAAAGCCCAATCTGCCGTTCCAGTTGGTGTTGCTGGGGAGTCGGCCGGGGTCCATGTCCAGGCCGAGGAACACCGAGTCACCGGCGTTCAGGTTGAATGAGAAGAAATCCGCTTCTCCGGCAGTAGAGGTAGCAGTAATTGTGCCGCTCATCCAGCCCGAGGCGGCCAGCGGGGTGGCCGTCGCCAAGTCGTTGTTGGGCTCGACCTCCGGCGTAGGCGTCCCACTCTGCACCCGTACGTGCAGATGGTAGGGCGTGATGACCGTGGTGGCGCTGAAGCCATACACACGCACGTAGTAGGTGCCCGCCGCGGGAATGATCGTGCCGCCGATGGCGGAGGACAGGCTGGAAAAGGAGCCGCTATCATCATCAAATTCCAGGGATGTCGTGCCATCGCTGGCGACGACGTCCAGTCGGGAGTCGCCCGAGACGTTGGACCACTGGGTCTGCACAGCCGCGTAGACGCGGTCGCCCGCGTTGGCCGTGAAGGAGAAGTAGTCGTAGTCGCCGGCGGGGATGTTGCCGTAGACTACTGCCTGGCTGCCAGGCAGCGCGTTGGCGGTGGCGGCGGTGTCGTTGGGCTCGGTCTCGTTGAAGAAGGCCATGCCGTCCGGCGCGGCCATGAGCAGGGATGATCCTGCCGCGCCGGAGCCATCCAGAGCCTTGTTGTTGGGGGCCGCGAACTCCTGGATCTGGAACGGGATGGGGGGCGCTTCCTGTGCCGCCGCGCTGAGCGGCAGCATCGATACCAGCAGAGCCAGGATGGCCAGCAGGTAGACAATTTGCTTGCGTTGCATGGTGAAGATACTCCTTGTGGTTCCTGGAGCCGGGCGTCAGTTGGACGCGCCCAAGCTCACGTCTGGTGGGGACACAACAGAGACGGGGACGGGTTGGGCATTGGTCGTGCAGTTACCTCCTCACTGGATGACCCGTGCGGGTGGCCTGGCAGGCCGCCCGCCTGGCGCAAAGGGACGAGTCGCAAGATAGGGCGATGCCTGCGCCCGGCCCACGGCCGGACAACCGAGCAACGCGCTGGTCACACCAATCGAAACGATTTCGGTGATCCGCAACACTGTCAGCTCATGGACGGAGCAACAGTGTGGCTGAGCGGATCGATGCGGGGGGAAGACACTGAAATCTATTTTACACGCGACCGCCGCGCCAGTCAAATGAATGTGGGAAGCAATGGTAAGCTCGCCCTTGGACGAAGAGGCCACTTCGTGGTAGAATTCACGGCGATGACAGCAGACACTGAAAGCCCGTCCCCCTCCAACCACATCAACCGGGTCACCCGGCGCCTGGCCGAGCTGCGCTGGCCCATCGTCGTCATTGTCGTGGGCGCGGCCGCCATGCACCAGGCGCTGCTCTTTGCCCTGCTGCGCATCTTCCCCGCGGCCCAGCAGGAGTGGATCCACCTGGCCGTCTACAGCGTTACCGGCGTGGTGGTAGTCTGGCTGGGCCTGCGCGCCCTGCTGCGCACGGCCAAGCGCCAGGAAGCCGCCGAGGCTGATCTGCGCACGGCCTACGCCGCCCTGGAACAGACCCACCGCCAGCTTCAGACCATCCACGAGGTGGGCCGCCGGGTCACCAACTCCAGCGACGTGCAGGAGCTGCTGGAGATCGCCGCCCACATCCCGGTCGAGCTGCTGGGCGCGGCCAGCGCTTCGGTCATCACCTTCGACGCCGAGCGCGACCGCAGTACGCTGGAGATGACCTATGGCCTGGACGCGGGCGCGGTGCAGGCGCTGCGCGCACAGACCGAGACCGCCCACTCCCCCCAGCAGTGCGCCAACTGCCAGCCGCTAACCGCACACGTCAACGACCAGTGCCACCTGCTGGCCTCGCTGCAGGCGACCAGCAACGGCGCCGGCCTGGATCGCATCGTCTGCATGCCGCTGGGCCGCGGCGAGGAGCGCAGCGGCGTGATATCGGCCTACCTGCGGCAAGGGGTGCAGCCCTCGCCGGAGCAGATCCACCTGGTCAGCATCCTGGCTACTGAGGTCAGCGGCGCGCTGGAGGCCTCCCGCCTGCGCTCCCGCCAGATGGCCACCCTCTACGCCGTGGACCAGGCTACCCAGGAGCGGCGCAGCCTGGACTCGCTGCTGGGCCGCGTGCTGGAGACCACCATCGACGGCTGGGGCGTGCAGGCCGGCGCGATCCTGCTGGCCACCGGCGACTCGTGGGACATCCGCGCCCAGCGCGGCATGGGCCACGATCTGAACGCGCCGGCCTTCGGGCTGGCCCTGCGTCTGGCTGAGCGGGCGCGCCGCAGCGGCCAGCCAATCTTTTTCCAGGAACAGGTCAGCGGCGCTCTTTTTCCGTCGGCGGCCGTGCTGCTCTTGCAGGCCGAGGGCGACACTCTGGGCGCGCTTTTCCTGGGCGCGGCCCAGCCAGGCGCGTTCAAGCCTGTACAACTTGAGTTGATGAAGGCCATCGCCAGCCAGATCGCCTTGGCCGTGCGCAACGCCCAGCTTTACACGCAACTGCGCCAGACGGCCGTGCTGGAGGAGCGCTATCGCTTGTCGCGCGAGATGCACGACGGGGTGGCCCAGACCCTGGGCTACCTGGGCATGCAGGCCGAGCGCATCGAGGGCCTGGTGGAGCGGGGCGAGACCGGACGGCTGCCGGCCGAGCTGAAGGAGCTGCGCCAGGTGATCGCCGAGGCCTATCTGGACCTGCGCGAGACCATCGACGGCCTGCGGCTGACGGTGGACCAGCCGGGCGGCTTTGCCGGCGCGCTGCACGCCCACGTCGAGGACTTCACCCGCCGCTCCGGCCTGCCGGTGGACTGCTCCTGCGTCGATGCACCCATCGACCTGCCACCCGACGTGGCGCTGCACCTGCTGCGCATCACTCAGGAGGCGCTGGCCAACGTGCGCCGCCACGCCAACGCTGGCCACGTCTGGGTCAGCTTGGCGCGGGAGAACGGCTCGCTGGAGCTGACCATCTCGGACGACGGCCAGGGCTTCGACGCGGGTAGCCCGCTGGAGCGCAGCCACGTGGGCCTGGCCAGCATGCGGGAGCGGGTGCGCGGGCTGGATGGCCAGCTCACCTTCGCCACCAGTCCGGGTCAGGGCACGCGCGTGACTGCGCGGGTGCCCTTGACACACACCTAGTAGACGGTGGCGTAAGTGCGTCCATAGTTACCGCTCTAGCCGGTTCCGTGAACCGGCTAGAGCAACATACAATGGGACAACTAACGCTCGACTGTACCAGTTCTGTCACCCTGAGGCTCGGCGAAGGGTCCCGGCGTGGCCGACCAAGATGCTTCGGTGGCCCTCAGCATGACACGAACGGATGACCCAATGCCCAACACCCCTATTCGCCTCCTGATCGTCGACGACCACAACCTCTTCCGCCAGGGCCTGATTCGCATCCTGGGCGACTACGAGCAGCTGCAGATCGTAGGCCAGGCGGCCAACGGCCGGGACGCGCTGGCGCTGGTCGAGCAGCTCCAGCCTGACGTGGTGCTGATGGACGTCAACATGCCGGTGCTATCCGGCCCCGACGCGGTGCGCCAGATGCGGGCGCGCTTCCCCGGCCTGCCGGTGGTGATGCTGACCGTCTCCGAGCGCGACGACGACCTGTTCGACGCCATCCGGGCCGGCGCGCAGGGCTACCTGCTGAAGAACGTCGGCGCGGCCGAGCTCCTCGACGCCATCCAGCGGGTGCATGCCGGCGAAGCGATTCTGGCCCCCTCGATGGCGGTGCGGCTGCTGGATGAGTTCCGCACGCTGGCCGAGCAAGCCCCTCAGGAGCCGCAGCGGGCGAAGGTGGATGAGCTGAGCGAGCGCGAGCTGGACGTGCTGCGGCTGGTGGCTCAGGGGCTGAGCAACAAAGAGATCGCCGACGCGCTGGGCCTGTCCGAGCACACCGTCAAGACCCACCTGGCCAACATCCTGGACAAGCTGCACCTGCGCAGCCGCGCCCACGCCGCGGCCTACGCCGTGCAGTCCGGCCTGGTGCGCGAGGTCCAGACCAGACGCTAGCCTGACGATCCCTGTCGCACAGTCAACAGTATGAACAACCTGTTTCTTGAACTCGGCATTATCTTGCTCTTGATCCTGTTCAATGGCATATTCTCCATGTCGGAGACGGCCATCGTCTCGGCCCGCAAGGCGCGCCTGCAGCAGATGGCCGACGAAGGCAGCAGCAGCGCCCGGGACGCGCTGGGACTGGCCAACAACCCCAACCGCTTTCTGGCCACGGTGCAGATCGGCATTACGTTGATCGGCATTCTGACCGGCGTGTTCGGCGGGGCGACGATCACCCGGGAACTGGCTGCCTTGCTCAGCGCTATCCCGGCGCTCGCTCCTTACAGCACCGTCATCGCTGGCCTGGTGGTGGTGACGCTGCTGACCTATTTCACCCTGATCATTGGCGAGCTGGCGCCCAAGCGACTGGCGCTGAACAACGCGGAACGGGTGGCGTCCACAGTGGCCGGCCCTATGAGCCTTCTCTCGCTGCTGACCTGGCCCATCGTGCGCCTGCTCGGTGTTTCCACCGACTTGGTGCTGCGCCTGTTGCGGGTCAAGCCGTCAGATGAGCCGCTGGTCACCGCGGAGGAGATCATGGTCATGGTAGGGCAGGGCGCCGACATCGGTCTCTTCGAGCGCAGCGAGCAGGACCTGATCGAGCGCGTGCTGGCTCTGGACGAGCGTCGGGTTGATAGCTTCATGACGCCGCGCGGCAAGATCGTCGCCCTGGACATCGCGGCCACCATCGACGAAGTGCGGCGCAAGCTGTTGGACAGCCAGCACTCTCGCTTTCCGGTGGTCGATGGCAACCTGGACAATGTGCTGGGCGTCGTGCGGGCCAAGGATATCCTGACCCAAAACCTGGCCGGTCAGTCCTTCGACCTGGGCAGCCTGCTGCGCCCCGCCCTGTTCTTGCCCGAGATCACAACGGCTTTGCAGGCGCTGGAGCGCTTCAAGCAAGCGGGCACCCACGTGGCTCTGGTGTTGGACGAGTACGGCGGCATCCAGGGCATGATCACCCACAACGACGTGCTGGAGGCCATTGTCGGCTACGACCCCTCGCAAGACACGCCGGCTGAGCCGCAGGTTGTACGCCGCGCGGATGGCTCGTGGCTGGTGGATGGCCTGACCGCGATTGAGGATTTCGAGGACGCGCTGCATCTGGACACGCTGCGCGAGGATGCCGGCCGGCGCTACCAGACCGTCGGCGGCCTGGTGATGAGCGAGGTAGGGGGCGTGCCCAGCACAGGCCAGAGCTTCACCTGGCGCGGCTTGCGTTTCGAGGTCGTCGACATGGACGGCCGGCGGGTGGACAAAGTGTTGGTGGCAGCCCTCAACAGCGCACCGAGCGACAACTAAACGCACATAGAAATCGGAAGTTTTAGCTGCGGATCCGAGCACGAAACGGTCTGAGCAAACTTCCGATTTCTAACGAACATCAGTTTAGCTCTCGGCGAAGAACCCTACCCCTAACACCCCTGGTCCCGCATGGGTGACCATGGCCGGCGTGTGGTATAATGTGCCAGCAGTCGTGAGCAGTTCGCACGCCTTCGTGTGGACCGGTGCCCGATAACCGGGCATCGTACCAACCATCTGTTGACTGCGGGAGACCTGCCATGCCAACCTACATCTTGCTTAGCACCCTCACCGACGAGGGCGCGGCCACGCTGAAGTACAAGCCCGACCGGCTCAAAGAGGTCAACGAGGAGATCAAGGCGCTGGGCGCCGAGGTTGTGGCCCAATATGCCACCCTGGGACCTTACGACTTCGTCAACATCGTCGAGGCGCCCGACAACGCGGCCATCGCCCGCGTCTCCATCGAGCTGGCCTCGCGCGGCAGCGTGCGCATGTTGACCCTGCCGGCCGTGCCAATCGACGACTTCATCGAAAGCCTGAAATGACGCAACTAGTCAGCCTGAGACTTCGGAAGTCGCCGCCTCAAGCAAAAACTGGCTTCGTGGCGACGGATTTCGTTGCGGACAATGCTGCGGCGACTTCCGAAGTCTGGTCACCGTGAAGAAATAACTGCCTATGTCTGTACGACTTGCCAACGGCGGCCTAAGCGCGCCTGCCGCGCAGGAACAACACTTGACCGGCGCCGGCCGGATCGCTACGATCCGCCCCACTCTGCCGCGCGCCGATGTCCAGGTGCGCTTTCCCGACGGACGCATCCTGCAAGGCCCGCCCGGCGCGACGCTGGAAGAATTTGCCTGCGTCGCCAACCCCGACCCCAGCGTGCCCATCGTCGCGGCCCTGGTCGAGGGAGAGCTGCGGGAGCTGGGCTTGCCGGTCCAGCGCGACCTGGACGTGGCCTGGATCGACATGTCCTCGCAGGATGGCATGCGCATCTATCGCCGTTCGCTGACCTTCCTGCTGGTCGCCGCGGTCAGCGAGCTGTTCCCCGGCGCGCGCCTGCACATCGACTATTCCATGACCTTTGGTGGGCTGTTCTGCCACGTGGCCACGCGTGCGCCCTTCACCCCGGCCGAGCTGCAGGGGCTGGAAGACCGCATGCACGAGTTAGTGGCTGCCAACCTGCCCATCCTTCGCATCGAGCTGCCCATCGGGCAAGCTATCGCTGAGTTTCGGGCCAGGGGCGACGAGGAGAAGGCCAGCCTGCTGGCCGCGGCCGTAGCCAGCGGCAAGCGCGAGGTGGCCATCTACCAGCTTGGCCTCTACCGCAACCATTTCCACGGCTACATGGCGCCCAGCACGGGCTACCTGCGCTGGTTCGACCTGATACACTACCCGCCTGGTTTTGTGCTGCACTATCCTCGCCGCCAGGAGCCGACCCTGCTCAGCCCGTTCCAGGACGTGCCGCGGTTGGGCCAGGTCTTCCAGGAATACCGCGACTGGCTGGAGCGCATCGGCGTACAGAACCTGCCCGCGCTCAACCGCACCATCGAGGATGGCCGCATCCGCGAGGTGGTGCTGGTGGCCGAGGCGCTGCATGAACAACGCATCGCCGCCATCGCCAGCGCCATCGCGATGCATAGCGACCAGATCGACGTGGTCTTGATCGCCGGCCCGTCGTCGTCGGGCAAGACGACCTTCGCGCGCCGCCTGGCCGTGCAGTTGCTGGCCAACGGGGTGCATCCGGTGGCGCTGGGGCTGGACAACTGGTTCGTAGACCGCCAGCACACCCCGCTGGACGAGGACGGCAATCCCGACTTCGAGGCGCTGGAGGCCATCGACCGGGCGCTGTTCAACCAGCAACTTAACCAGCTCATGGCCGGCCAGACGGTGACGCTGCCCCAGTTCAATTTTTACTCGGGCCAGCGCGAGCCGGGCGAGACCTTGCGTGTCACACCCCAACACGTGATCCTGATCGAAGGCATCCACGGACTGAACCCCGATCTGGCGCCCCAGGTGCCGCACGAGCGCATCTTTCGCATCTACGTCTCGGCGTTGACGCAACTCAACCTGGACCGCCATAACCGCGTCTCCACCACCGACACACGCATCATCCGGCGCATTGTGCGCGACGCGGCGCGGCGCGGCTACTCAGCGGCCGACACCATTGGCCGCTGGCCCAGCGTGCAGCGCGGCGAGTGGCGCTGGATCTTCCCCTACCAGGAGCACGCCGACGTGATGTTCAACTCGGCCCTGGCTTACGAGCTGGCCGTGCTGCGGCCGCTGGCCGAGCCGCTGCTGCTGGGGGTGGAGACCGACACGCCAGCACGCATCGAGGCCGACCGCCTGCTGAGCCTGCTGCGCTGGTTCACGCCCATCTCGGCTGACCTGGTGCCTGACAACTCGATCCTGCGCGAGTTCATCGGCGGCTCGATCATGGAGGACTTCATGCCCTGGAAGCGGCGCGGCGCCAGCAATGGCGCGATGGAACCTGGCAGCCCCGGATAGCGTTAGACGCGAAGACCGCTGCCCAGCCAGCCGGGCATTGATCAGTCACTGTTTTGGCCGGTCTCCTCGCCTATCCTCTGAACCGGCGAGCCAGGGTGACCGAGCCAACCTACGATCGTTGCGAGACGCGCCCCAAAGCGTCAGTCTTGCCATTTCTGATACCTTGGGCTACAATCAGCCACCTGCCAGGCCGATTGATCCTGGCGATCATCTTGTAGCGCGCCGTCGTTGCAGAGGATTGCGCAGGGCCGACGGCGGCAAGCTAGGTGAAAAGTTGGAGGGCAGTGCCACCCATGAATGAAAAACACGTTCGAACACGGACCCGTGTCGTGAAACTGGTTATCAGCTCAGCCGTGCTCTTGCTGGCGCTGGCAGCCTGTACGACGCCGCCAGCCGGCCCGCCGCCTGCGCCCACCACGCCGCCGCCCACTGCGTTGCCTGCGCCAGGGACGGACGCGCCGGCGCCGCCACCTCAGGAAACAGCGGCACAGCCAACCGCTACAGCGCCGGCCGCAGTCCAGCCTGCGGCCGTTCCAGGCGTCGTGCCGCCCCCACAAGGCGAGCCTGATCGTCTGGTGATCCCGGCCATCGACCTGGATACTGCCATCGTCGATGTCGGCTGGGAGGTGGTCGAGCGCGGCGCCCAGCGCAGCACCGAATGGCAGACGGCAGACAACGCGGCCGGACGCCACCTCAACAGCGCCCGGCCCGGCGAGCCGGGCAACGTGGTGCTTTCCGGGCACCACAACACCAAGGGCGAGGTGTTCCGCCGCATCAGCGAGCAGGAATTGGCGGTTGGCGACGCGATCTATCTCTACGATGCTCAGGGCCAGCGCCACACCTACCTGGTGAGCGAGGTCACGGAACCGTTGTTGGAGGTAGGCGCCAGCGAGGCGCAACGCCTGGCCAACGCCCGCTACATCCAGCCCACCAGCGACGCGCGCGTGACGTTGGTGACCTGCTGGCCCTATTGGACAAACACCCACCGTATCGTGGTGGTGGGCACGTTGGCGCCCTAAAAGGTGCCCGGCACTTCTGCGACGATTAGTGCATGAAGGCCAGGGCGTGGTCAAGCGCCGGGCGCCTGGTTTTTGAAAGGCAGTGTAATGGAATTACGCCAGTACGGTCGGACTCTTTGGAAGTGGTTTTGGTTGATTCTGGTAGGCGCGGCCATCGCGGGCGGCGTCACCTATCTGGTCAGCAGCCGCAGCACGCCCATCTATCGCGCTTCCTCGCAGCTTCTGATCCAGCAGGCCAACAGCCCCTCCGGCCTGCAGTGGACCGAAGTGCTGACCAGCGAGCGGTTGGCGGCTAACTATGCCCGCCTGCTGACGACGCGCCCGGTGTTGAACCAGGTAGCGGCCAACCTGCGCCTGCCTCAGATCAGCTCCAGCATCATTGTAGACCCCGTGCGCGAGACACAGATCATCGTGCTTCACGTGGAGGACGCCAACCCGGCCCTGGCGACGGACGTGGCCAACGACCTGCCCGCCGTCTTCATCAGCCAGAACGAGCAACAACTGCAACAGCGCATCAACAGCACGCTGGAGGTCTACCAGGGCCAGATCGACGGCGTAGAAGCCGACATCGAGCAGGCGCAGACGCAGCTTCAGGTGTTCACGGCGCTGGAGGACGGCGGCGAGGAGTTGACGCTGGAGCAAGCGTCGCAGCGGGCGCGGCTGGAGGCCAGTCTGGCCCAGTACCGCAGCTCGCTGGCTGAACTGCTGCGCAACCGCGATGACGTCAAGCGGGCTGAGGCCAACCGCGGCGACACGATCACCGTGGTCGAGCCGGCCATCGAACCCACGGTGCCCGTGCGGCCGCGCGTCCTGGTCAACACCCTGATCGCCGCGGCGCTGGGCGCGCTGCTGCTCACCGCAGTGGCCTTCCTGATCGAGTACCTGGACGACACCATCAAACTGCCCGAGGACGCCACGCGCGTCACCGGCCTGCCCGCGCTGGGCTCTCTGGTGCAGTATCGCAACGGCGACAAGGCGCGGCGCCTGATCGCGGCCACCAACCCTCAGTCGCCCTTCACCGAGTCCTACCGCACCCTGCGCACCAACATCCAGTTCTCCAGCCTGGACAAGCCCATCGACGCATTGATGGTGACCAGCGCCAGCCCCGGCGAGGGCAAGAGCACCACGGCCGCCAACCTGGCCGTGGTCGTCGCCCAGGGCGGTAAGCGCACCATCCTGATCGACACCGACCTGCGCCGGCCGGTGCTGCACCAGGTCTTTGGCCTGCCCAACGCCGTCGGCGTCACCAACGCGCTGCTGCTGCCGGAAGGCAGCGATCTGACGCCCTTGCTGCAGCCCACCGAGTTGGAGAACCTGTGGCTGCTGAGCAGCGGTCCGCAGCCGCCCAACCCATCCGAGCTGCTTGGCTCGCACCGCATGGGCGAGCTGATCAAAGAACTGGGCCAATATGCTGATATGCTGGTGTTCGACAGCCCACCGACCCTGGCCGTGACCGATGCGGCCGTGTTGGCGCGCCAGATGGACGGCGTGCTGTTGGTGGTCGAGTCGGCCAAGACGCGCGAGGTTGCCGCCAAACGCGCCGCGCAGGGCTTGCTCAAGGTCAACGCCAACGTGCTGGGCATCGCGGTCAATCGCATCTCCTACCGGCTGGCCGGCTCGCACTATTATTACTACGACTATTATGAGAACAAAGGCGACGACGGCTCTGATCAGGACAGCAGCCAGTCCAAGCGACGCCGCAAGGACAAAGAGCGTCCGGCCGAGGCGCCCAGCCAGCCAGCAACCGCCGCTGGCTTTGTGACCAGCCAACTGCGCCAGCCCGGCTCGTCGCCTCAGGACGTCTAGCGCCCTGGCGCTCACTCAAGGTGCATGCATGGCCAGCGAACCGGGTCAGGGGTCACGGCCCATGCCAAGCGAGATCGGACAGGCGGCTGCCCCGTCCAGCCCGCGCTGGCGGGCTATGCTCCTCAATCGCCGGCTGTGGCTGGGGCTGTTCTTCAGCATTGGCTGTCTCGCGTTGGCGATGGCAGACATCGACTTCGGCGAGATGGCCGCGGCGCTGCGCTCGGCCAACCTGGCCTGGCTAGCCGCGGCTGCCCTGACGGTACTGCTCACTAACTCTGCCAAGAGCTGGCGCTGGCGCCTGCTGTTGTACGTCAGCCCTGCACCCGCGGCGGCCGGCGATGTCCCCACCGCCAGAATCGGCCTGGGCCGCCTGACGAACATCTGGACCGCGGGCGCCGGCGTCAACCTGGCTTTGCCTGTGCCGCGTTCCGGTGACCTGGTGCGTGTCTATTTCGCCAGCATAGCGGGCGGGATCAGCAAGTCGCTGGTGCTGGGCACGATTGCGGCCGAGAAGCTGCTGGACATCGTGTTGCTGGCTGTTTGTTTCCTGGGACTGGTGCTGTTTGTCGCCATCCCCCAGGAGTTGGCGCAGCGCCAGATCACGACCGTCGCGGTTGCGCTTACGCTGACGCTCCTCGTGGCAGCGCTGCTCTGGCAGCGCGAGCGTCTGCTGGCGCTGGCCGGAAGGCTCCTGGGACGCATCCCGCGCGGCGCCCAAGCCGCTGCCAGTATGGCCAGGGCGCTGCAAGGGCTGGATGCGCTGCGCCGGCCGGGCCGGCTGCTGGCTCTGTCTGCCTTGACGGTCGTCATCGGGTTCCTGTCGGTTTCGACGGCTTACCTGGTCTTCCTGGCCCTCAACATGCCGCCCTCATGGGTGCAGGGCTTGCTGCTGTGGGTCGTCCTGCAAGCCGGCGCGGCTGTGCCTTCCACCCCTGGCAAAATCGGCGTGTTTCAGGTGCTGTGCCGCTGGACGCTGAGCCTGTTTGGCGTCTCGGCCACGCTGGGACTGGCCTACGGCATCCTGCTCTACCTGGTGGCGCCGCTGTTGTTGATGGTCCTGGGCGCACTGGCGCTGGCCGTCGAAGGTTGGCGCATCGGCCGCCTGCCGGCTGAGTTGGACTTGACGCTGGCGACGCCCGGCCAAGATCCGGCCGCGCGCCGAGGGACGTGATGGGCAAGCCGCACGAGCCAGGCATTCTCAACACCTTGGGCAAGCGAGCCGCACCGCGCTTGACGCCCTTCCTGACCCACCCAGCCCTGGCGCAGGCTGTCCGTCACCTGGAGACCTATCTGGGCGTCATCCAAGGCAAGGGCAGCGGCACCGGTTGGGACCTGGACGCTGAGGTGCGGGCGGCGCTGGCCGCAATCCAGCGTCCCGACGCAGTTGTTATCGACGTGGGAGGCGGCCGCGGCGATTGGACGGCCGCGCTGCTTCAGGCCTTGCCCCTGGCTCGTGTACTGCTGTTGGAGCCGTCGGCGCCAGCGCTGGGCCACTTGCGCACACGCTGCCTGGCGCGGACGACAGTAATCCCAGTGGCTGCGGGCGACCAGCCAGGCAGCGCTGTGCTCCAGGTCCCGCGTTGGGATTCGGCCATTGCTTCTGTGCACGTGCGGCGCGACAGCTACTTCCAGACGGAGCAATTCCAGCCGCAGCCCGTCCAGGTGGTCACGTTGGACCAGGTAATCACGGCCTTTGGCCTGGACGTTGTCGACTTTGTCAAGATCGATGTAGAAGGCCACGAGTTAGCTGTGCTGCGCGGCGCGCGCCAGTCCATGCAGGCAGGCCGGATCAAGGCGTTGGCCTTCGAGTTTGGCTCGGGCAATCTCAACGCCCGCACCTTCTTTCATGATATTTGGGACGAGCTGCTCCCCTACGGATTTCACGTGCAGCGCATCTGTCCAGGCGGCGTCTTGTTGCCGGTCGACGAATACTACGAAGACCTGGAGCATTTTCGGGGCGTTAGCAACTACCTGGCCGCCCTGCGATAGAGTGAGTCTGCTGTACTTCTCAAGAAACGCTGCATGTCGATGAAAACCGTCTCGGTAATCGTCCCGGCCTTCAACGCGGCCGGGACCCTGGATGATTGCCTCGCTGCGCTGCTCAATCAATCCGCATCGCGCAGCAGCTACGAAATCATCGTTGTCGATGACGGTTCGCTGGATGCCACTGCCGATGTCGCCGCACGCTATTGCGACGAGGGTGTGCAGTTGGTTCGGCAGCCGAACCAGGGCGCGGCCAGCGCGCGCAACATGGGCGTCGTCCACGCGGCCGGCGACTTGCTGCTGTTCACAGACTCTGACTGTGTCCCACAGCCTGACTGGATCGAGCGCATGGTTGCGGCATTCGCCGATCCTGAAACGGTCGGCGCCAAGGGTACGTATCTGACCGGCCAGCGCCGGCTGGTCGCTCGTTTCGTCCAGATCGAGTATGAGGACCGCTACGACCGCATGCGCAGCCAGGAGCGCATCGACTTTGTCGACACCTATTCAGCCGGCTATCGTCGCGACGTGTTTCAGCAAAACGGCGGCTTCGATTTAGCCGTGCGCTTCGTCGAAGACCAGGAGTTTAGTTTTCGCCTGGCAGAGAAGGGTTACAAACTGGTCTTTGTCCCTGAGGCCAGGGTCTCGCATCTGCACGACCAGGACGTCTATGAGTACGTCGAGCGCAAGTTCAACATCGGTGTCTGGAAAGCGCGCGTGATGCAGCGCCACCCGGAGCGTCTGGCCAACGATACGCACACACCGCCTGTGCTGAAGCTGCAGATCCTGTTGCTGTTCATGTCCCTGCCGCTGCTGTTGGCCGGGCTGGCGCTGCAACAGCTTGGATCGGTCTGGTGGCAGGCCATCGCCGGCCTGGGCGCGGCGAGCATCCTGGCCTTCGTCGCCAGCGGCCTGCCCTTTGTGCTGAAGGCCGGGCGCAAGGATCGCACCGTAGCGCTGGTTGCACCGGCGATGTTGGCGGTGCGTGCGCTGGCTCTGGGCGGCGGATATGCAGTCGGTTTGCTGCGCTTTCTGCATCTGGAGCCGCAAGAACGGCCCGTGCTGCGTGCCCGCCAGCGCTTGCTGAAGCGGCTGGTTGATTTGATCGGCGCCGCCGTTAGCCTGATCGTGATCGCGCCGATCGCCCTGGCTGTCGCCGTGGCGATCAAGCTGGACTCACCCGGCCCGGTGCTGTATGCTCAGGATCGCGTCGGCACCAACGGTCACACCTTTCGCCTGCTCAAGTTTCGCACCATGGTGCTAGGCGCCGACAAACGACTGGGTGAGTTGATCGACCTGGCCAGTCTGGAAGAGCCGGTGTTCAAACTGAAAGACGACCCTCGAGTGACGCGCGTTGGCGGCTTTTTGCGCCGCACCAGTCTGGATGAACTGCCGCAGTTGCTCAACGTCCTGCGCGGCGAAATGAGCCTGGTTGGGCCGCGGCCCGAGGAGGCGTGGCTGGTCAAGCTGTACAACGACCGGCAGCGCCGCCGCCTGGCCGTCAAGCCTGGCATGACCGGCCCCATGCAGGTCAACGGCCGCGCTGATTTGAGCTTTGCCCAGCGCCTGGAGCTGGAACTGGATTACATTGAACACTATTCTTTGCGCCGTGACATCGCCATCTTGCTCAAGACAATTCCTGTGGTGTTGAAAGGCAACGGCGCCTATTGACCCGGCCAGGCAGCCGCACTGAACATTCCCGTGAACCAACCATCTGATCCGAACACCCTGCACAAAATGAGCGCGGCCAGGACGTGGCAGCGACGTCGGGCGCTGCTGGTCGCCTGCGGCGCGCTGCTGGTTGCAGCGCTGCTGTTGCCTGGATGCCGCTCTGGGCAGGGGCCGGTCTGGTTTGGTGATGGCGCGCCAACCGTGGCGCCCTGGCCCACGCCGCCTGAGGCGCCGCCAACGCCCACGGTGGTCGCGATGCGCACACTGGACCCGCTGGTGCCGACCGTGCCAGCCACGCAACCACTGCCCGCGCCGGCTTTACCGGGGGCGGATCAGCCGGCGATCGCTCCAACTGGCGCCGTGACAGCTACGGTGGATGCGCAGACGCCTGTACCGGCCGCCAGCGAGGCGTTGCTGGAACCGGCCAATCTGCGCAGCCGTCTGGGAGTAGGCGCGCCGCCGGGGGTGGCCGACTTCGAGTTCGACGCCAAGATGGCGCAGCAGCTTGGCATGGGCTGGTACCTCGATTGGCACATCGATCCCAGCCCCGTCGAAGCAGGCGAGTTGGAATATGCCCAACTCTATGCCATGCGCGACAGGAATATTCCTTTACGTCGGGCGGACATCGCCGAGGTGCTGGCAGCCAATCCAGGCGCGCTGTGGCTGGCTGGCAACGAGCCCGATGTGATCTGGCAGGACAACAAGACGCCTGAAGAGTACGCCCAGCTCTACCATCAGTTCTACACCTTCGTCAAGACCCTGGATCCCAGCGCCCAGGTGGCCATCGCCGGCGTTGCACAGGTGACCCCCCTGCGGCTGCGCTACCTGGAAGAGGTGATGGCGGTCTACGAACGCCTCTACGGGCAACGGATGCCGGTAGATGTCTGGAACGTGCATGCCTTCATCCTGCGCGAAGATCGCGATTCGTGGGGCGTCTCGATCCCGCCGGGCTTCGACGTAGACCAGGGCATGTTGTGGGAGATCGAAGACCACGACGATCTGGACCTGTTTCGCCAGCAGATCGTCGACTTTCGGCGCTGGATGGCCAGGAATGGCGAACGCGACAAGCCGCTGATCATCAGCGAGTTTGGCATCCTGATGCCGACTGAGTACGGCTTTCCACCGGAGCGTGTGGCCGAGTTCATGACCGAAACCTTCGACTACCTGCTCACCGCCGCCGATCCTGAACTCGGCTATCCCGCTGACAGCAACCGTCTGGTGCAGCGCTTGACCTGGTACAGCCTGAGCGATACAGTCTATCCCACCGGCAACCTGGTCGATCCTGCCACGGGCGAGTTCACTTTGCTGGGCGAAACTTTTGCCAACTATGCTGCGCGTCTCGCGCAATCACCGTGACGCGTCACGAACCTGATGCGATCAGAAGTGGGGAATGATGTCAAGAAGGAGTGTATTAATGGTACGCAAACTATTGAACCTGATAACTCTGGCGATTGTAGCACTGTCAATGTTCCTGGTATCGCCCCGCAACACTTTTGCGGATCCGGAAACCACCAACTGCCTCTATCCGTCCCAGGCCGATCGCTTCGGCCTTACCGTTCATGCTTATTATGAAATCGGTGACTTCGCCGTCACGCCCCTGATGGCCCGGAGCTACCTCAACTGGCGGGCCGACCTGACGCCAGCGCACCCCAACGCCATGAGCTATCATTTCATGGTGCGCGTCGGCGAGTCGGGCCATTCGCCGTCAGCGGAGCAATTGCAGACCATCGCGTTGAACAATCCTGGTGCGACCTGGATTATCGGCAACGAAGGCGACGTGATCTGGCAGGACAACACCACGCCGGCCGCCTACGCGCGCGCCTATCACAGCGCCTATACAGCCATCAAATCGATGGATCCCAATGCACGTTTCGTGATCAACGGGGTTGCCCAGGTGTCGCCGCTGCGTTTGGCCTGGCTGCAGCAGGTTTGGGACAGCTATCGCGCCACCTACGGCACGAATCTTCCGGTAGACGTCTGGAACATCCATACCTACGTGGCCAACGAGATGCATCAGGAATGGGGCGCCGGAATTCCACCCGGTTTCGACAACGCTGTCGGCTACAGCGAACGGTTGGGCACCGACTGGGCAGTGGAAAGCCGGCCCAGCGCCAGCGGCGGCACGGTTCATCGCAGCCGCACCCTCGGCGCCAGAGCCTACTTCGCCTTTCGCGGCAACCAAGTGACCATTCATCTGGGCACAGGCCCTGACGCCGGCATTGCCGCCATCTACGTGGATCAGTCGGCGGCCCCCGTCGCTGAGGTCGATCTGTATGCCCCCACGCCCGGTTCGATCAGCCGCAGCTTCGCCAGCCTGTCGCCGATCGGCGGTCTCCAGGAAGATCGCCACAACATCCGCGTGCAGGTGACCGGCAGGCGCAACCCGGCCTCCAGCGAAACCTGGATTCGGGTGGATGCCATGCAGGCGCTTTCGACAGCCAGTCTGCCCGGCGGGCGCTTCGAGGACAACAGCCCATTGCGAGCCACCCTCGTCTCCTCAATAGATGACCATGACAATATCGCGCTGATCAAGCAGCAGACGCGCGACTTCAGGCAGTGGATGGACAACCACGGCCAGCGCAACAAGCCGCTGATCAACACCGAATACGGCATCCTGATGACCGAGGACCTCGGCTTCGACTATCCGCGCGTGCGCACCTTTATGATCAACAGCTTCAATACCTTCCTCAACGACATGGTAGACGCGAACCTGGGCTACCCGGCCGATGGCAACCGTCTGTTACAGGAGTGGTATTGGTTTGACGTGGCGGTGGATCAATTCGAGGGGCGCGTCTCTCACTCTGGCCTGTTCAACGGCGTTACCCGCGTGATCAAGCCGCTGGGCAACGACTTCGCCAACTACGTGCGTCCACTGAGCCAAAACTATGTAGACCTGGAGACCTATGGGGCTTCAGTGACCCCTTACTGGCCGCTTTTCGCCGGCGATCCTGCCCTCTTGCGCATCCAGGCGTTGGTCCGTAACCGGGGCAACCTGGCCAGCGGTCCCTTCGACGTCACGTTCAGAGCAGGTAACGGCGATCTGCTCCACACGCAGCCTGTGGCCGGCCTGCCCAAGCGCCATGATCCGGGCTACTGGACCAGCGTCGCGTACGATTGGCGCCTCGTCATTTCGACATCGCGCGGCGTGAAAGTCATCGCCGATGAAAACAACCAGGTGACGGAGCCCTGCGATCCTAACAATGAAGTCTTCATGCAGGCGACGCCGCCCCCCTCCACCGACCTGGCGCTCAGCAATCTGCGCACGGATCCGGCCACGCTGCCGACCATCCGTCCCGGCGCCGCCATGACCCTTACCCTCCAGGCAGACCTGCTAAACCTGGGCAGCGTGGGCACCGCAGCCTCGCAGATGCAGGTCAAGTTCTGGGACGGCGACCCCAGCGCCGGCGGCGCGCTGATCGGCGTCCAAACCCTCACGCCTGGCAACGTCACGCTGCCGGCCACGGTCAGCATCCAATGGCCCAACCGCGGCATCGGCCAGTACGAAGTCTACGCCCGCGTCGAACCGGTGCCGGAAGAAGGAAGCAACGTGCAGAACAACACCCAACACCTGACCGTGTTGTTGTCCGCCAGCACAATCCGCTTCCCACTGGTGATGTATCGTTCGCGCAATCCGCGCAGCGCTGAGGAGCTAGCCACCGACCATCCCCTGTGGCAGCCGATGCGCAGCGCTGATCATCTGCCCAACATCGGACAATAGTCTATGCCAACCCCACGTAAGCCGATAACCGATAGGCGTCTGCGCTCGCCCCGGGCCCTGGCCTGGGTCATCGTTGGTCTGTTCGTCCTGGGCGTCCTGGCCGTCATGCCCGGCGCCTGGGCCCTGCCCAACCAGGCGCCTGATTTCCAGACTGTGCCCACATTGACGCCCACTCCCACGCGACCCAGTGGAGGCGCCACGGCCACCAACACGCCGCCTGGCGCTCCGCCCACCAACACGCCGCCGCCCGGCGCCACGGCCACCTACACACCGCCGCCTGGTTCAACCGCGACCAGTACACCCACGCCGGGACCCAGCGCCACGCCCACAGC